>JBBRMH010000068.1:0-18554 GCA_038230935.1 Burkholderiales bacterium | reverse complement strand
GTTACCCGCCCGCTGCGGTCTGTGGCAATAAAGCCAGCACCAATACTGGCCAGGGTCAGCGCCAGGCTTTGCTGTGCCTCCAGCAGGTTTTGCTCTGCTTTTTGGCGCTTGTCGGCCTCTGCTTCAAGCGATCCAACCACCGTCTGCAGCTGGGTCACGGAAGGTATCTTCAGAGCTCTCGGAATGAGTGGCCAAAGAGCGACTGCCGTGACCAGGGAAATAACGGCCGTCAAGGCTTTGGCAATCGCCTGGAGACCATAGTCGGGCTGCCAGATGGTCCAGATGTCCATCACATGGGTGACACCACATGAAAAAATGAAGGCACTGAACAGCAGCAGCAACCATCCGAAAGACACATCACGCCGCCTGCGCACAAAGCTCACCAGCGCGATGGGAATCGAAAAATAGGCAAGCGCAATGGTCGCATCTGCAACCACCATGGTCCAGAGCAGTCCAGGAGACCACACGAAACAATAGCCATGCGGCAAATAACCGTTTCTAGCGACCAGTGACGTCAGAAAGTCCATTCAGGTACCTCCACTTGCCCAGGGATTTGTGAACAACTCAGTACAACTGTGCTTTACGGCTCAATTGTGCAAACAGACAATCCGTGAATCGTGATTTAAATGGCGCCCATTTATTCATAAGCCGCAGACTGCTGTCGTGTTTAAGTCGATTTAAAAAGTTCCTGCGAAAGCCCCGCCGTCGGCCAGCACATTTTGCCCTGTCATGTAGGCGGCATGCGTGCTGCATAAAAACGCACAGATCGCACCGAACTCTTCAGGCGTGCCAAAGCGCTGGGCCGGGATGTTTTTTCGCCTCGCAGCCATGATGGCTTCGATGGGTTGGCCGCTTTTTGTAGCGGCACCCTGCATGGTGCCCCGGAGCCGGTCGGTGTCAAACGCACCGGGCAGGAGGTTGTTGATGGTGACCCCCTGCGCGGCCAGCGGGCTGCGCGCCACGCCCGCCACAAAACCGGTCAGACCGCTGCGTGCGCCGTTGCTCAAGCCCAGAATGTCAATCGGCGCTTTGACCGCGCTGGAGGTGATGTTGATGATGCGGCCAAAACCCCGAGCAGCCATGCCATCGACCGTGGCCTTGATCAGCTCGATCGGCGTGAGCATGTTGGCGTCAACCGCCTTGATCCAGGCCGCGCGGTCCCAGTCGCGAAAGTCACCCGGCGGCGGGCCACCCGCGTTGGTGACCACAATGTCGAAATCCTGGCGCACGGCAAACACGTCAGCACGGCCTTCGACTGTTGTGATGTCTGCAGCAACAAATAGCACTTCAGGGCAGTCTTGACGCGGGCTTCCAGCTATTAATTTTGTAGCAGCCGCCTGCAACAGTTCAGCACCCCGGGCGACGATAAGCACGTTGACACCCTCACGCACCAGTGCCTGGGCGCAACCCAGACCCAAACCCTTGCTGGCACCACACACCAGCGCCCATTTGCCTGCAATACCCAAATCCATAATAATTCCTTGAAATAGAAACACTGTCAAAAACCATCACGCCGACATCGCGGGGAGCAACCAAGCCATGATACTGAGTAAATTCACGCGGCCATTCAAGCTGCCGCTGGCTGCCAGTCTGGCTTGCTTGCTGGCATTTGCTGGCACGGCGCTTGCACAGACCGGGGTGGTTGTCATCAAGCGTCAGGCGATCCTGCGTGACGCGCCCGCTGAAGACGCGCGCGGGCTGACGGCGCTGCCGGTGCAAACCGCCGTCATACGGCTCGGGGACCGGAAAGGTCCATGGATCAAGGTGCGCATGGCTGACGGATCGCAGGGCTGGATTCACATCTTTGACGTGAATTCTGTGGGTGCGCAGCAGGGGTCAGGTCCAGGTCCAGGCACTGGCACTGGCACTGGCACTGGCACTGGCACTGGCACGGGCACGGGCACGGGCACGGGCAACATCGGTGTAAGCGCACTGCGCAGCATTTCGGGATTTTTCAATAAAAGCAGCGTCCAGCCGCAGGGCGGTGCAGTAGCGACCTCAACGCTCGGCATACGTGGCCTGGGCGCGGAAAACCTTGCCAGCGCGCAGCCCGATATGGCGGGCCTGGCGCAGGCGGATGCCCTGCGGCAAGACGCGGTACAAGCCCGGCAGTTTGCGAGTGTGTCCATGCTTGTGAGTCGGCCTGTGGATGCCCTGCCCCTGCCTGTAGCGCCCATGGCTGCCCCTGCGGATGCCGCAGGTCGCGCAACTTTCCCCTCCTCAGACCGCTGAATGCCCGCCATGACCATGCACCCCTATTTAAAGCCAAAAATTCACATGCTGATGGCTGCGGCCCTGCTTGTCGTCGGCCTGCACACCGCCGCCCAGGCACAGGATGCCGCTAGAGCGCTTAGCCTGTTTCAGTCCCTCATGAACGGCGCTGCTGCCCCGCCTGCGCTGCCTGCCACGCCACCCAATACGGCAGCCGGTCTGGCCAATGCCTTGATGGGCGGTGCGCTGGCACCCGGTGCGCCGCCGCAAGCGGGCCGCGCAGCAGACCTTTTCGGGCTGCTTGCGCAGTCCCTGGACCAGATTGATGAGCCACGGGAAATCCAGATCGGCCAGCAGCTGGCCGCGCTGCTGCTGGGCAGCAAACCGCTGTTGCCCGACATGGCAATGCAGCGCTACATCAACCAGCTGGGCCGCTGGATCAGCCTGCAATCACCCCGCCCGAATCTGCCCTGGACTTTTGCGGTGCTCGACGACCCTGGCTTTAATGCGTTTGCCGCGCCGGGGGGCTATGTTTTTGTGACCAAAGGCCTGGTGGACCGTGTCGCTGATGAAAGCGAGCTGGCGGGGATTCTGGCGCATGAGATCAGCCACGTCACAGCCAGACACCACCTGATTGCCCTGAACAAGGCAGCGCGTACCGGCTTGCTCACGCAGGCGATCAGCTCACAGTTTAAAAATAATCTGGGGGGTATGGTGTCCAGCCAGTTGATGGCGCTGGGCCGCAATATTTACACCAAGGGCCTGGACCAGGACGACGAGCTGGACGCTGACCGCACCGGCGTGGCACTGGCGGCACGTGCCGGGTTTGACCCTTATGGTCTGGTGGCCGTGCTGCAGCAGTTGCGCACTGCAGCACCGGACGATGCGCTGTTTGCGTTATCGCTCAGTACGCACCCGGCACCGCAATTGCGACTTGACCAGCTGGAGCTGGCCATGGGCAACCGGCTGGACGGCTATTCCGGCCAGGCAGCTGTGACTGTGGCCCAACGCATGGACAAACTGGCTGTGTCAGAGCGTGCAGCGACGGCTCAGGTAGCCGTGCCAGCAGCGAGTAACAGGCCCTTGCCCGCTGCAGTGAAAAAGAAAAAATAAAAGTCAGGCAACGTATGCGCTGGAGTCAGGCGCGTGCCCGACTAAACACAAAAATGCCTGCAATCACCAGCACCGTGCCAGCCCCGACCCACGCCGTGAAGGGCTCACCCAGAATCAGCACACCCATCAAGATGGTGGACATCGGCCCGACCATGCCGGTTTGTGCGGCCATGCTGGCACCGATGCGCTCAATCGCCATCATGACCATCAGCACCGGGGTCACGGTACAGACGCTGGCGTTGAGGAGTGACAGCCAGATCACTTCGGGTGCCACTGCCTGCGCAGCACTGAGCGGGCGCAGCAGCAAAAATTGCAGGATGCACAGCACACATGCCACCGCACTGGCCAGCCCTACCAGCCGCAGGGCGTCCAGGCGTTTGACCATTTCGCCGCTGTACACCAGATAGACGGCGTAGCTGACCGCACTTGAAAACACCAGTAGTGCACCCCAGGCGGTATCGGTGCGCTCCCCCACGCCCTGCAGGGTGAGTTCGTGGCCAAACACCAGCACCACACCACAGTAGCTGATGGCCGTGCCGACCACTTGCCGCGTCAACACCCGGCGCTTGTAAAGCACGAAGCCCAGCAACATGACCAGCGTGGGGTTGAGGTACAAAATCAGCCGCTCCAGCGAGGCGCTGACATAAGCCAGGCCAGCAAAGTCGAGAAAACTCGCCAGGTAGTAGCCCGTAAAACCCAGCCAGAGCACGCCCAGCCAGTCCCGGCGCGAGAGTGCTGCCTTGCCCCGGCTGGCCCACCACGCCATCAGCACGAACACCGGAAACGCAAACAGCATGCGAAACATGATGAGCGTGACCGCATCCACGCCGTAATGGTAAGCCAGCTTGACGATGATGGCCTTGCCGCTGAACGCGATCGAGCCACACAGCGCCAGCAGCAAGCCGGTCGTCATGTTTTTTCTGCCTGCTATGGTTTTTATAGCTGACAGCCCAGGCAATCTATGCGCTGGAGGCTCTTTTGGTTCTGAAAAATGACTCAAACGGTGCTTTGGAAAGATGCTGTCGGAAAGTTGAACGGACGCTTAAAACCCGACTGCCTGGCCGTCACGCCGTGAATCACTGGCCGCCACATAACCCTCGACCTTCGGGTCACCCGCGCGCCAGATGAACTGGCCGGCACCGAAGTCCTGATACGAGTCATTGATGACCTCCATGCGGTGGCCGCGCTCGGCCAGGCCCTGCACACAAGCCGCGTTCATGGCGCCTTCGACATTGATCTCAAAACCGGCGTTGTAGCGCCAGCGCGGTGCGTCGCAGGCGGCCTGCGGGCTTTGCTTGTAGTCCAGCATGCGCACCAGGGTTTGCAGGTGGCCCTGCGGCTGCATGTTGGCACCCATCACGCCAAAGGACATGACCGGCTGGCCATCTTTGGTCAAAAAGGCCGGAATGATGGTGTGAAACGGCCGTTTGCCCGGAGCCACCTGGTTGATGCCTGCGTCAAGGCCAAACGCATGGCCGCGGTTTTGCAGGCTGACACCAAACTCAGGCTCGACACAACCCGAGCCAAAACCCATGTAGTTGCTTTGAATAAAGCTCACCATCATGCCGTCTTCGTCGGCAGCGCTGAGGTAGATCGTGCCGCCCTTGACCGGGTTGCCGGCACCGAAGTCCTGTGCTTTTTTCATGTCAATGAGTTTGGCACGGGATGCCAGGTAAGCGGCATCGAGCATTTGCGCGGGGGTCACCGCCATTGACGAGGGCTCGGCCACGTATTTGTAGGTATCGGCAAAGGCCAGCTTCATGGCTTCAATCTGCAGGTGCTGGGAATCTACCCCATCCACAGGCAGACTGGCCAGATCAAAGTGGTCCAGGATGCCCAGCGCGATGAGGGCTGAAATGCCTTGCCCGTTGGGCGGAATCTCGTGCAGGGTATGGCCCCGGTAATCTTTGCCAAGCGGCTTGACCCACTCGGGTTTGTAATTTTCAAAATCTTTAACGGTCAGACTGCCGCCGTTCTGGCTGGAGAATTTTTCAACCGCTTGGGCGATCTCACCGCCATAAAAAGCCTGGCCTTTGCTGGCGGCAATAGCGCGCAGGCCTCTGGCAGCGGCCTTGAACTGGAACAGCTCACCTACGGTCGGTGCCCTGCCCCAAGGCAAAAACGAGGCGGCAAAGCCGGGCAGACCTTTGAGTTCATCGGTGGCGGCAGACCACTTTTCCTGCACCACAGGGCTGACCAGATAGCCGCGCTCGGCAATGTCAATGGCCGGTTGCAGCAAATCTGCAAACGGCAGCTTGCCAAAGCGCTCACTCAGGGCCACCCAGCTGCTCACAGCGCCTGGCACGGTGACCGAGTCCATGCCACGCTTGGGCGGCGCGCTGGTGTCGCCCCCGTATTTGCGCTTGAAATACCCGGGTGTCCAGCTTTGTGGTGCACGGCCAGAGGCGTTCAGGCCGTGCAGTTCCTTGCCGTCCCACACCATGCAAAACGAGTCACTGCCCAGGCCATTGCTGACCGGCTCAACAACGGCCATCGCAGCCGCTGCGGCAATGGCTGCGTCAACGGCATTGCCGCCCAGAAGCCGCATGCGCAAACCGGCCTGAGCGGCCAGCGGGTGCGAGGTAGACACCACATTGCGGGCAAACAGTGGCGTGCGGGTGGAGGTGTAGGGGTTGTGAAAGTTAAAGTGCATGGGGCATGATTATCCGGGCTTACCGGGATTTATTGGGGTTTACCGGGGATCGTCGGGCTTTGTCCGGGTGTTGGGATCGAACAGGCTGCGCCCGCGCACAACGACAGGCCAGCCCGACTTCATTTTTTACAGCCTTGCGCCGGGCTCTGAAGTGGCGCTGGGGCTGATGGATGACAGGCGCCCGACGGCAGCACTTGCCGACAGTAGGTGGCTGCGCATTTCACGCTCGGCTGCATCAGCGTCACCTGCCAAAATGGCATTGACGACCCGGCTGTGCTCGACCAGCGACTGCTCCAGCCGTTCGCGGTGGGCAAACTGCCCGCGCCTGAACGGCATGACGCGGTGGCGCAAGGCACCCGTGGTTTCCTGCAGAAACGGGTTGTGTGCACCGTCAAAGATCAGCCCATGAAACTCACGGTTGATGCGGTCATACAGCTCCATGTCCTGGTCCAGCGCAGCTTGTCGGCACTGCGCGTAGCACGAGCGCAGGGCATTGCGCTCAGGCTCGGTCATGCGCAGTGCGGCGTAGCGGGCGCACGACGACTCCAGCTCAGCGATCGCTTCAAACATCAGGTCCAGGTCTGTCGATGTCAGGCTGCGCACCACCGAGCCGCGGTGCGGGCGGTAATTGGCCAGGCCGCTGGCGGCCAGTTGCTTGAGCGCTTCGCGCACGGGTGTGCGTGAGACCCCGCAGCGGCTGGCAATGGCATGCTCGTCCAGATGCGTGCCGGGCAGTAGCTGGCCCAACACAATCTCGTCGGCCAGGCGGCTGTAGACCTGCTGGCACAAACTGGGCGGACTGGAGCGGGCGGCTGTCATGGCACCAGCTGCGCTGCGCTTTCGGTGGCAGGCGCCTGCGCCAGCGGGTTCCAGCACGCGACCTGATGCGCCGAGCCCGCAAGCTGTGGCACTGTGGCCAGGCAGGCGGCGGTTGAGTAACCGCAGCGCGGCGCAAAAGCGCAACCAGCGGGCAGGCGCGCCAGGTCAGGCGGCGCACCCACAATGGCAGCCAGTGGCTTGCCGCGCATGCCCGGTGCCACGGTGGAGCGCATCAGCCCCTGTGTGTACGGGTGCGCAGGCCGGGAAATCACCTCGGCCACGCTGCCCTGCTCCACAATACGGCCCGCATACATGACCGCCAGCCGGTCGGATATTTCTACAGCAGCACCAATGTCATGGGTGACGAAGATAACCGCCATGCCTAGCTCTAGCTGCAACTCGCGCAGCAGCAGCAAAATTTGAATCTGTACGGTGGCATCGAGCGCGGTGGTGGGCTCGTCTGCCAGCAGCAGCTTGGGCTTGCAGCACAGGGCCAGTGCAATCATGGCGCGCTGGCGCATGCCGCCTGAAAGCTCGTGCGGGTAGGCGTCCATGCGCCTTTTGGCCTGCGGGATTTGCACGCGTTCGAGCATGTGCAAGGCGCGTTGGTGGGCCGTGGCGTTGTCAACCGCCTCGTGGGCGCGGATCATTTCCACCATTTGCTGGCCCACGGTGTAGACCGGGTCAAACGCCAGCCCGGACTCCTGGAACACCATGGACACCACTGCACCCCGGTAATGCTGCAGAGCCGGGCCTTTGAGCGCCAAAACGTCCTGCCCATCGACCAAAATATGGCCCTCCACCTGGCTGCTTTGCGGCGGATTCAGCCTGAGCAGCGTGCGCAATGTGACGCTTTTGCCGGACCCTGACTCGCCCAGCAAGCCCAGCGTTTCGCCCTGCGCCAGCTCCAGATGCACGCCATGCAGGGCTTGCACGGTCCGCGCACCAGAAAAGGTCACATTGAGGTCTTGCACCGACAACAAGGGGGCTTTGGTCATGCAACCTCCAGCGCTGAAAAACTTGCCGTCGCGGGCACGGGCCGTGGTGCTGCAGAATGGCCCGAACCAGCCATGGCCATGTGACAGGCCACATGGTGGCTGGTATCGACCGAGCCATGCGCTGCGTTCAACATGTCGAGCACTGGTGATGTACTCGAACATACAGCCTCGGCGTGCGGGCAACGGTCCCGAAACCGACAGCCCGCAGGTGGGTTGATGGGGTTGGGCGGATCGCCTGCCAGGGGCGGTAGCGCTGTACGGTGCGCAGGGTCCATGGAGGGCACAGCAGACAGCAGCGCCTGGGTGTAGGGGTGACGGGCTGCGTTGTAGATCTGGTCCACCGGCCCGATTTCGACCACTTGGCCCAGATACATCACCATCACGCGGTCACACAGGTACTGCACCACATGCAGGTCATGCGAAATGAACAGGTAGGTCAGGCCCTGCTCGACCTTGAGTTCCTGCAGCAAATTAAGCACCTGGGCCTGCACGGATTTGTCCAGGGCCGCCACGGCTTCATCCAGAATCAGCAATCGGGGATTCAGCGCCAGTGCACGGGCAATATTGATACGCTGACGCTGCCCGCCCGACAACTCGTGCGGGTAGCGCGACGCAAACTGGCTGGCCTGCAGACCCACCCGGTCGAGCAGCGCATGCGCGCGCGCCAATGCCTGAGCCGAGCTCAGTCCATGCACCCGCGGGCCAAAGCTGATGGTGTCTTCCACCGTCATGCGCGGGTTGAGCGACGCAAACGAATCCTGAAACACCATCTGCAGGCTGCGGCGGTAATCGGGCAGTGACAGCCCACCAAACTCGCCGACACCTTCGCCATCAAACACCAGTTTGCCTTGATCTGGTGTGAGCAACCGGGCGATCAGGCGGGCGGTGGTTGACTTGCCGCAACCTGACTCGCCCACAATGCCCAGAGTTTCGCCTTTTGCCACGTCGAAATTGACACCGTCTACCGCATGCACCGCACGTCGTGGGCGTACCCAGACCGGATCGCGGACCGGAAAATGCTTGACCAGACCGCGCACTGCCAGCAAAGGCTGGGCAGGACCGCCACGGTCAGTCGCAGGTAAAAGTGAATCCACAGAATTTTCTTGCTGTGGCAGATGGGAGATCATGCTGTGTTCCATGGCTTTTAGCGCCGTAAATCCATGGCCGAGCGAATGCCATCAGCCAGCAGGTTAAAACACACGGAGGTCATGAAAATCATGACACCAGGCAGAGCGGCCACCACCGGGTTGTTGAAAATCGCCGAGCGCAGGGTGTTGAGCATCAAGCCCCACTCTGCCTCGGGCGGGCGCACACCCAGCCCCAAAAACGACAGGCCGGACGCCAGAATCATGCACACGCTGATCAAGCCAGTGGCATAGACAAACACCGGCCCCAGCACGTTGCCCAGCACCTGTACACGAATAATCGTCAACGCACCAGCCCCACTCATTCGGGCAGCGTCGATGTAGTCCAGCCGGGCGACCTGGGTAGTGACACTTTCGGCCACCCGGGCGATTTGCGGAATAAACACAATGGTCAGCGCCAGCAGGCTGTTGCTCAAACCAGGCCCCATGGCACCGGATATGGCGACTGCCAGCAACACTGATGGAAATGCATAAAACACATCCAGCGTACGCATGACCGCCATGTTGACTTTGCCGCCCATAAAGCCGGCCACCACGCCTATGGTGGTGCCAATGACAAACGCCATAACCACTGGAACGATACCCATCACAAGCGACAGGCGCCCGCCATAGATCAAGCGGCTGAGCAGGTCGCGCCCAAGCTCATCGGTGCCCAGCCAGTGCCCGGTAGTGCCCACATGCTGCAGGCGCTTGAGCATGCTGGTCTTGAAAGGGTCCGCTGGGGCCACCCAGGGCGCAAACACTGCGGCCAGCACCAGCAGCAGCAAAATCGCGCCGCACACCATTGCCACACGGTCGCGTCGCAAACGCTGCCATACCGACAACAAGTAACCCGTACTGGCTGCCTGCGGTGGCAACAAACCCACTGCCGGTAGCGCAGGCGAGGACATGCTTGAAACAGTTGCAGACATCAGGGCCTTTGAGAAAAAACGCAGCACATGGCACTGGTGGAAAGAAACAACATGGCTGTCAGGCCCGGCGCATGCGGGGATCAATCAGCGGTTGCAGCACATCCACCAGCAAGTTGAGCGCCACAAAAAACATGCATAGCACCAAAATCGTGCCCTGAAGCAGGGGGATGTCGCGCTGAAAAATAGCGGTGTTGAGTAAAAACCCGGTGCCAGGCCAGGCAAAGACCGTCTCCACCAAAATGGAGCCGCCCATGAGGTAGCCAAGCTGCAGTCCCGATACCGCCAAAATGGTGGGCAGCGCGTTTTTGGCAACATGCATGAACACAGCCGTTCGGCCCAGGCCCCGTGCCCACAGGGCCATGACAAACTCCTGCTGCAAGGTCTCGGCCACCAAGGCGCGTACCGTGCGTGTGACGATACCCATGGGAATCACGCAAAGCGTCACGCCCGGCAAGATCAAATGCCTGAAATGCGCCCAGTCCCAAACCCAGCCATTGCCGCCGTCAGCCGAGCTGCCCGGCCCGGCACCCATGGCAGGAAGCCAGTCGAGCCAGACCGAAAAAACAATCGTCAGCACCAGCCCCAGCCAGTAGTGCGGCACGCTCACGCCCAGTACCGAAAAGCCGCTGGCCAGCCGGTCGACCCAGCTGCCGATGCGGTTGCCCGACACAGCGCCCAGAATCACCCCGCCCACCATGCTCAGCAGTGCTGCAAAAGCGGCCAGCATCAAGGTGTTTTTGACAGCTGCCAATACCTCGGTGCGCACGGCCCGACCTGATGCAATCGACACGCCCAGGTCACCCTGCACGGCCCGCACCAGCCACAGCCCGTATTGCACCGGTAAGGGCTTGTCCAGACCATAGGCCACCTTCAGCGCGGTGACCACTTCGGCTGGTGCGTCAGCCGGCGCAATCGCATTGAGCGGGTCGCCTGGTGCCAGGTACACCAGCAGAAAAGACAGCAATGTCACACCCAGTGCGATGGGCACGGTGTAGAGCAGGCGGCGAAGCAGGTAAGCGAACATACAGATGGCTGTGCTGGGCTACAAACGATCAGCGGCTGATGGTGGTCAGGTCCTGAAACCAGCTTTGTGCCTGCACAAACTGCTTGATCTTGGGCGACATGGCATGCGGGTTGACGTCATGCACGACCCAGAGCATCAAGGCCTGGTCCACCATGGTCTGGTGCAGGCTGGCCAGCAGGGCATCCTGCTTTTTGGTGTCGAACGTGCTTTTGATCTGGTCCACGGTAGCGTCCACGGCCGGGTCACTCAAGCCACCCCAGTTCACACCGTTAGGGGCAATGTAGCGGCTGTCCACAAAGCGTGTCAGGGCATAAAACGGGTCTGATGTGACATACCCCAGGTTGATCGCCGAAATACCCTTGCCAGAGTTCATGTCGGCCTTGACGCCACTGCGCCAGTGCAGGTAAAGGTTTTCAAGCTCAACGACTTCAAACTCAAGGGTGATGCCGATTTCAGCCAGGCTTTGCTGCATGTACTCGTTCATGGGCAGCGACAACATCTGGCCGGTGCCGCCCTGGGCAATGATGACTTTGGCCTTCAAAGGTTTGGCCTTGGAGTAACCGGCTTGCGCCATCAGGGCTCTGGCTTGTGGCAGGTCGTACTTGATGTCAAACGTGGGCTTGCCAAACCACGGGCTGGACGCGTCAATCTGGCCCTTGGCAGGCGTTGCCAAACCGTTCATCAGCTTGACGATTTCGTCGCGATTGATGGCCAGGTTGGCGGCTTTGCGGACCCGGATGTCGGTCCAGGGTGAGCCAGGTTGCGTGCTGAAATGGTAAGGCCAGACATGTGGCGTGACGTTGCTGACAACCTTGAAGCCACCTTTTTTGAGCTGCTCCAGTACATCTGGTGGCGGGGTTTCAATCAAATCCACCTGACCACTGAGCAAGGCGTTGGCGCGGGTCAGTGCTTCAGGGATCGCCACCAAAATAATGCGGTCTGTTTTGGCAATACGTTTGGTGTCCCAGTAGGCGGCGTTTTTGACCAGCTCTGCGCGCTCACGCGGCACCAGTTTGTCGAGCTTGAACGGGCCAGTGCCTGAAGGCTGAAAGGCCACCTTGGACCAGTCTTTGCCCAGCTTTTCCCATTGGGCCGGGCTGGAGATCAAAAACCATGGCAACTGGTACGGGAACAGTGAATCCACCGTTTTTGTGGTGATCTCCACCGTCAGGTCACCGGTTTTTTTGTAGCTGGCAATCGAGGGAATGCGCGGCTTGACCTGGGCCGCCTGCTTGGCATCGAACTGGGGCGATTTGTCGTTCAAGACTTTTTCCAGGTTCCACAGCACAGCTTCGGCATTGAAGTCAGAGCCATCATGGAACTTTGCGCCTTTACGCAGGGTGAACGTCCATTTTTTAGGGTCTTGGGCATCGCTTTTCCACTCGGTGGCCAAACCGGGCACCAGCTTGCCAGGGCGGGTGGCAATGTTGGACTCCCACGCCACCAGGGGGTCGTACAGCGTGTGCCCGGTAAATTGGTAAGCGCCGGCGCCACGGTCAGGCTGGCCTGTGGTCAGCGGAATGTCCGCCATGGAAATGCCATAGCGAACCACAGTCTCTGCGCTGGCATGGTTGCCCACCGACAGGGTAAACATGCCCACATACAGAGCTACCGGGACGGTCAGCGCGGTGCGTCGCAGTTTCTTGAAGACAACATGCATGAAAAGCCTCACAAGGTTAAAAAGAGATAACCTCACCATGCATGCAATGTGCCAGTTGCAGGCTGTTGCAATATGTTTATTTCAAGTCATTGTTTTCATTGAAATTATTAGGTTTTGTACATTCAATTTAAGGTCTGAATACAGTCCTGTAAACGCGCCGGGTATGACTGCGCACAAGCCCTGTGCATGCAATGCGCTTTTTTGCAGCGCTGTAAGCCAGCCGGTCACAGGTGTTGCCCGGTGACCCAAGCCAGGCGGCTGGTTTCAGGCCTGTCCTTCGGTGATCGTGCGGTGCAGTCTGCGCAGAAACCACCACAAGCCCACGACCACGCACGGAATAGCCAGCGCAGCACTGCTCTCGGGGCTGTAGGGCCAACCGACTTTCTGCAAGCCCTTGGCAAGATAAGCCACCAGCCCGACGATGTAATACGTGATGGCAGCGACCGACAAACCCTCGACTGTTGACTGCAGCTGGAGTTGCAGGTCCTGCCTGCGGTTCATGGTGGCCAGCAAGGCCTGGCTGCTTTGCTGCTGCTCGATCTCCACCCGGGTGCGTAGCAAGTTGCTCATGCGTGACACGCGCTGGCTCAGCGCATCCTGCCGACGCGTGGCCCATTCGCAGGTACTGCGCGCCGGGGTCAGTCGCCGTTCCATGAATTCGCCAATGGTCTGCAGGCCGCTCACACGCGACTCGGCAATGTCGGCAATGCGCTTGTCCACCAGCTCAAAGTAAGCCGCACTGGCTGAAAAACGTGAATGTGTGGCGGCATGCTGGCTTTCAACCTGCCCGGCCAGGCTGGTCAGACGGTCGAGCAACTGGGCTTCATCGTCGCGCGCCACCACGCGGATCGATTGCGCCAGCTCGGCCAGCTCACGCTCGGCGCTCGCCAGCACACTGTAGGCCTCACGCGCTGCGGGCAGGCCCATCAGGGCGGCCATGCGGTAAGTTTCGATTTCCAGCAATTGCTGCACCAGCCGGCCCATGCGCCGCTGCGTCATGCCGCCTGGGCCATTGGCAGCAAACAAAACCATGCGCGAAAAACCATCCGCGTGGATTGTGAAATCCGTAAACACTGCGCCCTGCTCGTCCGCCACACTGGCCCCGACCAGCGAGTCCTCATGCAGCAAATGCTTGACCAGCTCCCCCCGCGTAGTCGGCGACTGGGGTAGCACCCAGAGGTGCAGGCTGCTCAGACACTGGCCAGGCAGAGCGGCCAGCCAGTCTTGAGAGACGACATCAATTGCAGTCAGAGGTTGACGGTCCCGCACCAGCTGGACCAACGCCTGGCTGTCCAGGGGTCGGGCAAAGGTGTAGCTGACAAACTCGGTATGCAGCTCCCAGCGGATGCGAAACAGACCCACATCCATGCGGATATGAATGGAGTCTGCATCAGGTTGCGGCAAGTGATGGTTGCGCAGCAAGGCCGCCACATGCTGGCGGCTGGCCTCGCGCTGCGTGCTGTCACAGACCATGACAATGTGCGAAATCGCCAGCGGTGCCTCCATGGACTCGGGCGGCCGCGCATGGATTTCATTGTGCAGTGCGGCCCGGGTTGGCAGCTGGGAGATCTGGAATTTGGAGGCCATGGACGTGTATGAATGCTGAAAAAGGAAGTGTGCGTATTCTGGCAGCGAAAAAAAGCGGCACCGTGGGTGCCGCTTTTTGTAACGAATGCGCCAGCGCTCAATTCACTTTGATGCGCTTTCGGGTACTTTTCAGTCTTCGACGAAAGCTTCTTCGCGCTTGTTCTTCACGCTCGGCAAAAGAACAATAACCAGCATCAGCAACCCGGCAGCGAGCAAACCGGCGGACAGAGGACGCGTGACAAACACGCTCCAGTCACCACGCGAGAGCAGCAAGGCACGGCGCAGGTTTTCTTCCATCATGGGGCCGAGGATAAAACCCAGCAGCAACGGTGCAGGCTCACAACCGAGCTTGACGAACAGGTAGCCAATCACGCCAAACGCGCCGACCATCCACACGTCAAAGGTGTTGTTGTTGGTGGAGTACACACCAATCGCACAGAACAGCACAATGGCCGGAAACAGATAGCGGTAAGGCACAGTCAGCAGCTTGATCCACATGCCAATCAGCGGCAGGTTCAGGATGATCAGCATCAGGTTGCCGATCCACATCGAGGCAATCAGCCCCCAGAACAGCTCGGGGTTGCTGGTCATGACCTGCGGGCCGGGCTGGATGTTGTGAATCGTCATGGCACCCACCATCAGCGCCATCACGGCATTTGGCGGGATGCCCAGCGTCAGCAGCGGAATGAACGAGGTTTGCGCGCCGGCGTTGTTGGCCGACTCAGGCGCTGCCACACCACGGATATTGCCCTGCCCAAAAGGCACTTCACCCGGCTTCATCTTGATTTTCTTTTCAAGCGCATAGGCTGCAAAAGCGGCCAGCAAGGCACCGCCACCCGGCAAAATACCCAGGGCAGAACCCAGGAAAGTACCGCGCAGCACGGCAGGTGCCATGTCCTTGAAGTCCTGCTTGGTCGGAAACAGCCCCGTCACCTTGGCTGTGAACACTTCACGGTCATCCTCGGGCTGGGCCAGATTACTGATGATCTCGCCGTAGCCGAACACGCCCATGGCGATCACCACAAAACCGATGCCGTCCGTGAGCTCGGGAATGTCGAAGCTGAAGCGGGCCACGCCCGAGTTGACGTCGGTGCCGACCAAGCCGAGCAGCAGGCCCAGCACGATCATGGCAATGGCTTTGAGCAATGAGCCTGATGCAAGCACCACAGCGCCAATCAGGCCCAAAATCATGAGCGCAAAGTACTCAGCGGGGCCGAACTTGAAGGCCAGTTCAGTCAAAGGGGGCGCAAAGGCCGCCAGAATCAGGGTGCCCACGCAACCGGCAAAGAACGAACCCAGACCGGCAGCGGCCAGTGCAGGCCCCGCTCGCCCTTTTCGTGCCATCTGGTAGCCGTCGATACAGGTCACGACCGATGACGACTCACCCGGCAAATTGACCAAAATAGCGGTGGTTGAGCCGCCATACTGCGCGCCGTAATAGATACCGGCCAGCATGATCAGTGCCGATACCGGCGGCAGCGCGTACGTTGCAGGCAGCAACATGGCAATCGTCGCTACGGGGCCAATGCCGGGCAACACACCAATGAGCGTGCCCAAAATACAGCCGACAAAAGCATAAACCAGGTTGATAGGCGTGAACGCCACACCAAAGCCCAGCGATAGATTTGAAATCAGATCCATGATGACTCCTTAGCCGGTAATAAATGCTGGCCAGACTGCAAATTGCAGCTTGAGTACCACGACAAACGCCACATAGCTGCCGACGGCAAGCACTGTGGCCAAAATGAAGGTATTTTTTACCTTCCAGCCATTTTCGGCCATGCTCGCCACGAAGGTCAGCGCGTAGATGCCGGCAATCATGCCCATGGCGGGCAGTTTGATGCTGGGCAGGCCACCGAGCAGCACGCCGAAAATAAGGTTGGCCGCAATGATGAAGACCAGCGGCTTCCAGGCCCACTTGCCAATTTTGTCACCGCCTACGGTCTCGACAACCAGCGCCTTGAACGTGATGGCCATGCCCAAAACAGCCATCAACACGCCCAGCATGAGCGGGAAGTAACCCGGTCCCATGCGGGCACCTTCACCCACCTTGTAAGTCGTCGCACCCCAGGCAAAGGCGACACCGACGCCCATGAACATGAGGCCGGAAAAAAAGTCTTTTTGACTCTTGATATTCACAGCTTGTCTCCTCAACAAAATATTGATAGAGCATTATGTGAGTAATTGTCTGAACCTTTCATGTGGCTTTCACTTACAGACAAAGCAGCGCATTGACGGCGTAGAAAAGTCCAGCGAGGCACCAGGCCTGATGGGTTTACCCTCAAGACAGGGGCGGCGTGACGGCGAGAATTTCTTCAATCGTGGTGACGCCTTCTGCCACCTTGAGTGCCCCCGCCAGCCGCAATGGGCGCATGCCGTCACTGATGGCCTGGCGACGCAAGACCTCCATGTTGGGCTCTTTGGTCACTTTGTCCTTGTAGCCCTCGGTCACCGACAACAACTCATAAAGCCCCATGCGCCCCCGAAAACCCGTCATCCTGCAGTCCACACAACCCACGGGTTTGTAAGGCCGGTAGCCTCCATTGATTTGCCAGGGCTTGACCATCTCTGCCAGTGCTTCGCGTGATGCGTTCTCGTCCCTGACCTTGCAATTGCTGCACAAGGTGCGCACCAGCCGCTGGGCCAGCACACCCAGCAGCGTGGCGTTGATCAGGTAAGAGGGCACGCCCAGCTCCATCAGCCGCGACACGGCAGACGGCGCATCGTTGGTATGCAGCGTGCTGAATACCAGGTGCCCTGTGAGTGCGGCCTGCACCGCCATGTCAGCGGTTTGCAGGTCACGGATTTCACCGACCATGATGATGTCCGGGTCCTGCCGCATCAGGGCGCGCAGGCCTTCCGGGAAGTCAAAGTCGAGATGTGGCTGCACCTGGGTCTGGTTGAACGACGCCTCGATCATTTCAATCGGGTCTTCAATCGTGCTGACATTGACCGCCTCAGTAGCCAGGCGTTTCAGGGTGGAGTACAGCGTGGTGGTTTTGCCCGAGCCGGTCGGCCCGGTCACCAGCACAATGCCATGCGGCCTTTGCACAAGCTTTTCCCAGCGCCCGGCGTCATGCTCTGAAAACCCCAGCGCATCGAGGTTTTTAACCGTGGTGTCCGGGTCAAAAATACGCATGACCATTTTTTCACCGAAAGCTGTCGGCAAGGTGGACAGGCGCATTTCAACCTCGTCACCACGCGGGTTGCGGGTCTTGATACGGCCGTCCTGCGGACGGCGCTTTTCCACCACGTCCATGCGGCCCAGCAGCTTGATGCGCGCTGTCATGGCGTTGTGTACGCCCATCGGCAACTGGTACACCGGGTGCAGCACGCCGTCAATGCGAAACCGGATCACGCCCTGCTCACGCCGTGGCTCCAGGTGGATGTCACTGGCGCGCTGGTCAAAGGCGTATTGCCAGAGCCAGTCCACCACCTGCACCACGCCCTGATCGTTGGCGTCAAGCTGCTTGCTGGTTTTGCCCAGTTCTACCAGCTGCTCAAAGCTGGCCGCACCCGCACCGCCACCTGACTTCATGGCAGCGCGGACCGACTTGGCCAGTGCGAAAAACTCGACCGTGAATTTGGCAATCTCCAGCGGGTTGGCCACCACCAGACGCACACTGCGTTTGGCCTGGCGCTCAACCTCGGGAATCCAGTCAGTGATAAAAGGCTCGGACGTTGCAATCACTACCTCAGAGGGCGAGACCTGCACCGGCAACACCTTGTGCCGCTCGGCGTACATGGCAGACATGGTGTCTGCCACCTTGCCCACATCCACCTTGAGCGGGTCAATCCGCAGGTAGCTCAAGCCGGCCCGACCCGCCAGCCACTGGGCCATGGTTTCAACGTCCAGCGGCTTGCCGTCAGACAGGCGCGTCATGCTGACGCTGGCCAGGCGAATCAGGGGTGGCTGGGCGCTTTGCACCTGGGCGCAGCGGGCAATCGTGCGGGCTGCCTCGGACGCGCTGATCACGCCGTCTTCGCTGAGCCACTCGACCAGCGTGCGCCAATCCAGCGGGCCAGTGTGTGGCAGTCTGGCTATGGGTTTTCGGGAGGAAACGGGGGGGAAAGGGGGCAACACGGTGCTCATGGGCGGACTTTAACTGATAGAGACTCTGGCGACATCGTGAAGGCGGAGAACCACTTGCCAGCCACTTTTAAACGACTGGCTTGAACAGGCGCAGCCACTTTTTGGCGGGCAAGCCCCAGCGTGATTCAATTTCCCCCGCCTGCAGCAGCAACTCCGCCCGATCTGGCCTGCTTGGCTCACGCTGGGCCAGCACGACGGTATTGCCCTCGCGCGTGGGTCTGAAGGCCCAGACGGCCTGCGGTCCAAACGCCTCGGCAATTTTTTCCAACGACTGCTCATAGCTGGCCTCACGGCCAAACAGGTTGACGGTCATCACGCCGTCTTCCGTCAGCAAATCATG
>JBBRMH010000067.1:0-18642 GCA_038230935.1 Burkholderiales bacterium | reverse complement strand
CTTTTATTCTGATGAAGGCAGCGAACCACCTCATATTCATATTGATGCTGGCGATAGCGAGAGCAAGTTTTGGCTCTCGCCTGTGACATTAGCCAGAAATCGCGGCATGAGTGCGGTTAATATCCGCAAAGTTGAACGATTGGTCTTTGATCACCAATCATTTTTACTGGAGAAATACAGAAAGGGTAGAAAGGGTAGGGTCAGGTCTTGCAATATAGCACTGAGATCACTTTCCAGCGAGAAAATGGGTCAGGTCTTGCAAAATAGCAAGAAACCGGGGTCAGCAAGAAACCGGGGTCAGGTCTTGCAAAATAGCATTTTTTTAATCATGAAAAAAATGGGGTCAGGTCTCAATACTGTTCACTTAAGACCGTTCTCCTTGAGCTTGTCGAAAAGTCGAAAACGGGGGTCAGGTCTTGCAATATAGCATTTGTCCATGATAATCTTATG
Organism: Burkholderiales bacterium; assembly: GCA_038230935.1. Taxonomy (GTDB): domain Bacteria; phylum Pseudomonadota; class Gammaproteobacteria; order Burkholderiales; family Burkholderiaceae_C; genus Polaromonas. The sequence goes on along the minus strand of JBBRMH010000067.1, from coordinate 18,192 downwards.
AAATACAATTGTGTATCTCACCTGAAGTTGCGCTTGAGTGCATGATATGTTGACAAGGCAATGTCCATGAAACGAGAATTCACCAATGAATATCAAGTATGAAACTGATGTAGTTGCTTGGGCTACTGAGCAGGCGCAATTCATCCGTGCGGGTCGCTTTGATCAGTTGGACTTGCAGCACTTGGCTGAGGAGATTGAGGACGTGGGTAAAAGTGAGCAACGTGAGCTGGCAAGTCGAATGGCGGTACTTCTTATGCATTTGCTTAAGTGGCAGTTTCAACCTGATGGGCGAAACAATAGTTGGGCTGGCACGATTCGGGTTCAGAGACGTCAGTTAGCTATTGCCTTACGGGCTACTCCTAGTTTGAAAGTAACCTTGAATTTGCCTGACTGGCAGGAGATCGCCTGGGGTGACGCACTTACCGCAGCGTCGAAGGAAACTGGCCTTGAGCTCGACACATTTCCTGATGCCTGTCCGTGGGCAATAACTGATGTGCTTCGTGAAGGCTGGTTGCCACCTAAGGCTTCTGGCGGAGAGTGAATTCAGAGAGGAATTGGGGTCAGGTCTTGCACTAAAGGGTCAGGTCTCTAAAGGGTCAGGTCTCTAAAGGGTCAGGTCTTGCAATATAGCATTTACAGAATAGTTTTACTATACTGTGCTATGCTAAACATATGACTGTTATCACTTTTGATACTCTTAAGTTCGTTGAGCGCCTCAAAGCAGCGGGTGTTCCTGAATCGCAAGCGAAGGCTGAAGCGGAAGCTTTTGCGGATATTCTGGGCATGGTAGATATTGCAACTCAGCGTGATTTAAAAGAGTTGGAGACTTCATTAAAGCGCGATATGGCTGAACTGAAAGTCGATTTGTTAAAGTGGATTGTTGGTTTGCTGTTAGGGCAGACTGCGCTTATTTTGACTTTGCTCCCTCGCTTGATTCATTAGCGGAGGACAGGGTCAAGGAGGGAGGACAGCGAGAAGGGGAAAACGGGAAAAAGGGGTCAGGTCTTAAAGCGGAAAAAGGGGTCAGGTCTTGCAAAATAGCAAATCAAGATTGCCGCAAAGTTCCTAATTGATGTTGTGTAAATAAACGGGGTCAGGTCTTGCAATATAGCAATTTGGAGAGCGAAATGGGGTCAGAGAGCGAAATGCAAACGAAATGCAAACGAAATGGAGTCAGGTCTTGCAAAGTAGCATTTTCTAGTCATTAAAAAGGACACCTACGTTAATTTAATCTACTGCAGTCGACTGCCTTGATGTCATCTAATAACGTAACTACAATAAGTGCTATGCAGATTGAGTTCGACTTCGATAAGCGCGATAAGACACTCACGGAGCGGGGATTGGACTTCGCTCATGCTGGTGAGGTGTTTGCCGGGGTGAACGTGACAGCGGAAGATGCTCGGTTTGATTACGGCGAGCAGCGATTAACCACCGTTGGTATGTTAGAAAGCAGGATGGTCGTCCTGGTATGGACACCGCGCGGCGAGGTTCGCCGTATCATCAGCATGAGGAAAGCAAATGAACGTGAAATTGCAAAATTCGACCAAGCCATGGATTGATCCGGACGATGCGCCGGAACTGCCAGACGACTTTTTTGAACAGGGTGAGTGGAAAATCGGCGAACAGCCAATATCGGCACATGAAGGCATTGTGGTGCTGCGTAGGGCTGTTTCCAGTGGTCGGCCCAAGGCGGAAAGCACTAAACTGTCTCTGACGATCCGCTACGACGCCGAGGTTATCGAGGCCTTCAAGGCAACTGGTAAAGGCTGGCAGACACGGATGAACGCTGCCTTGCGCGATTGGCTCAAGACGCATCCGTAATAAACAGAAAGAAGATTGGAGTCAGGTCTAGCGGAAAAGGGGTCAGGTCTTGCAAAATAGCATCACACCTACAATAAAAACGTAATAAAAACCAAAATGCAAAATCAGCCGTATGCACAGCACATGCAGTTAAAAACAGCGATATGTTGACAGAGGTATGGCTAAGAAACGAGAATCCAGACATGACTATTAAGTATGAAGCTGATGTTGTCGCTTGGGCTACTGAGCAGGCCCAATTCATTCGAGCGGGTCGCTTTGACCAATTGGATTTGCAGCATCTTGCTGAGGAGATTGAGGACGTGGGCAAAAGTGAGCAACGTGAGCTGGCAAGCAGAATGGCGATGCTCCTTATGCACCTGCTTAAGTGGCGGTTTCAACCTGAGGGTCGAAGCAATAGTTGGGCTGGCACGATTCGCGTTCAAAGACGTCAATTGGCTATCGCTCTACGGGCAACTCCTAGCCTGAAAGTATCTTTGAACTTACCCGATTGGCAGGAGATTGCCTGGGGTGATGCATTAACTGCGGCGTCAAAAGAAACTGGTTTGGAACTTGATATGTTTCCTGATACTTGCCCGTGGGCGATAACCGACGTGCTTTGTGAAGGTTGGCTGCCGCCCGATGAGAGTTAAGGCATTGCGTTATACACAAGTCTAAAAAGGGAGCATACAAGTCTAAAAAGGGAGCATAAAAGGGGTCAGGTCTTGCAATATAGCAATTCGTACCGAGCAGTTTCAAAATTGATAGCGGCTTACGTAGCCCCCACTTGGGCTAGGAGGTCTTTTCCCTTATTAAGAAAGAATCACATGAAAAAGGGGTCAGGTCTTGAAAGAGAAAATGGGGTCAAAAGGGAGTCAGGTCTCAATACTGTTCACTTAAGACCGTTCTCCCTGAGCTTGTCGAAGGGTTGCCGATACAGGGTAAGGCTTCGACAAGCTCAGCCCGAACGGTTTTTTCGGTTTGAGTGAACAGTATTGGGTCAGGTCTTGCAATATAGCAACGAAGCCTACAATACTGACATGTCAAGACCTTTAAGAATTGAGCTGGCGGGCGGGCTGTATCACGTGACCTCAAGAGGAGACCGGCGTGAGGCTATTTTCCTTTGTGACGATGATAGGCTGGCTTGGTTGCAGGTGTTGAAAGAAGCCTGTGAGCGCTTTAACTGGCGTTGTCACGGCTGGTGCCAGATGACCAACCACTACCACTTGGTGGTGGAGACAGTCGAAGGCAATTTGTCGCAGGGCATGCGGCACCTCAACGGCGTTTATACCCAATATGTCAACCGGGCGCATCAGCGCGTGGGGCATGTGTTTCAGGGCCGCTACAAAGCGGTGATGGTTGAAAAAGATAACCATTTGCTGGAACTGGCGCGCTATGTGGTGCTTAACCCGGTGCGTGCGGGCATGGTGTCAGACGCGGGGGACTGGCCCTGGAGTTCTTATGCGGCCTTCGTGGGTTTGGCTGCTGCGCCATCCTGGCTGGAGGTTGACTGGGTGTTGGGTCAATTCGGCAAGCGGCGTGTGCAGGCCATGGCGCAGTTTGTTGATTTCGTGCGCGCAGGGGTGGGTTTGCCCAGTATCTGGGAGGGGTTGAGGGGGCAGATTTATTTGGGAAGTGATGCTTTTGTCAACCGCATGCAGCTGTTGGCGGATCAACCTCTGACTGAAGTGCCGCGCTTGCAGCGTCGGCCCATGGCATTGCCTTTGCAAGCCTTTATTGACTCGCCCGCTGCAACCGATGGCAGCAGCGATCGCAAACAGGCCATGGCAGCCGCGTATGCCAGTGGTGACTACACTTTGCAGCAAGTCGCCGATGCGTTCGGCGTTCACTACGCCACGGTCAGCCGCGCGGTTAAGCTTGGGGTCAAATAAGTCTGAACATTGCAGTTTTTATGGGACGTTTCCAAATGTATTGGATGTGCGTTTTCAGGCTGCATTTTTAGGCTGATTTGCACAAAATTTAATCGAATAGGGCGTTAGCCCTTGATTTATATAGGCTGAATGCTATCATTTTCAGAGTCCCAAGGGCGTATTGACTCCTTGGGTTTTTACTATATCTCAGCCACACATTAAGAAGGTCAAGATGAGCGACGCATGAAACGATGGCTATTTCACAGATGTGGGTTATACCTACGGTTACTACCGAGAGATCAACCCGGTTTTTCAGCGTTTTTGTCTGCTGGCGCAAGGCTTTGCGGCAGGCGGTGCGGCCGAGGGCACGCACTGTGAGCTGGGCTTTGGGCAAGGGGTGTCAGCCAATATTCACGCTGCTGCTAACCCCGGCCAGTTTGTGGGAACCGACTTCGGAAAAGGGGTCAGGTCTCAATACTGTTCACTTAAGACTGTTCTCCCTGAGCTTGTCGAAGGGCTGCTAATACACGGTGAGGCTTCGACCCTTCGACAAGCTCAGGACAGGCCAAGCTCAGCCCGAACGGTTTTCGGCTTAAGTGAACAGTATTGGGTCAGGTCTTGCAACATAGCACCGAATCTTATAATACCGAAATGTCAAGACCTTGCAGGAAGTTGGCGGCGGCATGAACTTCAAGCGCAAACATTTTTTGCACCTCGTTGATCGCATTCAGCGCGGGAAGTACAAAAGTTGTTAATTGCGCACAAAGACAGGCTGATGCGGTTCGGATTCGATCTGTTCAACCACATTGCTGCAGAAAACGGGTGCGAGATTGTGGTCAGCAGCTTTGTACGATGGCTTGCCAGTTGACGGCACCATCAGGGCCGAGACCACAAAAGATACAGTCAATGACGTGCTGCTGTACAAGGCAGCAGCCATGGTTAAAGTTCGTAAGGCTGTAGCTGTTCGCACCAAGGACCAGGCCGAGCGCAAGCGCATGTTCACTGCACTTAAAGACGATCAGTGGATCAAAGACAGCTTTTTGCACCGCCAGGTGCGCAAGCACTTCAGGCACGGCAAATCGAGTGTGGCCAACCAGTTTGTGGTGCGAAGCGACAAACTGAGTTGGGCACCGAGCAATCAGTGCGTCAACCAAGTGCGGATAAATCATTAACAGCCAATCGTAGCCAATCGCAAACACTGCGTAACATCAGGTACATAAGTTGCATAGAATCAAGCGGTGCAACGACCTTCCTCCGCAGCTGACAGCAGGCCCCCGAACCGAATGACAAAAACCCAAGCCCTGGTGAGTTTCACGGGCGTGCAAAAAACTTACGATGGCGTACATCTGGTGGTGCGCGACCTCAACCTGGATATCCGGCAGGGGGAGTTTTTGTCCCTGCTCGGTCCCTCGGGCTCCGGCAAGACCACCACCTTGATGATGCTGGCCGGGTTCGAGTCACCGACAGCGGGTGAAATCAGCCTGAACGGCGTGCCGATTACCCGCACGCCACCGCACAAGCGCAACTTTGGCATGGTGTTTCAGAACTACGCCCTGTTCCCCCACATGACTGTGGCTGACAACATTGCCTACCCGCTGACGGTGCGCAAGCTGTCCGCTGCCGACCGGAAAGTCAAAGTGGACCGTGCACTGGACATGGTGCAGCTGGGCCGCATGGGTGCGCGTTACCCCGGCCAGCTCTCGGGCGGCCAGCAGCAACGCGTCGCACTGGCGAGAGCGCTGGTGTTTGACCCGCAGCTGGTGCTGATGGACGAGCCGCTGGGCGCGCTGGACAAGCAACTGCGCGAGCACATGCAGATCGAGCTCAAGGCGCTGCACCGCCGCCTGGGCGTGACTTTTGTGTATGTCACCCACGACCAGACCGAAGCGTTGACCATGTCCGACCGGGTAGCTGTTTTCAACGACGGTGCCATCCAGCAGATCGACGTGGTCGATAACCTCTATGAAACGCCACTTAACCGCTTTGTGGCGGGCTTTGTCGGTGACAGCACGGTGCTGCAGGCTGAGGTCATCGGCCTGGACGGAAACCATTGCAACGTGCGCCTGCCAAACGGTGTGCAGTTGCGGGGCATCAATGTCAATGCGGCCCAGGTCGGTGATGCGGTGCAGTGCGGCACCCGTCCGGAACGGCTGCAAATTACCCACACTGCTGCTGCCAACACCTTTGAAAGTCAGGTGCTGGACGTGATCTATTTTGGCGATCACCTGCGCTTGCGCTGCGAATTAGCGGGCCAGCCGGATGCCACCATCAAGATGCCACTGGCCCACCCCCAGTTACCCGTGCCTGGACAAACCATTCATGTCCACGCCCCCGAAGAACACCTGCGTGTGTACCGCTGATCGACAGCGGTTTTACCTTTCCAGCCTTTTAGCTTCCCCCTTCTTTTTTTCTGAATTCAACCAAAGGAAATCCCGATGAAACTCAAGCCCTTGATGATGGCGATTGCAGCTTGTGTCTGCCTGCCCGTGCTGGCCCAAAGCCAGCTGACCGTGGTCAATTTCGGGGGGGCCAACGGTGCCGCCCAGAAAAAAGCCTACTTTGAATCTTTCGAGAAGTCGGGTGCCGGCAAAATCACGCAGGTCGAATACAACGGTGAACAGGCCAAGATCAAGGCCATGGTCGAAGCCAAAAAAGTGACCTGGGACGTGGTGGAAGTAGAAAGCCCTGATGTGAACCGTGGCTGCGACGAAGGCCTTTTCGAGAAAATGGACTGGGCCAAAGTCGGTAACAAGGCTGACTTCCAGCCCGCTGCGGTCCACGAATGCGGCGTCGGCACCTTTGTCTGGTCAACCGTCATGGCATTTGACGGCGACAAACTCAAGACTGCGCCAACCAGCTGGGCTGATTTCTGGGATACCAAAAAAATCCCTGGCAAGCGCGGCATGCGCAAGGGCGCACGCTACAACCTGGAATTTGCCCTGATGGCCGACGGTGTGAAAACCGCAGATGTGTACAAGGTGCTGGCTACCAAGGACGGTGCGGACCGCGCCTTCAAGAAGCTCACAGACCTCAAGCCCAGCATCCAGTTCTGGGAAGCCGGTGCGCAGCCACCGCAGTTTCTGGTCGCCGGCGACGTGGTCATGACCACTGCTTACAACGGTCGAATCGACGCTGCCCAGCGCGAGGGCAAGAACCTCAAGATCACCTGGACCGGTGGTATTTACGACCTGGACTATTGGGTCATGCCCAAAGGAACGCCCAACAAGGATCTGGCGCTGAAGTTTATTGCTCTGGCTTCGAGCCCGGACGCGCAAGCTGAGTACGCACGCAACATCTCGTACGGCCCGACCAATAACAAGGCGCTGGCCAAACTGGACGCCAAGGTGCTGGGACTGCTGCCCACATCCACCGCCAACGGCAAGGACGCGCTGCAGTTCAACATCCCTTTCTGGGCCGACCAGGGCGAGGCGCTGGAAAAACGCTTTGCTGCCTGGGCAGCACAGTAAGCCGGGCATGAGAAGGGTTTGCGCATGACTGCGACGGTTTCCCTGGGCACGACAGCGCCGGTGCCCGACCTCGCAGCTGCGCCAGCCCTGGCCTTGCAGTTGCGCCGGGTCGAGCGCCGCAAGCGCTTGCGTGCCATCGCGCTGACCCTGCCCCTGCTGATTTTTCTGGTGGTCACGTTTTTAGTGCCGCTGGGTGCCCTGCTGGTCAGGGCCATTGAAAATCCGGAAGTCGCCGGCACGCTGCGCACAACCGGCGATGCACTGGCCGGATGGGATCGTCAAACTGCGCCACCCGACGCGGCCTACGCGGCCTTGCTGGTTGACCTGACGGCGATTCCCGAGACTGCGCAGGCCGGCGTTCTGGCCCGCCGCCTGAACACCGAGGTGAGTGGCGCGCGATCACTCATCATGGGCACTTACCGTGCCCTGCCGCTGGCCCCACAGGGAATGGGCCTGAGTCCGGCGCAGGCCAGAGACAGACTCATCGCGCACGACCCGCGCTGGGCCGAACTGCCCTACTGGTGGGCGATTGCCAAAAACAGCTCCCGCTGGACACCAGACTACCTGCTGGCTTCGGTTGACCTCAAGCGCGATGCGCAGGGGCATATCGTTCGTGTCGGCGCGCAAGAGGCCGCGTTCAGCGACATTCTGCTGAGAACATTTCTCATCAGCGGCATCGTCACCCTGATATGCATCGTGATGGGTTACCCGCTGGCCTATTGGCTGTCCACCCTGCCAGAGCGGCGCGCCAACCTGATGATGATTCTGGTGCTGCTGCCCTTCTGGACTTCCGTTCTGGTACGCATTGCCGCCTGGATCGTACTGCTGCAAACCAACGGACTGGTCAACCGCCTGTTGATGTTTACCGGCCTGACGGGCGAGCCGGTGCCGCTTTTGTTCAACCGGCTCGGTGTGATCATTGCCATGGTCCATATTTTGTTGCCCTTCATGATTTTGCCGCTTTATAGCGTGATGAAGTCGGTGCCAACCAATTTCGTGCGGGCAGCGGTTTCTCTGGGCAGCCCGCCACTGGCGGCGTTTTTTCGGGTCTATGTTCCGCAAACCTATCCGGGCGTGGCCGCAGGTGGCCTGCTGGTGTTCATCACCTCGATTGGTTACTACGTCACCCCAGCACTGCTGGGCGGCGCGGGCGACCAGATGCTGAGCTATTACGTGGCCCAGTACACCAATGTCGAAGTCAACTGGGGCATGGCCTGTGCGCTGGGTTCGGTATTGCTGACCACCACACTGCTGCTGTATGCGGTGTATCGCCGTTTTGCCAAAGCCGAATTGAGCCTGGGCTGAGCACGACATGAAAATTGCCGCTTTTCACGTCCTCCCTGTCTTTCCTGCTTATTACACCCTCGTGAACAAGCTCGGCTGGTACGGCCTGCGCGTGTTTTGCGGCGGCGTGCTGTTTTTTCTATTGCTGCCGATCCTCGTCATCATTCCGCTGTCGTTTAGCAATTCGTCCTTCCTGTCTTACCCGATTCCGGGCTGGTCACTGCGCTGGTACCAGGAATTGTTGGCCTCAGATGACTGGGCACGCGCCACGCGCAACAGTTTTATTGTCGCACCGCTAGCCACCCTGATTGCCACAACGCTGGGCACGCTGGCTGCCGTCGGTCTGGCGCGCATACAGTTTTTCGGCAAGGGCCTGCTCACCAGCCTGCTGATCGCGCCCATGGTGGTGCCGATTGTGGTGGTGGGTGTCAGCACTTACCTGTTTTTTGCCCGCATCGGCTTGTCTGACTCCTACACCGGACTGGTGCTGGTGCATGCCGCCCTGGGTGCGCCGTTTGTACTGACCACCGTGATGGCCACATTGCAGAGCTTCAACCAGAACCTGGTCAAGGCCAGCCTGAGCCTGGGTGCCGGGCCGCTGCAAACCTTTTTCCGCGTGACCTTGCCGGTGATTGCGCCCGGGGTAATCTCGGGTGCGCTATTTGCTTTCGCAACTTCTTTTGACGAAGTGGTGGTCGTCCTGTTTCTGGCGGCTCCGGCCCAGACCACGCTGCCACGCCAGATGTTCACGGGTATCCGGGAAAATATTTCACCCACCATTGCCGCCGTGGCCACCCTGCTCATACTTTTTACAGCCTTGCTGTTGATGACGCTGGAATGGCTGCGCGGGCGTAACAAGTAAATTGTTTCAAAACCAGGACTCCTGATGACTTTTAACCAACCCCTGGGCGGTAACGCCATGCCCCGTTTTGGCGGCTGGGCCAGCATGATGCGCCTGCCCATGTGCAGCGATGCGTCAGGGCTGAATGCCGGATTTATCGGCGTACCGCTGGACATTGGCACCAGCCACCGGCCCGGCGCACGCTTTGGCCCCCGGCAGATCCGCGCCGAGTCGAGCCTGATTCGCCCCTACAACATGGCCACGGGCGCAGCTCCTTTTGACGCCTTGCAGGTGGCTGACCTGGGTGACGTACCGATTAACACCTACAACCTGGAAAAGTCCATCGGGATCATCGAAAAGCACTACCAGCCCATCATCGATACCGGCTGCATTCCGCTGACCCTGGGCGGTGACCACACTATCGTGCTGCCCATCCTGCGTGCGCTTGCCCGCCGCCACGGGCCGGTGGCGCTGGTGCATGTGGACGCCCATGCCGACGTGAACGACGACATGTTTGGCGAGCGCATTGCCCACGGCACACCTTTTCGGCGCGCGGTAGAAGAAGGCCTGTTGCAGTCGAGCAAAGTCTGGCAGATCGGCTTGCGCGGAACGGGTTACGGCGCTGATGATTTCGACTGGCCGCGCCAGCAGGGTTTTACCGTAGTGCAGGCGCATGAAGTCTGGTACCAGTCCCTCGCGCCGCTGATGGCCCGGATACGCGAAGCCATCGGCCAGGCCCCGTGCTACCTGAGCTTTGACATTGACGGCATTGACCCGTCTTTTGCCGGCGGTACAGGCACGCCCGAGATTGGTGGCCTGAGCGTGCCGCAAGGACTGGAAATCATTCGCGGCTGCCGGGGTTTGAATCTGGTCGGCGCTGACCTGGTTGAGGTGTCGCCACCCTACGACATATCTGGCAACACTGCCCTGCTGGGCGCCAATCTGCTGTACGAAATGCTGTGCGTGCTGCCTGGTGTGCACTACCGCTGATGCCATTTGAGAGCCTCTGTTGCTTCGCCGATGTATGCTTTCAGCTCGACTTGATGCCGGCTACCCGCTTGTGCCACCGTCACTTACTTTTCAGAAAGAAACCGCCATGGACATGAAAACCTCTCCTCTTTCGCTGCTCAATGACCCCAGTCTGTTCAAAACCGATGCGCTGATCAATGGCCAGTGGGTTGCGGGAAGCACCCGGTTTGATGTGAATGACCCGTCCAGCGGTCTGAAGCTGGCGGACGTGGCCAATCTCGGGCCGCAAGATGCAGAAGCCGCCATTGCTGCTGCCAACGCTGCCTGGCCCGCCTGGCGCAGTAAAACAGGCAAGGAGCGCCATGCCATTTTGATGAAGTGGTACCAGCTGTTGCTGGCCAACACCGACGACCTGGCCCGCATCATGACAGCCGAGCAAGGCAAGCCATTTGCCGAAGCCAAAGGTGAAATTGCCTATGGCGCAAGTTTTGTCGAGTGGTTTGCAGAAGAAGCCAAACGCGTGAATGGCGAGACCCTGCCGCAGTTTGACAACAACCGCCGCCTGATGGTCATCAAGCAGCCCATTGGTGTGTGCGCTGCGATCACGCCGTGGAACTTTCCACTGGCCATGATCACGCGCAAGGTGGCTCCGGCGCTGGCTGCGGGTTGCACCGTTGTCATCAAACCGGCAGAGTTGACACCCCTGACGGCTCTGGCAGCCGCCGAGCTGGCCGTGCGCGCGGGCATTCCGGCGGGTGTGCTGAACATCCTGACGGCTGACAGCGACAACAGCGTTGCGATTGGCAAAGTCTTTTGCGCCAGTGACGTGGTGCGCCACATCAGTTTTACGGGCTCTACCGAAGTGGGCCGTATTTTGATGGCGCAAAGCGCGCCGACCGTCAAGAAACTGAGCCTGGAGCTGGGCGGCAATGCGCCGTTTATCGTGTTTGACGATGCAGATGTGGACTCGGCTGTTGAAGGTGCCATGGCGAGTAAATACCGCAATGCGGGCCAGACCTGCGTGTGTGCCAACCGCATTTATGTGCAAGACGGCGTGTATGACCAGTTTGTTGAAAAGTTTGCTGCCAAAGTCAAAGGGCTCAAGGTCGGCAACGGGTTTGAAGACGGTGTGGTGCAAGGGCCGCTGATTGAAGACGCTGCCGTTGAAAAGGTGGTCCGCCACGTCGCCGACGCACTGGCCAAGGGTGGCAAGCTGCTGGCGGGTGGTCACAAGCTGCAAGGCCAGTTCTTTGAGCCCACAGTGATTTCTGAAGCGACCGCTGACATGCTGTGCGCCCGTGAAGAAACCTTTGGCCCGTTTGCACCGGTGTTCCGTTTCAAGAAAGACCAGGAAGCCATTGACGCTGCCAACAATACCGAATTCGGTCTGGCCAGCTACTTCTACAGCCGCGACATCGGCCGCATTTACCGCGTGGCAGAAGCACTGGAGTACGGCATGGTCGGCATCAACGTCGGTGTTATAGCCACGGAACACGTGCCTTTTGGGGGTGTCAAGCAGTCCGGTTTGGGCCGTGAAGGGTCAAGCCATGGCACGGACGAATACATCGAGATGAAGTACCTGTGCATGGGCGACATTCAGAAATAGTGCGGATTTTTCATTCGGACCAGCAAGCGTTTTTTATGCCCATCTGCGTATTATTTGAAGCGGGGCACTGACATGAGACTTCTGCTCGTAGAAGACGAAGCCGACATGGCCTCCTGGCTGGTGCGCGCTTTCAAGCAAAGCGGCTTTGTGCCAGACCACGCGCCCGATGCTGCGACGGCTGAGTCGCTGCTGGCCAGCAATGACTACGACGCGGTGGTGCTTGACCTGCAATTGCCCGACAAACACGGGCTTGCCATTTTGGCGGACATGCGCAAAGCCGGTGACCGCACCCCGGTACTGGTGCTGACCGCCCAGGGCGCACTGCAAGACCGGGTCAAAGGCCTGAATGCCGGAGCCGATGACTTTCTGACCAAGCCGTTTGCCGTTGAAGAGCTGGAAGCCCGCCTGGCGGCACTGGTCAGGCGCAGCCGGGGGCGTTCCCACGCGCCCTTGCAATGCGGCTCACTGTCTTGCGCGCACGACAGCCGTGCCTTCATGCTTGGCGGATCGCTGTTGCAGCTGACCCCGCGCGAGACGGCCGCCCTGTCCGTGCTGCTGGCGCGCAGCGGCGCACCGGTCGAAAAATCACAGCTGTGGGGCAAGGTTTTTCCAGCGGACAGCGACGCTGGTCCGGATGCGATTGAACTGGTGCTGCACCGGCTGCGCCGCAAGCTGACGGGAGGCGATGTGCGCATCGTGACCGTGCGCGGCCTCGGCTACATGCTGGAAAGTGTCGCCCATGAAAATATTCCGGACTGATCCGGACCGCTTTGGCATCCGTGCGCGTCTGCTGACACTGTTGCTTCCGGGGATTCTGGGCCTGCTCGCACTCGACAGCTGGAACGACTACCAGGCACTGCGCCACCTGGTGCAAAACGCCTACGACCAGGCCATGCTCGAATCCGTGACAGCACTGCGCGCCAGCGTCATGGTCGGGCCAGATGGCGCATTCAAGCTCAATTCACCCGACTTGCTACAGGCCATGTTTGAGGCCACTGGACCGCAGCGTAAACACCTGCATGTGGGCTTGACGCCGCATGCGCCAGATTCAGTCACACCCGGTAACACAGCATCACCAGCACGCACGCGCACCTTGCTGGGTGAAGCAGACCTGCCCCCACCGCCCGTAGCCCCTTCAATATCGTCGGAGGCTTTGACGCAAGCACCCACCGTCTGGTACGACAGCACCTACCGTAACATCCCGGTGCGCGTGGTGGCGCTGCAAAGCCAGGTGGTTGACGGTCGCGGTCAACGCTTTGACCTGTTGATCCAGGCTGCTGAAAGCACAGCGCCGCGCGATGAAGCGCATGCAGTGACCTTGCAGCAGCAGTTGTGGCGCGATGTGCGCATGGTGCTGGTTGTTATTTTTCTGGTCTGGCTGGGGGTCACCTGGTCTTTGCAACCGCTGGAGCGGCTGCGTAAATCTGTGTTGGACAGCCAGGGGCAGGCGCTCAAACCACTGGACACCCGTGGCGTGCCGCATGAAGTCGCGCCACTGGTCGAGGCCGTTAACCAGCACGTGGCCAGCTACCGCGACCTGCTTGATCAACAGTCGCAGTTTTTGGCTGATGCATCGCACCAGTTGCGCACGCCGCTAGCCATCATGCTGACCCAGGCTGGCGTGGCACTGCGTGAGAAAGACCCCGCACAGCTTCGCGAAACCCTGCGCGCCATCGTCATCCAAATCTCACGCAGCCGGCGTCTGTGCGAGCAACTGCTGTCCCTGGCGAACGCGAGCGACAACGCACCGCTTGAGAGCCCGCCAGAGGTGGTTGACCTCGGCACCATTGCGCGTGATGTGGTGCTGCAATACCTGAGCCTGGCGCATGAAAAAAATCAGGACCTGGGCTGGGTCAATGCCACGCTGGAGGAGCACGAGGACGTGACCGGGCTTGCAATATCAAGGCCCCCGCTTGCAGTGCTGGCCTGCGGCCCTGAGCTGCACGAAGCACTCGCGAATCTGGTGCACAACGCCATTGCGTACACCCCACCGGGCGGGCATATCACGGTGCGGGTCAGTGCAGAGCAAGGCCGGGCGCTGGCTGAAGTGCTGGACGACGGCCCCGGCATTGCTGCGGCGCGCCGGGGCGATGTTTTCAAACGCTTTCATCAAGGTGGTCGCAGCACAGAAAAAGGCCGACACGGTGCCGGGCTGGGTCTGGCCATTGCCCGCGCCTATGCCCGGCGCAACGGGGGCGACATCACGCTGGCAGACCTGCCTGCTGGCCCTGCTGATTCGTCAAGCGCATCAGGCCAAGGCTCCCCCGGCCTGCGGGCGATTTTGAGCCTGCCCCTGGCCGTTAGCTGACCACAAGCCATCCGGGCAGTTCAGGCCGGACCCGATGCGCGTTGGCAACGCACCACAACACGCGCCAACCCCCAAAGCATGACCACACCGCTGCAGCCGGCAGCGTGATGGGTGCTTGCAGACACGCCATTTACCCTGTTAGTGATAACACGTATTTTGAGGCTGTACACAGCAAACGAAAGCCGACTGGAAGCATGGCTGCCTAACATCCGTTTGAAACCCAGGCGTCCTGCTGACTGCAACCGTGCATCAACGACAGGCGTGGAACCCAACCCTCACAGGAGACCCGCATGACCCCACCCCCTTTTGACCACAGCGCCACACGGGCGCACGTCAGGAGTTGCCCGGTATGAACCTGAGCAATCGCAACTTCGTCAGAGGCCTGTGCATCACGGCCATCGCACTGCTTTTTGGCTTACTGGCCTTCAATTACAAGATAGGGCAATTGAGCCGCTCAGGCCCTGGACTGTTTCCCCTGATGGTCAGCTCATTTCTGTTTTGTATTGGCGTGATCACCATAGTCCGCTCGCACTTCGATGCCCCGGTTCCCTTGAGCTACAACGTCAAAAACATTGCGCTGGTCCTCACCAGTCTGTGCGGGCTGGCTCTGGCCTCGCAGTACATCAACATGATCGTCGGCATCATTTTCATGGTGTTCGTCTCGACGTTTGCGGGAACCTCGTATTCCGTGGTGCGCAATATCAAAATTTCGGTGGGGCTGATTGCCGTTGCCTTTGCCTTTAAAAACTTTCTCGGCCTTAACCTGCCGCTGTACTGAATATGGAAGTCCTGCACAACCTCGCGTTTGGTTTTGAACACGCGCTAACCCTGCAAAACCTTTTTTACTGCGCACTGGGCTGCACCGTGGGCACGCTCATCGGGCTGCTACCCGGCTTGGGCCCGTTATCGACCATCAGCCTGCTGCTGCCCCTGACGTACTCGATTCCCACCACCAGCGCACTCATCATGCTGGCGGGTATCTATTACGGCGCGCAGTACGGCGATAGCGTCAGTGCGATCACCATGAAAATACCGCACGCCAGCAGCATCGTGGCGTGTATTGACGGCTACCAGATGACCCTCAAAGGCAAGACCGGCCTGGCACTGTTTACCGCAGGTATTTCGAGTTTTATTGGCGGCACGGTGGCGATTGTGGTGCTGTCAACGATGGCCCCGGCACTGGGCGAAGTCGGCCTGTTGTTTGGCCCGGCAGATTACTGCGCCCTGATGCTGCTCGGTTTTTTCTGCGTCAGCTTTGTCAGCGCGGGCAGCCTGCTCAATGGTCTGGCCATGGCCATGATTGGCGTGCTGCTGGGCATGGTGGGCACCGATGTCAACAGCGGCGTGGCCCGTTACACCATGGACCTGCCCTTCCTGATGGACGGCATTGGCCTGATCAGCATTGCGCTGGGCTGCTTTGGTATTGCCGAGGTGGTTAAAAACCTCGACTCCAAAAACGTGCTCACGCCGTTCAATGGCGAGATCAAACTGATGCCCACCTGGCCCGAGTTCAAACGCATCATTCCGAGCGCCTTGCGCGGCAGTGTGATTGGCTCTGTACTGGGTATTTTGCCCGGCGGTGGCCCGACGATTGCCCAGTTTGCAGCCTACGCTGCCGACAAAAAATTCAGCAAATACAAGCATGAAATTGGCACCGGATGCATTGAGGGCGTGGCCGGCCAGGCCGCAGCTGACGAAGCTGCAGCACGTACCAGTTTTATCCCGCTGATGGCCATTGGCATCCCTGAAAATGCCGTGATGGCGCTGATGCTGGCAGCGTTCACAGTCAAGGGCATTCAGCCTGGTCCCAACATGATTGCAACGCACCCAGACCTGTTCTGGGGCCTGGTCGCCAGCATGTGGATTGGCAACTGCTTTCTGGTCGTCCTGAATGTGCCACTGGTGCGCTACTGGCTGTCGGTGTTCAAGATTCCTTACACCGTGCTGTTTCCGGCCATTTTGTTTTTCTGCTGCGTCGGCACGTTCAGTATCAACAACAATCTGGACGACATCTACATCACCGCGCTGTTCGGTCTGGTGGGGTATCTGTTTCTGCGCTTGAATATGGAGGCTGCACCGCTGTTGCTGGGCTTTATCCTGGGCCCGATGCTGGAAGAGAACTTCCGCCGGTCCATGCTGCTGAGCCGGGGGAGTTTCAGCGTGTTCGTCAACCGGCCTATCGCCGGTACGCTGCTGGCTGTGATCAGTATCCTCATCATTTGGCAGCTGGTGGTGTTCATACGCGGTTTTGGTAAAAAGCCTGCTTTGACGCCCGATGCCATTACGCCAGCAGCTGCCGGGTAATTCAGCGCTACAGTCCGCGCTTTCGAGCCGGTCAGAAACCCTGACTGGCTCGAACACGGTGACTGTGTTGAAATAAAAGTCTTTCTTCAGGAGACAACGCCCATGAATCGCAGACTTTTTATCCAGGCCGGTGCCGCTGGCTCACTGGTTATGGTTGCTCCTTTTTTTATAGCTGCCAGCGCACAGACTGCAAGCGCTACAGCCCCAAAACGTCACAAAATAGTGATTCAGGTCAGTGACAACGACCCGGCCAAGTGGAGCCTGGCACTGAACAATGCCAAGAACCTCCAGGACGACGTGGGTGCAGCCAATGTGGACATCGAAATCGTCGCTTACGGCCCCGGTATCGGCATGCTCAAACTGGAATCACCAGTCGGTTCGCGTATAGCCGACGCATTGACCGCCAACGTGAAAGTGCTGGCCTGCGAAAACACCATGCGTGGCCAAAAACTCACCCGTGAAGACATGCTGCCCGCCTTGAGATTTGTGCCCGCCGGTGTCACTGAAATCATGACCAGACAAAGCGAAGGCTGGGCATATCTCAGGCCCTGAGTGTGCGATCAACGCGCGCCCGTCGGGTCAGGATCAAAGCGGAATTTACGCTGCGCCGCGCAGGTTTATCACAAACGTCGTGACTCATCCACGACCTGACGCGCGGGTGCAGTTCAATGCCAGGAACCCACCCACCAATGAAAACCCCGGCAAATTCTCAAAACCTACGGCGCAAGATACGGCTGAGCCGACCCCATGGAGCAGCGCCGGGCGGTGATGCAAACGTGGGCGGATTACCTGGACAAACTTCGCATGGGCGCTGAAGTCATCCAGCTAAAAAAACCGCTTGAGATGCCCGCACAGCGTGCAATGTGTAAGATACACATATGACAAGCACCGACCTGATACGCACCCTTCAGAGGTGCTGGGTGGCAGCTTGATCGGGTGAAGGGGTCACACCACATATTCAAGCACCCTGGCCGGGCGGGCATTGTAGTTGTGCCGCACCCCAAAAAAGACCTGGGGCAGGGGCTGGTAAAGGCCATCCGGCAGCAAGCCGGTATTTAAAGGATTCAAGCCATGCACTACGCCATCACTGTTGAGCCGGGAACTGAAACCACTGCATGGGGTGTGGTGGTTCCTGATTTACCTGGCTGTTTTTCGGCTGGTGACACCCTGGAAGAAGCATTGACTCAGGCAGAAGAAGCCGTCACGGCCTGGATTGAAACGGCGCTGGACGCGGGGCAAGACATTCCCACGCCTTCACCCATTGAAGCGCTGCGCACCGCACACCCTGAGTTTGACGGCTGGTTGTGGGCACTGGTGAAGGTTGACCCGGTCATGCTTGATGACACCGTGGAGCGCGTCAATATCAGCCTGCCCCGGCGCGTGCTCAAGCGCCTGGATGACCGGGCCCGCACGGCCGGCGAGACCCGTTCGGGTTTTATTGCACGCATGGCCGTTGAAGGCCGGGAGCGTGCTGCACACGTTTGATGCGGTTTTTTCCCCGTCTTGGCCATCGTCTGATGATCAATGATGAAAACCGCGTGACCAGCCAGCTCACGCTGCCCACACGATTATCGATTAGGGGTTTCCGCGCTTTTCAGGCAGTCCTGCTGTGCAGTATCTTTGCGGTCAGAACGGTTCATCTCAACCGTTTTTGATGCGAGACAATCTTGCTGGAGATTCCCATGATTTTGACAACTGCTTGTAAACGCCTGCTGGCAGGTACATCGCTGGTTTGCGCTGGCCTG
>JBBRMH010000066.1:0-18803 GCA_038230935.1 Burkholderiales bacterium | reverse complement strand
CCCACCCTCACCCATACAATTTTCTTTGCCACCGCATTGAGTCGCATCAATCGGCTCATCGACGGAAACAATGATGTCTGCGACGGTGATCTCGGAGGCCTTGCGCCCCAGGGTATAGCCACCGCCGGGGCCACGGGTGGACTCGACGAGTTCATGGCGGCGCAGTTTGCCGAACAGTTGCTCAAGGTAAGACAGGGAAATCTGCTGACGCTGGCTGATGGCTGCCAGAGTGACCGGGCCATTGTTTTGACGCAGACCCAGATCAATCATGGCCGTGACCGCAAATCGGCCTTTGGTGGTGAGGCGCATAACAAGCTCCTTTTGAGGTTAGCTTGACTGTCGAAATCGCTTGCTAGACAGTCGTTATTACCCTGAAAAAATATGTTTTCAGAGAATTTTTTTTTCAGCCACCCCGGCCAGTCAACCGTTCATCGTGGGGGCTTTTTTTGTAATCTGTTCCTGACTGAATTGCTCAAGTATAACACTGCACACGATGTTTTGCAGAATGCATACTCGTGAGTAGGGATTTGAACTCTTCAGTAATCACGTGTTGTTGATCCGGCCCGATGAAGTGGCAATTTTCCGTTCGGGCTGAGCCTGGCCTGTCCTGAGCTTGTCGAAGGGTCGAAGCCTGGTTGGTACCGGGAAACCCTTCGACAAGCTCAGGGCGAACGGACAACGCGGTTGAGACTTCACAAGGCCGGATCCACAGCAGGCTCCGCATCAGGCGCGGGCTGCACCGGCAGCAGAGATCGGCAACACGTTATCAGCGCCTGGCGCACCGAACGCCTGCTCTTTCAATATGTGCAGCTGGTCACGCACTTTGGCGGCCTTTTCGAATTCGAGGTTTTTGGCATGTTCGACCATCTGCTTTTCAAGCCGCTTGATCTCTCGCGCCACGTCTTTCTCGCTCATGTCTTCAACCAGTGCTTTTTGCATCAGCAACTTCTCGGCTTCCTTGCCCGATTTTTCGCTGTACACGCCATCAATCAAATCCTTGATTCGCTTGACCACACTCATCGGCGTGATGCCATGTTCCAGGTTGTGGGCAATCTGTTTGTTACGTCGGCGCTCGGTCTCAAACATGGCCTTTTTCATCGAGTCGGTGATACGGTCAGCGTACAAAATAGCCCTGCCGTTCACATTGCGGGCCGCCCGCCCGATGGTCTGTATCAAACTGCGTTCGGCACGCAAGAACCCCTCCTTGTCAGCGTCCAGAATGGCTACAAGTGACACTTCGGGAATGTCCAGCCCCTCACGCAGCAAATTGATGCCGACCAGCACATCAAACGCGCCTAGCCGCAGATCACGCAAAATTTCTACTCGCTCCACGGTATCGACATCGCTGTGCAGGTAGCGCACCTTGACACCGTTGTCTGTCAGGTAATCGGTCAGCTGCTCGGCCATGCGCTTGGTCAGGGTGGTAATCAGCACGCGCTCATTTTTGTCAACCCGGATGCGGATTTCACCCAGTACATCATCGACCTGGTGCGTCGCAGGACGCACTTCAACCTGCGGGTCCACCAAGCCTGTAGGCCGCACCACCTGTTCAACCACCTGCCCGGCGTGCTCCTGCTCATAGGCTGCTGGTGTGGCGGACACAAAAATCGCCTGCCGCATCTTGCCTTCAAACTCTTCAAACTTGAGCGGCCGGTTGTCCAGCGCACTGGGCAGGCGAAAGCCGTAGTCCACCAGATTGTTCTTGCGCGCCCGGTCGCCGTTGTACATGGCGTTGAGCTGGCCGATCATGACGTGGCTTTCGTCCAGAAACATCACCGCGTCTTTGGGCATGTAGTCACATAGCGTGGACGGGGGCGAGCCTGCAGGTGCGCCGCTCAGATGCCGGGTGTAGTTTTCAATGCCTTTGCAATGACCGATCTCGCTGAGCATTTCCAGATCAAAGCGGGTGCGCTGCTCAATGCGCTGGGCTTCTACCAGCTTGCCCTGGCTGACAAATTGCGCCACCCGTTCTGATAACTCCAGCTTGATGGTCTCGACCGCCATCATGACCTTGTCTCGCGGCGTGACGTAGTGGCTTTTCGGATAGACCACAAAGCGTGGCACCTTTTGCCGGATGCGACCCGTGAGCGGGTCAAACAGCTGCAGCGACTCAATCTCGTCGTCAAACAGCTCAATGCGCAACGCCAGTTCGGAATGCTCCGCCGGAAACACGTCAATCACATCCCCACGAACGCGGAATGTGCCGCGTGAAAAATCCTGATCGTTGCGGGAATACTGCATGCGGATCAGCCGCGCAATCACATCACGCTGACCCATCTTGTCAGCGACGCGGGCAATGAACCGCATCTGGGTGTAATCCTCGGGCGCCCCGATGCCGTAAATCGCACTGACCGTGGCCACGATGATGGTGTCGCGCCGCTCCAGCACGCTTTTGGTGGCTGACAGCCGCATCTGCTCGATGTGCTCATTGATGGCTGAGTCTTTTTCGATGAACAAATCACGTTGCGGCACATAGGCTTCGGGCTGGTAATAGTCGTAGTAGCTGACGAAATACTCCACCGCATTTTTCGGGAAAAACTCGCGGAATTCGCTGTACAACTGCGCCGCCAGCGTCTTGTTGGGCGCAAACACAATGGCTGGCCGCCCCAGGCGCGCAATCACGTTGGCCATGGTGTAAGTTTTGCCGGAGCCAGTCACGCCCAGCAGGGTCTGGAAAACCTCGCCGTCGTTGATACCTTCGACCAGCTTAACAATAGCCTGCGGCTGATCGCCTGCAGGCAGGTAGGGCTGAAACAGCTCAAACGGCGAGCCTGGAAAACTGACGAACGTCCCTTGTGGCGTTGCTTCATTGGTATTCGTGATGAGTTCTAAAACTTCTGGCATGAAAGGTGTTTGTCCAACAGTGTTTGGGGGCCGCTAAAATTAAGGCAGTTGATTAGCTTACGTCTTTTTAAATTTTTAAGGAATTCCATGTCTTTGTCCGCCTCCCTGTTCAGCGCCGTTGAAATGGCCCCACGCGACCCGATTCTGGGGATCAACGACGCCTTTGCAGCAGACTCCAACCCCAACAAGGTCAACCTGGGTGTGGGTGTGTACTACGACGACAACGGCAAACTGCCCCTGCTGCAATGCGTACAGGCCGCTGAAAAGATGATGATGGATTCGCCCAAGCCCCGTGGTTATCTGCCTATCGACGGCATTGCCGCTTACGACTCTGCTGTCAAGGCTCTGGTATTTGGGGCCGATAGCGAGCCTGTCAAGAGCGGTCGTATCGCCACAGCGCAGGGTATTGGCGGCACGGGTGGCCTGAAAATCGGCGCTGACTTTTTGAAGAAGCTCAAGCCCAACGCCACGGTGCTGATTTCTGACCCCAGCTGGGAAAATCACCGCGCACTGTTCATCCAGGCCGGTTTTGACGTTCAAAGCCACCCGTACTACGACGCTGCCAAACGCGGTATCAACTTTGATGGCATGCTGGCGGCTCTGAACGCCGCCGCTGCGGGCACCATCGTGGTGTTGCACGCCTGCTGCCACAACCCGACCGGCTATGACATCACGCCGGAGCAATGGGACCAGGTGATTGCCGTCGTCAAGGCACGCGAGCTGACACCGTTTCTCGACATGGCTTACCAGGGTTTTGGCCACGGGATTGTTGAAGATGGTGCGGCTGTTGCCAAATTTGTTGCTGCCGGGCTCAGCTTTTTTGTGTCCACCTCTTTCAGCAAAAGCTTCAGCCTGTATGGCGAGCGCGTTGGTGCCCTGTCAGTCCTGTGCGCCTCAAAAGAAGAAGCTGACCGCGTGCTGAGCCAGCTCAAGCTGGTGATTCGCACCAACTACAGCAATCCGCAAATTCACGGCGGTACCGTGGTCGCGACTGTGTTGAACACCCCGGCTTTGCGCGCCCAATGGGAAGGCGAGCTGACTGAAATGCGCCTGCGCATCAAAGCGATGCGCCAGAAGCTGGTGGATGGCTTGAAGGCTGCGGGCGTCAAGCAGGACATGAGCTTTATCACTGACCAGATCGGGATGTTCAGTTATTCAGGCCTGTCCAAAGAGCAGATGCAGCGCCTTCGCAGCGAATTCGGCGTGTACGGCACGGACGCTGGCCGCATGTGCGTGGCCGCGCTCAACAGCAAGAACATTGACCATGTTTGCGCTGCGATTGCCGAAGTCATGTGATGACTGGCAATATGTGATGCCAGGCAATCGGTGATTCTGGAGACGGCATTGAGTTGTGACCGTCTCGGGCTAAGATGCCCGAGCCGTCAACTTACCCCCTCACCTCACCTCACCTCACCTCACCTCAAGGCACGCCCCCTACATCAGTCGCGCTTTGGCAGCAGCATACTCACGCCGAAGTTGCGCTACGTAGTCGGCCGTGCTTTGCACTTTGTCAATCGCGCCAATGCCCTGACCACAGCCCCAGATGTCTTTCCAGGCTTTTGACTTGTCGCCGCCAAAGTTCATCTTGCTGGGGTCGCTGACCGGCAAATTATCAGGGTCCATGCCTGCAGCGCGGATGGACGGCGCGAGGTAGTTGCCGTGTACGCCTGTGAACAGGTTGCTGTAGACAATATCGTCAGAGTTGCTGTCCACAATGGCCTGTTTGTAAGCGTCGGCGGCACGCGCTTCGGTGGTGGCAATAAATGCGGAGCCAATGTAGCCAAAGTCTGCGCCCATGGCTTGGGCAGCCAATACCGCACCGCCTGTAGAAATAGCGCCGGACAAAGCGATGGGTCCATCAAACCACTGGCGAATTTCCTGAATCAGCGCAAACGGGCTTTTAACGCCTGCATGACCACCCGCACCCGCCGCCACAGCGATCAGGCCGTCAGCGCCTTTTTCAATCGCCTTGTGCGCATGCTTGTTGTTGATGATGTCGTGCAGTACCACACCACCGTAGCTGTGGGCCGCAGCGTTGATGTCCTCGCGCGCGCCCAGGCTGGTGATGATGATAGGCACCTTGTACTTCACGCACATTGCCATGTCGTGTTCGAGCCGGTCATTGGACTTGTGAACGATCTGGTTGATGGCAAACGGTGCGGCAGGCTTGTCGGGGTTGGCTTTGTTGTAAGCGGCCAGCGTCTCGGTGATCTCGATCAGCCACTCTTCTAGCTGCTCGGCGGGCCGGGCATTGAGTGCAGGCATGGAGCCGACCACACCAGCGATGCACTGGGCAAACACCAGTTTGGGGTTGCTGATGATGAACAGCGGCGAGCCAATGATGGGCAATGGCAGGTTTTGAAGGGCACCGGGCAATTTGGACATGAATTTGGCTTGAAAAAGGCTCTTTAGGGATCAAATCGGGCTCTAGCCCATGTAATATATACGCAGGCAGCTACTAAAAAGATAGTAAACAGTAAGCTTTAGAAGGCTTCAAGCGCCAGTGCTGTGACGCAATCCGCACCTTCGACAATGCTGTCACGCATGCCGGGGACTTTGGTCAGCAGGTGGTCTGCATAAAACCGCGCCGTCGTGATCTTGGCCTTCATGAAGTCAACATCCACACCCTTTGCCAACTCTTCTTGCGCCACCAGCAGTGAGCGCGCCATCTGCCAGCCAGCCACCACATTGCCCGCCAGCATCAGGTAAGGCACGCTGCCTGCAAAAACGGCATTAGGGCTGTTTTTGCCGAAGTCAACAACGAACCCAATCACGTCAATCAAGGCTTCACGGGCGGCTTTCAGGCGTTTGGCAACAGCCCATGCATCCGTGCTGCCATTTTTGACCAGCTCATGCTCAGTGGCTTCAATTTGCGCCGCAATGGATTTCGCCGTCTGGCCACCGTCGCGCATGGTTTTACGGCCAATGAGGTCGTTGGCCTGAATGGCTGTGGTGCCCTCGTAAATCGTCAAAATTTTGGCATCGCGGTAGTACTGGGCTGCACCGGTTTCTTCGATAAAACCCATGCCGCCATGCACCTGCACACCCATCGAGGTCACTTCCAGACTCATCTCGGTGCTGTAGCCTTTGACCAGCGGCACCATGAACTCATAAAAAGCCAGGTTTTGCTTGCGCACCTCTGCATCCGGGTGGTGGTGGCTGGCGTCATACGCGGCGGCAGCAGCGCTGGCCATGGCGCGGCAGCCTTCGGTGTAGGCACGCATGGTCATCAGCATGCGCTTGACATCCGGGTGGTGGATGATGGGCGCACTCGCTTTGATGGAGCCATCGACCGGGCGGCTCTGCACCCGGTCTTTGGCAAAGCTCACAGCTTTTTGGTAAGCCATTTCGGCCACTGCAATTCCCTGCATGCCCACTGCATAACGCGCCGAGTTCATCATGATGAACATGTACTCCAGCCCTCGATTTTCCTGCCCGACCAGGTAACCCACCGCACCGCCGTGGTCGCCGTACTGCAGCACTGCCGTCGGTGAAGCCTTGATACCCAGTTTGTGCTCGATGCTGACGCAATGCACGTCATTGCGTGCGCCCAGAGCGCCGC
Organism: Burkholderiales bacterium; assembly: GCA_038230935.1. Taxonomy (GTDB): domain Bacteria; phylum Pseudomonadota; class Gammaproteobacteria; order Burkholderiales; family Burkholderiaceae_C; genus Polaromonas. The sequence continues at coordinate 12,397 of JBBRMH010000066.1, read as the reverse complement.
CCTCACCGACCATGAATTTCGGCACCACAAACAGACTGATACCTTTGACACCCTCAGGTGCGCCCGTCACCCGTGCCAGCACCAGATGGACGATGTTTTCGGCCATGTCATGCTCACCATAGGTGATATAAATTTTGGTGCCAAACACTTTGTAAGTGCCGTCAGAGTGTGGCTCGGCGCGTGAGTGCACGGCAGCGAGGTCTGAGCCGGCCTGCGGCTCGGTCAGGTTCATGGTGCCGGTCCATTGGCCGCTGACCAGTTTTTCAAGGTACGTGGCCTTGAGCTCGTCGCTGCCTGCTGTCAGCAGCGCCTCAATCGCGCCGTCGCTGAGCAGCGGGCACAGCGCAAAGCTCATGTTGGCAGAGTTCAACATCTCACCGCACGCCGCACCAATCGTTTTCGGCAAGCCCTGACCGCCGTATTCAACCGGGTGTTGAAGTGCCTGCCAGCCGCCTTCAGCGTATTGTTTGAAAGCCTCTTTGAAACCGGGTGTGGTGGTGACCACACCATTTTTAAAGCTGGAAGGGTTGATGTCACCCTGCCAGTTGAGCGGTGCCAAGACACCTTCGTTGAACTTGGCACATTCTTCCAGCACGGCTTGCGCTGTTTCAAGCCCCGCATCTTCAAAACCCGGAATTTGGGCGACTTGTTCAATGTTGGCGATATGCTGAATGTTGAACAGCATGTCTTTGAGGGGGGCTTTGTAGGTCATGTTTTGTCTCGTGTCTTGTGATTAATTCGGAGGCATTCAACGCAGAGGCGCAGAGAGTGCAGAGGTTCGCAGAGAAAAATCAAATAATATTTTTCTCTCCTCTGACCCGCTTACTCTGCGTTCTCTGCGCCTCTGCGGTTAACGACTTAAAGCGCCGCCGTCAGCTCAGGCACAGCCGTGAACAAATCAGCCTCCAGCCCGTAATCAGCCACGCTGAAAATCGGGGCTTCTGCATCTTTGTTGATGGCCACAATGACCTTGCTGTCCTTCATGCCGGCCAGGTGCTGAATGGCACCTGAAATACCTGCAGCAATATAAAGCTGCGGTGCCACGATCTTGCCGGTCTGGCCAACTTGCCAGTCATTGGGCGCGTAGCCTGCATCGACTGCAGCGCGTGATGCACCCAGGGCTGCGCCCAGCTTGTCGGCCAACGGCACCATGATTTCCGTGAATTTTTCACCCGAGCCGAGCGCCCGTCCACCCGAGACAATAATTTTGGCTGCAGCCAGCTCAGGCCGGTCGCTTTTCGCGATTTCCGAGCCCACGAAAACTGATTTGCCGTTGTCAGCCTGGCCAGCAACAACCTCAATAGCCGCCGTACCGCCAAGTGCTGCTGCATCAAAACCCGTGGTGCGCACGGTAATCACTTTGGTCGCGTCCATGCTTTGCACAATCGCCATCGCGTTGCCCGCATAAATCGGGCGCTCAAAGGTGTCGGGTGACTGCACTTTGGTGATGTCTGAAATCTGGCCAACGTCAAGCGTGGCGGCAACGCGTGGTGCGATGTTTTTGCCAGACGCTGTTGCCGGGAAAAGAATGTGCGAGTAACTCGCTGCCAGCGCCAGGACTTGCGCCGCCATGTTTTCCGCCAGGCCGTGGGCAAAGTGTTCACCTTCCACATGGATGACCTTGCTGACACCGGCGATTTTCGCTGCTGCCTCGGCTGCACCGCCTGCGTTAAAACCGGCGACCAGAACATGCACGTCGCCACCGCACAGCGCGGCGGCAGTCACGGTGTTGAGGGTGGCTGGCTTGATGTCGGTGTTGATGTGCTCTGCGATTACCAAAGAAGTCATGGAATGCTCCGTTTAAATGCGGACTGGCACCATAGCCTGACCGCCCAACAAAAAACAAATGAATACGAAATAAGTGCCGAATAGGTGCCAGGTAGGTGCCAAAGATGCCGGTTAAATCACCTTGGCTTCGTTTTTAAGCTTGTCAACCAGGGTGGCCACGTCAGCCACCTTGATGCCAGCGCTGCGCTTGGGCGGCTCATTGACGCTCAGGGTCTTGATGCGCGGCGTGACATCCACACCCAGGTCGGCAGGCTTGTAGTTGTCGAGCTGCTTTTTCTTGGCCTTCATGATGTTGGGCAGCGTGACGTAGCGCGGCTCATTCAAACGCAGATCGGTGGTAATGATGGCGGGCAGGCTCAAGGACAAGGTTTCCAGGCCACCATCGACTTCACGCGTGACATTGACTTTGCCATCCGCCATTTCAACCTTGAAGGCAAACGTCGCTTGTGGCCAGCCCAGCAGCGCGGCCAGCATCTGGCCGGTCTGGTTGCAGTCGTCATCAATGGCCTGCTTGCCCAAAATCACCAGCTGGGGCTGTTCTTTGTCAACCAATGCCTTGAGCAGTTTGGCAACCGCCAACGGCTGCAGCTCCTGGGTCGTCTCGACCAAAATTGCACGGTCTGCACCAATGGCCATGGCGGTGCGCAGGGTTTCCTGGCACTGCAACACACCGCAGCTCACGGCAATCACTTCTGTGACCTGCCCTTTTTCACGCAGCCGGGTCGCCTCTTCGATGGCGATCTCGTCAAACGGGTTCATGCTCATTTTGACGTTGGCAATATCAACACCGGTGCCATCGGATTTGACGCGGACTTTAACGTTGTAGTCGACTACACGTTTGACGGGGACCAAGACCTTCATTGCGCGGCTCCAGAGTTTGTGAATTGAAAGTTGAACTGAAAAAGAGTTGACGTTAACGTAAAGCAGGTTTTGTATTCTATGCTGCTGGCTGCCATGCGCACAGTGTTCAGGGTATTGCATCGGCGCGGGCAACACACAAAAATAGAACGGTCGTTCTATTTGATTATAAATGTTGCACGCGTCAAGGTTAGAGGCTTGCCTCCAGAGCGCTTTCGCACAGAAGGTGATGTCTCTGCTGAAAGCGCCCGTTCAAGCTGGCTGTGGCGACTTCTCCGGCACGCCCGCTGCCCCTTCCAGCGACGTTTTTACCGGCAGGTGAACCACCCGCTGCGGATAGGGAATATCAATGCCGTTCGCGCGCAGTGCAGCCAGAATACGCAGGTTAATCAGCGAACGCAGGTTGGCCTGGCCATTTTCCGGGTCAGTCATCCAGTAGTTCAGCGTGAACTCCAGCCCATCAGGGCCAAAGTTGGTCAGATTGACCGATGGTCCAGGGTCAACCAGCACGCGCTTTTCTGAAGCTGCTGATTCAACCAGCAAGCGCATGACCAGTTCTGGATCGCTTTTGTAGCCAACCGACACCACGGTGGCCTGCACCACCTGCAAATCATTGAGTGACAAATTTTCAATGCGATTGTTGATAAACATTTCGTTGGGCACGATGGACTCGCGGCCCGACAGGGCACGCACCACGGTATAGCGGGCGTTGATGTCGGAGATGCGTCCTTCAAAGCCATCGACGCGCACGTTGTCACCAATGCGCACGCTGCGCTCTGCCAGCATGACAAATCCGCTGACATAGCTGGCGGCGAGCTTTTGCAGACCAAAACCAATGCCCACGCCCACGGCCCCGCCGAGTACCGACAGCGCACTCAAATCGATGCCCACGGAAGACAAGGCCACGATCAAGCCCACAAACACCAGCAGGGCGCGGGTGGCATTGCTGACCGCCTTGCGCAGGGACAGCTCGCTGCCGGTGGCAGAACGGAGCAGGCGCGATTCAATGGCTGCCGAAATCCACAGCGTGATCAAAATCACCACACCTGCTGTCACCGTACCTTCAAGCAGCGTACGCACCGACAGCATGGAGCCGCCCACTTTCCACTTGATATCGTCCAGCTCATCAAGCACGACAGGCAGCAAGCCGCTGACCCAGAGCACCACGGCGATCCAGGCCAGCCAGGAAAACGTACGCTCCAGCGATCTGACCAGAGGCGCGTCCTTGAACGCCAGCTGCAGCACCTTGACCCCCAGGCGAATCAGCGCCAGCGATAGCAGTACCGGAATCGCAAGCTTGAAGATAGCCAGTGGAAACAGGCGGAACAACACGGATTTGCAGGCATACGCCAGCAACAGCAGCAAAAATGGAAACAGCACCCCATCGACCGTGCGCCGCCCGAACAGCACCGAGTTTTTATCAGGCGTGCGGCGTGTTCTGCCCACCAGACGCACCACCAGCCAGGCGAGCAATACGCAGACCACCAGCGCTGCCAGCTCGATCAATGCTGTGGGCTTCACAAGCGCATCAAACCATTCGTCAAGCGTTGTGATGCGGGCGGGCACTGTACTCATGGCTTTTGCGCTATCGGCGCTGGCACTGAAACCGGCCACTGCGGCTTCCTTTTTTCGATAAAGGCCTGCACGCCTTCTTGCGCCACGGGGTGGTTCATGTTGCAGGCCATGGTCTGGCCAGCAAGCTGATAAGCCGCCTCCACGCCAGTTTCGCGTTGTTTGTAGAAAAGCGCCTTGCCCATGGCGATCGCTTCGCGCGGCTTCGGGATGATGGACTGCAGCAGTTTTTCAACCTCGGCATCCAGTGATTCCAGCGGCACGACGCGATTGACGAGCCCGCGCACTTTTGCCTCATCAGCCGTGATGAATTGCCCCGTCAGCAACATTTCCATGGCCTGTTTGGCAGGCATATTGCGTACCAGCGGCACACTGGGGGTGGCGCAAAACAGACCCACATCAATGCCGTTCACGCCAAAGCTGGCATTGCTGGAGGCAATAGCGAGGTCACACTGCGCTACCAGCTGGCAGCCTGCAGCGGTGGCCAGGCCCTGCACCCTGGCAATCACCGGCACGGGCAAATTTTGAATCGACAGCATCATGCGCGTGCATTGTGCGAACAGCTTCTGGTAGTAGGCCAGCTCGGGGTGCTCGCACATGTCTTTCAGGTTGTGTCCCGCGCAAAAAGCCTTGCCTTCAGCGGCTATGACCACCGCACGGGCTGTGGCATCCAGCGCAATGAAGTCCAGCGCAGCCTGCAGGGCAGCCAGCATGTCTTCGCTCAAGGCGTTAAAGCTGCGGGCGCGGTTTAGCGTCAGTCTGTGGACGCCCTGGTCATCGCGGGTGTGAAGCAGGGGAAGTGGGAGTTCGGTGATGGGTATTTTCATTTCAGGGTGCGGTGCAGTATGAACGGGCTTACACGACAGAAAGTTCTTTCACAGCCTGTGATGCAGAGTCAATAGAGCTGTATGCAACAAAATGGCTCAAGCCACGCAGCATCCAGCCAATCTGATTTTACCTATCCCCTCTGGTTGCCAGACCGTGAACATGCTGTTCAAAAGTTCTTGTGAGCTTTTTGACAGCCCGCAGCTTGGCTTGAACAGGACAGCGCTGATGTTCAACGTGACTGACGTTACGCAGTGTCTGCGATTGGCTCCTTCCCCCTTTTGGGGGAAGGAGTGAAACCAGAGCCGCTGCGCAACATCAGAACGTAAAACAGAGCCGCCTCAAACACCGCATCGACTGCTGTGGCAAAAGGTACTGCAATAGCCTCGTGCTTACTTTCCACCGTCAATAGAGATCGTCTGGCCGCTGATCCAGCTGGCGTGTCTTGACGCGAAAAACAAGACGCCGCTGGCAATGTCCTGCGGTGTTCCCAGACGCTTGAGAGCAATGTTTTTCAACAAGGCCTGCTGCCCGGCTTCGCCCATCGCCTGCCACTGCCGTTCAGTGTTGGGGTTGGAGCGCACAAATCCGGGTGCAATACAGTTGACCGTAATGCCCCATTCGCCAAGCTCGTGGCCCAGCTGGCGCGTCAGGCTGACCAGTGCTGCCTTGGACGCTGCATAGGCCTGAATACCCGTCAGACTGATGGTCAGCCCGGCCCCGCTGGCAATGTTGATGATGCGCCCGCCGCGCCCGGCCTTCATACCGGGTGCTACGGCCTGGCACAGGTAAAACGCGCCACTCAAGTTGACCGCAAAGATCGCGTTCCATTGTTCGGGGGTGACCGCCTCCAGGGGCTGGCCGACTTGCCCGAGCACACCGCCTGCGTTGTTTACAAGAATGCTGACGTACGCCCCGGCTGCACCTATCTCTGCGACCAGGGCCTGTACGGCCTGCGCATGGGTGATGTCCAGCACACGTGCTTCACAGCATCCGCCTGCATCCGTGCACAACTTTGCGGTTTCTGCAAGCTCCGGTGCGACGATGTCCAGCGCCCACACACGCGCACCATGAGCTGCCAGACTCTGGCATATCGCACGCCCGAAGCCGTGCGCTGCACCTGTCACGATGGCTGTCTGGCCTGAGAGATCAATGTGCATGGTATTGCGGATCAAGCCGTAAAAACAGGCGCGCCCTGGCACACGGCGATCAGTTCCGAGAAGGTTGAAAAAGCCATGGGTTTGTACCCGTCCTCGATAGCGTGAATCAAGGCCACCAGGCAGCTGATGGCGGGTGTCGGCACGCCGACCTCCCGCCCGAGTTCGGCTATCACGCCGATCTGCGGGTCTATCTCAGTTTTGCGTTTGCGCACGGCCAGGTCGCGGTAGATACCGGTATGCGTTTTGGCGGTGTAGCGGTTAAATTCAGCCAGGGCAGCAATCGAAGCGCGTGCCCCGGCGTCTGGTGCACCGGGCGCAAAACAGGCCGGATCAAACCCATTGAACCCAATAGGCACGACACCGCGTGCCGAAGCTACTGCCATGACTTCGCGCGCCAGCCTGTCAAACACCAGAAAACGCTGCGGGTCTTCAAAATTTGCCGTCATTGAATCGGTCGTCAGCGCGGTAGCGAACAACATGGCACCGTAGGCCAGCTTGCCCCACAGATAGCCCCAGATGTTTTCGGTCAGCACGGCTGCAGGCTCAAAAATGGCCAGGTCGCTGTGCATTTGCCGAGTGCGCTCGCGAATGCTGCCGTCAATCTCGCCCACCACTACGGCGGCGCGGTTGCCAAACAGGATGTCGCCAAGGCCCAGCCAGTCGGCCCCAAAGTTGACAAAGCAACCCATGGTGCGCTCGGCCCCAACCAGGCGGGCAATCGTCAGCTCATTGAGGCCGTTTTGTGCCGAAAGTACAAAACCATCTGCTGCAAGGTGCGGCAGCAACATGGCCACGGCAGCATCGGTCGCCTGCGCCTTGACTGCCAGCACAATGATTTTGAAGGTGCCGCGTAACGCGTCAGGCGTGACACAGGGAACGACCTGCCTGAACTGCTCGACCGGGCCGCTGATGTTCAGCCCCGTGGTGCTGCAGGCGGTAGCGTGCTCCGCGACGATGTCCACCATCTGCACTGGCACACCGGCACGTGCCCAATAAGCGCCGAGTACCCCGCCAATGGCCCCGGCGCCCCAGATCAGGATGGGTTCACGCTGCGCCATCACACGCGTCCCAGCGGATACAGCTGCGCATGCGTGGCAACCGTCATGTCGCCGTCGGTTGTGATCCAGCCACGGTACATGCCCAGCGTGTTGTACGGTGCAAACGGGTTACCCGTCGCGCCCAGGGTGACCATGCCTGCACCGATGTTGTGGCTGGCGAGCGTCTCAAACACCAACGCATTCGCCGCATCTTCCAGTGTCTGCCCGCCGTAGTGCATGCGCGCTGCCAGGTCATAGGCCGCAACCCGGCGAATGAAAACTTCCCCTTGTCCAGTACACGATACCGCACAAACGCCGTCGCGTGCATACGTACCCGCTCCAATGATCGGGCTGTCACCGACCCGGCCAGCAGGTTTGTTGTTGAAACCTCCAGTGGAGGTGGCTGCAGCCAGGTGCCCGTGCGCATCACGCGCCACGGCCCCCACAGTGCCATGTTTCTCGGCCTCGGAGGCTGGAATGAAAGACCCTGTGGCCGCCTTTTGCTGCAAGGACTGCAAGGCATCGATGCGACGCTGCGTCGTGAAGTAAGCGTTTGGCACCATTTCCAGACCGTTCAGTTCAGCAAATTGATCCGCTGCATCCCCGCTGAGCAACACCGCCCGACCTGATTCGAGTACAGCGCGCGCGGCTTTCACCGGGTTGCGCGTGCGGCGAGCGATGGTGACTGCACCGGCTGCCAGTGTTGCGCCGTCCATGATCGCGGCATCAAGCTCGTGCTGCGCAGCCTCGGTGAGCGCAGCACCATAGCCGGCGTTGAAATGGGGGCTGTCTTCCATCACCACCACGGTAGCCTGCACGGCGTCGAGGGCTGAGCCACCGGCGCGCAAAACAGCCCACCCGGCGCGCAAGGCCTGGGCCATGTGCTCACGGCTCTCGGCCCAGTCGGCAGCACTTTGCAGGTCGAGCGCCAGCGCGCCACAGCCACCATGCAGGCCTATCGTGATGTCGGTCATTGGCTTACTTGACCGGTTTGATGTTCATGGCCAGCGTGTCTTCGTCCACACGCGACTTGATGGTGACCTTGGCTTTTTGCATCGCCCAGGCCGAACCCACGGCGACGATGGGCAGGCGCTGTTTGTCTTTGTCAACCAGCGTATTGGCATCTTCCAGGTATTTGCGGCGCTTTCCGACATCCATCTCTATGGCAGCAGCCTGCAGCAGCTTGTCCATCTCGGGGTTGTTGTAGTTAAGCACGTTGAACGCACCCATTTTCTTTTCCTTGTCGTTGGAATGCACCAGCGACGACAGCGTGTAGTGCGCCTCGCCCGTCAGCGTGCCCCAGCCGGACATCGACATCGAGTACTCGCCGCGCGTGCGGGCCGGAAAAAACACTGCCGCCGGTTGCGCATTGGGCGTAGTGTCGATACCAATGGCTGCCAGCATCTGCGCAATCGAGGTACCGACCTGGGTGTCACCGGGCAGGCGGTCTTTGGTGAACGAGAACTGGATCTTGAAGCCGTTCTGATAGCCGGCATCGGCCAGCAATTTCTTGGCCGCAGCCGGATCAAACTTGCGCTCGGGCAGCGATTTGTTATAGCCAAAGATAGACGGCGTCACCAGCTCGTTGGCAGGCTTGCCCAGGCCTTCCATCGCAAACTCGGCCAGACCCTTGCGGTCGATGGCCAGATCAATGGCCTGGCGCACGCGCAGGTCGAGCAGCGGATTTTTTGCCAGTGGCGAGCCGTCTTTGTTGCTGGCGTTTTGCAGCTTGTCGCGCAGGTCGAGCTCAACGTTGAAAACATACACCGTGTCCACGGTTTGGACGTTGAGTTTGGTGTCGCGCTTGAGCGTGGCCACATCGCTGGCGGGCACGCGGGTGATCAAATCAAGCTGGCCAGCCTTGAGCTGGGCCACACGCGCTGCATCGTTCGCGATTTCCTTGCGTACGTGGCGCGCCCAGGGCTCTTTCGGGCCCCAATAGCCGTCAAAACGGTCCAGCACCAAGTCCCCCTTGGGTTGCCATGACACGTATTTGTACGGCCCGGTTCCTATCGCTGCCTTGCCCGAATTGAAGGCCTCGTTGGCGGTGTCCTTGGTCAGGCCAGCGGCGGCTTTTGCCGAGACGATGAACAGGCGGATAAAGTCGTTCGGCAAGGTCGGTGCCGCGCCGTCGGTGATCACCAGCACCGTGAGCGGGTTGATGATTTTGACTTCCTTGACGCGGCGCACGTAGATCGTGGTCGGATTCGGGCCGGACACGACAGGAATGCGCTCAATCGAGAACTTGACATCTGCAGCCGTGAAGTCTGAGCCGTCGTGGAATTTGACACCCTTGCGCAGCTTGAATTCCCAGGTGGTGTCGTTAACCGCTTTCCAGCTCTCGGCCAGACGCGGTTCAAGTTCAAGCCCGTCACCGGACCACACCAGCGTGTCGAACACATGTTTGAGTGATTCGGCGTGGGTGCCGGTGGCGGTGAAGTGCGGGTCAATCGAGTCGGGACCACCACGAACGCCGATGGTCAAGGTCTGCGCAACCGCTGTCGCCATCAGTGTGGTGGCGAACAAAACGCCAGTCAAAAAGGAACGCATCATGAATCTCCTGTTGGGGTTGGTCCCGCGCATGCCGCGAGCTTTAAGGACACGAATTTAAACCTCACTCCTCTTTCAGTCAATACCTTTTGGAACTAATTATGTTTTTTTAAATGCACCAATCGAGCGCATACAAATAGTCTACGAACCAGGATGATGCCAATAAAATAAGGCGTTTACATATGCTATTCAACTTCAATAAGTTTTGGTACTATGCGAGGTCTTAATGTCACTACAGTTCATTTTGGAACCAAAATTGCCTTTTTTTGAAGTGCTGCCAGCGGGTGCTGACATGCTGGTTCGGCACCGGCTGGACACGTTCACCCATGCTCGCCTGTGGCGCAACCCGTGCGGATTTGCTGCGCGCTTCAACTACCTGGGCCTGCGCTACAACACGCCGCTGTACGGCTGGGTCGAAGAGCGGTTTGGTTTGTCGCGTGCCGAGTTCGTCATTCTCTACAGCCTGGGCCTGGTCGATGGCGTGACCGCCAGCGAAATTGCTGCCTCAACCGCATTTCCCAAGAACACGCTCAGCCGGGCGGTTAACCGCATCGCCAAGCTGGGCCTGATTGCGCGCAGCGAGGGCGAGAACGACCGGCGTCAGCAGAACCTGACAATGACACCGGCTGGCCAGGCCATCCTGGATGAAGCCATGCCGCGTTTTGTGGCCATGGAAGAACAGATGCTGTCATCGCTGAGCCTGGTTGAACGCGAAACCCTCTCAGCGCTGATGGCCAAAGTGGTGCTGACGATGTTTGACAGCACAACGCCCACACCAGCCGAACCGATCCAACCCTGAAGGAGTAAAACCATGCGACTAGCCGACATGAACTGGATGCAAGTACAAGAGCACGTCAGGCACGACCAGCGCGCCGTGTTGCCGCTGGGCTCAACCGAACAGCACGGCTACCTGAGCCTGTGTGTGGACGCGATCCTGGCCGAGCGGGTGGCCATCGATGCTGCCTTGCCCATCAAGGTGCCGGTGTACCCGACGATCAACTACGGTTTTACGCCCAGCTTTGTGGACTATCCGGGCACCGTGTCACTGCGCCTGTCCACGCTGTGCGCGCTGATGTGCGACATTCTGGACCACATGGTGCGTACCGGGTTCCGGCAAATTGTGATTGTCAACGGCCATGGTGGCAATGGCCCGGCACACGGTGCCATTCTGGAGTGGCTGGACCGCAACCGGGGCGTGCAGGTCAAATGGCACAACTGGTGGAATGCCCCCCTCACCCTGGCCAAGGTCAAGCAAATCGATGCGCTGGCCTCGCATGCATCGTGGATGGAAAACCTGCCCTGGACCCGCCTGGCTGGCGTGGAGATGCCCGCCGAACGCAAGCCCATGATTGACATTGCCAAGTACATGCGCGTTGATCCGGCCGAGAAGAAAAAACTCATTGGCGATGGCAATTTTGGCGGCATGTACCAGCGTGCGGACGATGAGGTGATGGCCATGTGGGAAGTCGCTGTGGCCGAGACCCAGGCGCTCATCGAGAGCGACTGGGACTAAACACCTTTACCGCCATAACACCGTCACCATGCTCGCATTCATCCTCCAGCGCCTGATGCAGGCCGTCGTCGTCATGCTGGTCATCTCGGCGCTGGTCTTCATTGGCGTGTACGCGGTTGGCAACCCGATTGATGTGATGATCGCGCCGGACGTGACGCAGGAAATCCGCGAACAAACCATACGCGCCTACGGCCTGGACCTGCCTCTGTGGCAGCAGTACGGCAACTTTCTTCAGCGCCTGGTCACAGGTGACTTTGGTCGCTCGTTTGTCTACAACATGCCGGTGCTCAACCTGATTTTGTCGCGCCTGCCGGCAACGCTTGAAATCACATTGACTGCCGTCCTCGGTGCTGCGTTTTTAGGTGTGCCGCTGGGCATGTTCGCTGGTTACGCACCCAACAGCATTGCAGCCCGCGCCATCATGGGCGTATCGGTGCTGGGCTTTTCAGTGCCCTCGTTCTGGATCGGCCTGATCCTGATATTCGTGTTTGCTGTCAATCTGGGGCTGCTGCCTGCCGGAGGGCGCGGCGACACGCTGGTGCTGTTCGGCATCGAGTGGAGTTTTTTGACCGGGAACGGGCTCAAGCACATGCTGCTGCCAGCGGTGAACCTGGCGCTGTTCAAGCTGGCATTGATGATCCGGCTGGCGCGGGCCGGTACGCGTGAAGTCATGATGACCGACACGGTACGTTTTGCACGCGCTGCGGGGGAAAGCGAGTGGACCATCCTGCGTCACCACGTGCTACGCCTGATCGCGATTCCGCTGGTTACCGTGTTTGGCCTGGAGCTGGGCTCCACGCTGGCCTTTGCCGTGGTCACTGAAACCATCTTTTCATGGCCTGGCGTCGGCAAGCTGATCATCGATTCCATCTCCACGCTGGACCGGCCCGTCATGGTGGCCTATTTGATGCTGGTGGCGCTGCTGTTCATTGCTATCAATCTGACGGTAGATATTGCCTACGCCGCCCTTGACCCGCGCCTGCGGGCGAGAAAGACAGCATGAGCGCCCTGAACACCATGAACTCAGTAAACGCCCCAATAGAAACGCCACTGCGCGGCTTCATACGCGAGTTCGCGCAGGATCGCGTGGCAAT
>JBBRMH010000065.1:0-18918 GCA_038230935.1 Burkholderiales bacterium | reverse complement strand
GTCTGGATGCTGCTGGGCACCTGGCGTCACACCCGCCGCCGGGTGCAGGCGCAGCAGGCACTGGTGTCTGAGACCAACTTTCGCCGGGCCATGGAAAACTCCATGCTCACAGGCATGCGCGCACTCGATCTGGCGGGCCGCATCACCTACGTCAACCCGGCGTTTTGCCAGATGACGGGCCTGAGCGAGCATGAGCTGGTGGGCTGCACGCCACCCTTCCCGCACTGGCCGGAGGCCGAACTCGACACCATGATGGGGCGGCTGGACGACGAACTGCATGGCCGCACCCCGCCTGGCGGGTTTGAAGTACGTGTGAAGCGCAAAAACGGCCAGATTTTTGATGCCCGCATGTACGTGTCACCGCTGATTGACCCGCGCGGCCAGCAAACCGGCTGGATGACCTCGATGACCGACATCACCGAGCCAAAACGCATTCGCGAGGAACTGACCGCCTCTTACGAGCGCTTTACCACTGTGCTTGAAGGGCTGGATGCCGCCGTGTCGGTCGCACCGCTGGGCAGCGAAGAACTGCTGTTTGCCAACAAGCTCTACCGCGCATGGTTTGGCGCCGACGTATCGGGCCACCTGAACCTGATCGCGCAGGCGGGCGTGCCCGCCACCCCGCCCACAGACGACGCACTCGATGCCGTCGATGGCCTGGCTGGCCTGCCCACTGACACGCTGACCACCGCCCAGACCAAAAACGCTGAAATTTTTGTGCCCGCGCTGGACAAGTGGCTGGAAGTGCGCTCGCGTTACCTGACCTGGGTCGATGGGCGACTGGCCCAGATGGTGATTGCCACCGACATCACGCCGCGCCGCCACGCTGAAGAGCAGGCCGCCCAGCAAAACGAGCGGGCACAAACCGCCAGCCGCCTGATCACCATGGGCGAGATGGCGTCGAGCGTGGCGCATGAGCTGAACCAGCCCTTGACTGCCATCAACAACTACTGCAACGGCATGGTTTCACGCATCAAGGGCCAGCAAATCAGCAACGACGACCTGCTGGTGGCGCTCGAAAAAACCGCCAAACAGGCGCACCGTGCCGGGCAGATCATTCAGCGCATCCGCGCATTCGTCAAACGCAGCGAGCCCAACCGCAGCGCCGCCGAGGTGGCCACGCTCGTCAGCAACGCGATGGAGCTGGCCGACATTGAACTGCGCAGGCACAACGTGCGGCTGTCGCACTACATTGCAGCGCGCCTGCCCGCCGTCATGGTGGACCCGATTCTGATTGAGCAGGTGCTGATCAACCTCATGAAAAACGCGGCTGAATCGATTGCGCAGGCGCAACTGCCGACCGCCCGGCGCAGTGTCGAGTTGCGTGTGGTGCCCCGAACGGTTGAAGACCAGAGCGTGGTGGAGTTTTCAGTGCTGGACTCCGGCTGCGGCCTGTCGCCCGAAGTCATGGGGCGGCTGTACGAGGCCTTCTACTCCACCAAGGCCGAAGGCATGGGCATTGGTCTGAAACTGTGCCGCAGCATTGTGGAGTCCCACCAGGGTCGGCTGACGGCTGAGAACCTCTACAATGGCGAAGAAGTCAAAGGCTGCCGGTTCACCTTCTGGATTCCCGTCACCCCGCTGCTTGCACCCGTACTGCCTGCACCGCCTGCTACCGATACTGTAGCAACGCGCTGACCATCAACCGATGGCCAGGCGAAGTCCATCCGACGTTTACGAAAGACACATGGCATGAGCTTGATCCCAAAAAAAGGCACTGTTTACGTCGTTGACGACGACGAAGGCGTGCGCGATTCACTGCAGTGGCTGCTTGAAGGCAAAGACTACCGGGTGCGCTGCTACGACTCGGCTGAAACCTTTCTAAGCCGTTACGACGCCCGCGAAGTGGCCTGCCTGATCGTCGATATCCGCATGGGTGGCATGACCGGGCTGGAGCTGCAAGACCGGCTGGTCGAGCGCAAGTCACCGCTGCCGATTACCTTCATCACCGGCCACGGCGATGTACCCATGGCCGTGAACACCATGAAAAAAGGCGCGATGGACTTCATCCAGAAGCCGTTTCAGGAAGACGCGCTGGTCAACCTGGTCGAGCGCATGCTGGAACAGGCCAAGGAAGCCTTTGCCGGTCACCAGCAGTCCGCCAGCCGCGATGCCCTGCTGGCCAAGCTGACCTCTCGCGAGGCGCAGGTGCTGGAGCGCATCGTCGCCGGGCGGCTGAACAAGCAGATTGCCGATGACCTGGGCATCAGCATCAAAACGGTCGAGGCTCACCGCGCCAACATCATGGAAAAACTCAACGCCAACACGGTGGCTGACCTGCTCAAGATTGCATTGGGCTCTACCGCCCCCAAAGCCTGAAGTCCATCCAGCGAAAGCTATATTTTTTATAGCAACTCACGCCCGTTATCATTGCGCTAGCGGGCTTTTTTACTTCAAAAACACACATGCCTGCACAGATCATTGACGGTAACGCCCTTTCAAAACAGCTGCGTGCTGACGTGGCGCTACGCGCTGCTGCATTGCGCGCCCGCGGCATCACACCGGGCCTGGCCGTGGTGCTGGTCGGCGACAGCCCGGCCAGCCAGGTTTATGTGCGCCACAAGATCAGGGCTTGCCAAGACAACGGCCTGCATTCGGTGCTGGAAAAGTACGATGCCACGCTGAGCGAGGCCGATTTGCTGGCCAGAGTCGATGCGCTGAACAACGACCCCGCCATTCACGGCATCCTGGTGCAGCTGCCCCTGCCTGCACACATCAACGCGCAAAAGGTGATTGAAGCAATCTCGCCAGCCAAGGACGTTGATGGCTTTCACATGCTCAGTGCTGGCGCTTTGATGGTCGGCCAGCCGGGGTTCTGGCCCTGCACGCCCTACGGCTGCATGAAGATGCTCGAATCCATTGGCTATGACCTGCGCGGCAAGCACGCTGTGGTCATTGGCCGCAGCAACATCGTCGGCAAGCCCATGGCTTTGATGCTGCTGCAGAAAAACGCCACCGTCACCATTTGCCACAGCGCGACGGCTGACCTCAAGGCCATGACGCTGCAAGCCGACGTGATTGTGGCCGCCGTCGGCAAGCGCCATGTCTTGACAGCCGACATGGTCAAGCCCGGTGCGGTGGTGATTGACGTGGGCATGAACCGCAATGACGAGGGCAAGCTCTGCGGTGACGTGGATTTTGACGGGGTCAGCCAGGTCGCTGGTTACATCACGCCGGTGCCGGGTGGCGTGGGCCCGATGACGATCACCATGCTGCTGGTGAACACTCTGGAGGCTGCCGAACGGGTGTAGCCAGTTTGTGATCTGTGTGACTGGCAAGTGCTACGGGGCGACCTGGCTTGCCACTTGATTGCAAGCCTGCGCCTGTCAGCGCGGCAACTTTGGCCGGGGCCGCTTGCTCGGCGTCACGGCGATTTCGGTTTTGCCGTCCTTGCGCAGCACACTGACTGGCGCGGCGGTTCCGGGTTTGAGGCCGGCAACCGCGCCCAGCAGTTCAGCCACAGTACCCACAGCTTTGCCATCGACGGCCACGATCACGTCACCGGGCTGAATGCCGGCCTGCGCTGCCGGGCCGTTTTGCAGCACGCCGGTGATGATCACGCCGCTTTTGACCTTGACGTTAAACGTTTCGGCCAGCTCGGGGTTGAGCTCTTGCGGCTCCACACCAATCCAGCCGCGTGTGACCTGCCCGTCTTTGACGATGCCTTCAAGCACCTGTTTGGCGGTCGATACGGGAATGGCAAAGCCAATGCCCATGGAGCCGCCAGAGCGTGAATAAATCGCCGTGTTGATGCCCATCAGCGCACCGTTGGTATCGACCAGCGCGCCGCCCGAATTGCCGGGGTTGATCGCGGCATCGGTCTGGATAAAGTTCTCGAACGTGTTGATACCCAGCTGGTTGCGCCCCAGCGCGCTGACAATGCCGCCGGTCACGGTCTGGCCCACACCAAACGGGTTGCCAATGGCCAGCACCGGGTCGCCCACCTGCAGCGACTCGGAATTGCCCAGCACAATCACGGGGAGTTTGTCGAGTTCAATCTTCAAAATCGCCAGATCGGTATCAGGGTCGGTGCCGACGACCTTGGCAATCGCCTTGCGGCTGTCGTTCAGAATCACTTCAATCTCGTCAGCACCCTCGACCACATGGTTGTTGGTCAGGATGTAGCCACTCTCGCTGATGATGACGCCACTGCCCAGCCCGCCCTGTGGCTCGTTGCGGCCCTGGTCACCGTAGAAAAACTTGAACCATGGATCGTCCGTATGCGGGCTTTTGGCTGCCAGCTTGCTGGTATTGATGCTGACCACCGCTGCCGACGCTATTTTTGCCGCCGAGCTGAAGCTGCCAACCGCGCCGGTGCCGCGTTGATCGCTGCCTGCAGGCGCTTGCAGCACGGCCACCGAGCTTAAAGTGGGCCGGCGATCCAGCCACTGCGGTTTTAGCGTGAGCACCACAAAGTAAGCCGCCAGAAAAACGGTGATGGTTTGTGAAAACAAAAGCCAGAGTTTGCGCATGGGGAGACCAGAATAAGAAGCCGGGGAGCAAAAAAAGGGGCGATGTTGCGCCCTTTTATTGTGATCTGCATTTTCACCCAGATTGCGTCGCACGCCGGATTGTGGCCAGCAATGCCCTGAAACGTGTTATTTTCCAGCGGTGAACAACCACTGTGCCGGGTCTGTCCAGGCCCGCTTTACCGGAAATTGACATGAAAGCATCCAGCGTTCTCGAAACCATCGGCAACACACCGCACATCCGGGTCAATCGCCTGTTTGGCGCGGCTTGCCAGACCCACCAGATTTTCATCAAGTCCGAGCGTGGCAACCCCGGCGGCTCGATCAAGGACCGCATTGCCCTGGCCATGGTCGAGGCGGCAGAGCAGTCGGGCATCCTCAAACCCGGCGCGACCATCATCGAGCCGACCTCGGGTAACACCGGTGTCGGGCTGGCCGTAGTGGCCGCTGTCAAGGGCTACAAACTGGTGCTGGTCATGCCAGAGAGCATGAGCATCGAGCGTCGGCGCCTGATGCTGGCCTATGGCGCGAGTTTTGACTTGACCCCGCGTGAAAAAGGCATGAACGGCGCGATTGCCCGGGCCAAAGAGCTGGTAGCACTTACGCCGGGCGCGTGGATGCCGTCGCAGTTTGACAACCCGGCCAACATCGACATCCATGCGCGCACCACGGCCATGGAAATACTGGCGGACTTCCCCAACGGCGTTGATTACTACATCACGGGCGTGGGCACTGGCGGGCATCTGACGGGCGTGGCGCAGGTGCTCAAAGCGAAATTTCCAAACACCAAGGTATTTGCGGTCGAGCCTGCTGCCTCGCCTGTCATCAGCGGTGGCAAACCATCGCCGCATCCGATTCAGGGCATTGGCGCTGGTTTTATCCCTGCCAATTTGCATGTCGCGCTGCTTGACGGCGTGATTCAGGTCGAAGGCGATGCTGCAAAAGACTATGCCCGCCGCAGTGCGACACAAGAAGGTCTGCTGGTCGGCATCTCGTCAGGTGCGACGCTGGCCGCGATTGCGCAGAAGCTGCCAGACATTGCAGCAGGCAGCACCGTTTTGGGCTTTAACTACGACACGGGTGAGCGTTATTTGTCGGTTGAGGGGTTCTTGCCTTGACTGCAACCCGCGCGGCGCTCGCCAGCGCCTTCGATGCACTGCTGCAGCCCGAACGCTTCAAGGATTTCGCGCCGAACGGCTTGCAGGTTGAGGGCAAAGCCGAGGTGCGCAAAATTGTCTCTGGCGTCACCGCCAGTCTGGCCCTGATTGAGGCGGCAGTGGCCAGCCAGGCCGACGCCATTTTTGTCCACCACGGTTTGTTCTGGCGCGGCCAGGACGGCCGGGTCACGGGCTGGATGAAGCAGCGCCTGGGCCTGCTGCTGGCGCATGACATCAATCTGCTGGCCTACCACCTGCCGCTGGACGCACATCCTGAACTGGGCAACAACGCACAGCTGGGGCTGCTGCTCGGGCTGAGCGCGCATGAGGGCGAGAAGGGCCGGTTTGCAGACAACCGGCTGGGGTTTTTGGGCAGTCGTGTGGATGGGGGCAGTTTTGCGTCGGCTGATGCGCTGGCAAAGTGCCTTGAAATGACATTAAAACGGTCAGTGGTGCAGGTAGGACGTGCACCAGGCGCTATTAAAAATATAGCGTGGTGCACGGGCGGTGCCCAGGGTTATTTTGAAGCCGCGATTGCTGCGGGAGCCGATGCCTTCATCACCGGCGAGATTTCAGAGCCGCAGGCACACTATGCCCGCGAGATGGGCGTGCCGTTTTTTGCCTGTGGCCACCACGCCTCCGAGCGCTATGGTGCCCCGGCTGTGGCCGCGCATGTGGCGGCGCAGTTCGGCTTGGGGCATGAATTCATTGACATTGACAATCCGGCCTGATGGCCAGACAAGGCTTGGGCCGTGATCTATCCGCTTCAGAAGCAGTCCATGAAAAAACCAAACCACACGCCTTCGCTGCCTCTTCTCATCACCATGGGCGATGCAGCAGGGATCGGTCCCGAGATCATTGCCAAGGCGTTTCGCGATGCCCCGCAAGACATGCAAGCTTGTGTGGTGGTGGGCGATGTGCCGACCCTGCGCCGCGCTGCCGCACTGGTGGCCGCGCCGCTGGCCCTGCCGGTGGTGCAGCTTGAATCACTGGCCGGGGCTGGGAGTCTTCCCCCCAACTGCATCGCCGTGCTACAAAAATGTGAGCTGGCGGCCCTTGTTCCTTATGGCCAGATAAGTGGTTTGGCGGGTCTTGCAGCGGCCCAGTGCATTGTCTGGGCGGCGCGTGCCGTACTGGCAGGTGAGGCCGCAGGCATGGTCACCGCACCCATCCACAAAGAAGCGCTCAGTGCGGCGGGTGGCTGGGCCGCGCATTTTCCGGGCCACACCGAAATGCTGCAGGCCGAAGCCGCCGCGTTTTTGGGCAAACCGGTGGGCGAAGTGCCGGTACGCATGATGCTGGCCAATGAGGAGCTTAAAACCGTGCTGGTCAGCATTCACATGTCACTGCGCGACGCCATTGAGGCGGTGACTTTTGAGAACGTGCTGCAAACCCTGCGCATCACGCACCATGCTTTGAGCGCCACGCTGGGCCGGGCACCCCACATCGCTGTAGCGGGCCTGAACCCACATGCGGGTGAAAGTGGGCTGTTTGGCAGTGAAGAACACGCCATCATTGCCCCAGCCGTGGCTGCAGCCCGTGCCGAGGGCCTGCAGGTGAGTGGTCCCTTCGCGCCGGACACTGTGTTCATGCGGGCACGCAACACGTCCAGCAAGCCTGGTGAATTCGATGTGGTGGTGGCGATGTACCACGACCAGGGCCTGATTCCGGTCAAATACCTGGGCGTGGAGCAAGGTGTCAATGTCACGCTGGGCCTGCCTTTGACGCGCACCAGCCCGGACCACGGCACAGCTTTTGACATTGCAGGCACCGGGCGGGCCGATGCATCGAGTCTGCTGGCGGCTGTTCGCATGGCCCGTCAGCTGGCTCGATGCTAAAGAGGCCCTTGCCCCTGACGACGCGCCACTCAACCAGGGGCCATGAATATCACTTTGCCAGTCCGCAGGCGCCGCACAGGCAGTGGCCTGCAAGATGCAATGCGCGACCGTGGGGACATGTCTGCCGTCAGCAGGGGCCGTGGAACCGGCTTTGCCGGGCCACAGGCGCAGCGGCCCCCTCGGGGGGCAGGAAGCGACACGCAGTGCGCGACCGTGGGGGCCTACTTCTTGAGGCTGTCACGAATCTCGCGCAGCAAAAGCACGTCTTCAGCCGTTGCGACGGGGGCAACAGGCGCGGCAGGTGTGTCTCGCTTCATGCGGTTGATCTGCTTGACCATCAGGAAAATAATGAAGGCCAAAATGATGAAATTCACGGCAATCGTGATGAAGTTCCCATAGGCCAGCACGGGCACGCCGGCTTTTTTCATGGCATCCAGTGTCATGGTGGTCCCGGCGGGGACGTTGCCAAGCACCACGAACAGGTTGGAGAAATCAATCTTTCCAACGACAGCACCAACGACCGGCATGATCAGGTCGCTCACCACCGAGTCCACAATTTTGCCGAAAGCGCCGCCAATGATCACGCCCACCGCCAGATCAATCACATTGCCTTTGACTGCAAATTCCCTGAATTCCTGCATCATTCCCATAAAGTTTTCCTGTAGTTTTCCTGTAGTTTTCCTGTAGTTGGTTTGGGTTTTCTGTCGGCGCTGTGGCGCTTTCCAGAAAACTCATGTGTTCAACAGCGATTATGTGTGACTGATGGATCTCATCCGGAGCCCGGTTGGGTGGTGGACAGCGATTTTGCTGGCATACGGCAAAATACACAGCGTTATGCTGGTGCGGCACTCAGGATTAGCCCCTGACGCTTGAGTAATTTGTTCGCGCTCCGCTACAATTGGGGCTATCCCCAACAAGCCATATTCAAGCCAGTTCTTGAAAGATTTTCATGACTCAAGCAACCGTGAACGGTACGCCTCCAGGCGCACCACTGGACAAAGACAAAAGACACTGGATCGTTGCCACGGCCGTTGTGGGCGGTGCCGGTGTTGCCGCCGTTGCCGTGCCTTTTGTGAGTACGTTTACCCCGTCAGAGCGTGCGAAAGCAGCTGGTGCTTCGATCGAGGTGGATATTTCCGGTGTCAAGCCTGGTGAGAAGATCACTGTTGAATGGCGTGGCAAGCCGGTCTGGATTGTCAGACGCACGCCTGAGCAGCTGGCTGAACTGCCCAAGCTTGACAGTCTGCTGGCGGACCCGCAATCCAAACGCAAGCAGGATGAATCCACGCCAGTTTATGCCCGCAATGAAGGCCGGTCCATCAAGCCCGAGATATTCGTGGCTGTTGGTATTTGCACCCATCTGGGTTGCTCTCCTTCAGACAAGTTTCAACTTGGCACTGCCGGCGGGATGCCTGCTGACTGGGGTGGCGGCTTTCTGTGCCCTTGCCATGGGTCAACGTTTGACATGGCAGGCCGTGTTTACAAAAACAAGCCTGCCCCAGATAATCTTGAAGTGCCTCCGCACATGTACCTTTCAGACACACGGCTGCTGATTGGTGAAGATAAAAAGGCCTGAAAACGACAATACCCCGACGTTTTCAAAAGACCCTGCCGACCGTGCTAGAAGTCATTGCTGATGTTTGCCAACGCTCACCACGCTGGTCAAATTGTCAGGCCTGACAAAATTGATTCAAGCAATCGTCAAAAACCATTCTGACCTCAGGACACCTTATGGCTGCCGAATACAAAGAAATTTCTCCCAATGCCCCGCTGGCTGACAAAGCGCTCAACTGGGTAGACAACCGGTTCCCTGCGTCCAAGCTCTGGAACGAGCACATGGGCCAGTACTACGCGCCCAAAAACTTCAATATTTTCTACATCTTTGGCGCGCTGTCACTTCTGGTGCTGGTGATTCAAATCACCACCGGTATCTTTTTGACGATGCACTACAAACCTGATGCGGCAGTCGCCTTTGCATCGGTTGAATACATCATGCGGGACGTGCCCTGGGGCTGGCTGATTCGCTACATGCACTCAACGGGTGCGTCTGCGTTCTTTATCGTGGTTTATCTGCACATGTTCCGGGGTCTGATTTACGGCAGTTACCGCAAACCGCGTGAGTTGATCTGGGTATTTGGCTGCGCGATTTTCCTGTGCCTGATGGCCGAGGCTTTCATGGGTTACCTGCTACCGTGGGGCCAGATGAGCTACTGGGGCGCTCAGGTGATTGTGAATCTGTTTGCTGCCATTCCTTTTATTGGACCGGACCTGGCGCTGCTGATTCGTGGTGACTACGTCGTTGGCGATGCCACGCTGAACCGCTTTTTTGCTTTCCATGTGATCGCAGTACCACTGGTGCTACTGGGCCTGGTGGCAGCGCACATCATTGCATTGCATGAAGTGGGCTCCAACAATCCGGATGGTGTGGAAATCAAGGCGCCTGGTGCACCCAAAGATGCGGCAGGCCATCCACTTGACGGTATTCCATTTCACCCTTACTACACCGTGCATGACATTTTTGCCGTCAGCATGTTTTTGATGGTGTTCACCGCAGTGATATTTTTGGCACCAGAGTTTGGTGGCTACTTTCTGGAATACAACAACTTCATTCCGGCTGACCCGTTGAAGACGCCTCTGCACATTGCCCCAGTCTGGTATTTCACACCGTATTATTCAATGCTGCGTGCAATTACCAGTGAGTTCATGTATGTGCTGATGGCCTGTGCCCTTGCCGGTGCGGCAGTTCTGGTTCTCAAGGTCAAAATGGCAAACTTGATCAAGGTCGCGATCGTTGGAGGCGCTGTCGCTGTTGTAGCTGCGATGTGGGTCATTGATGCCAAGTTCTGGGGCGTGGTGGTCATGGGCGGTGCGGTCATGATCCTGTTTGGTCTGCCATGGCTCGATCACAGTGAAGTCAAGTCGATTCGCTACCGTCCAAGCTGGAACAAATACCTGTACGGTGTATTCGTGATCAATTTCTTTGTGTTGGGCTACCTGGGCGTGCAACCTCCTTCCGCTATTGGTGAGCGGGTGTCGCAAGCCGGAACGCTGTTTTACTTTGGTTTTTTCCTGTTGATGCCCTGGTGGAGCCGATTGGGCACTTTCGGAAAAGTACCTGACCGCGTTACTTTCGCTGCACACTGAAAATTGAAACGAATCACCATGAAAAAATTGCTTATTGGACTGGTCGCAGCCCTGGGATTGGTGGCAGGTGTGCATGCCAGTGAAGGCGGCGTAGTCTGGGACAAGGCTCCCAACAGAACGAATGACATGGCAGCACTGCAAAACGGTGCCAAAATTTTCGTTAACAATTGCCAGAATTGCCATGCGGCCGCGTACATGCGCTTTAACCGCCTCAAGGATATCGGTTTGACTGAGCAGCAGATCAAGGACAATCTGCTGTTCACGACCGACAAGGTTGGCGACACGATGAAAGTCGCCATGAGCCCGACGAACGCCAAAGACTGGTTTGGCGTGGTGCCACCTGATTTGTCGCTGATAGCGCGTTCGCGAGCTGACTTCGGCAAGGGCTCCGGTGCCGACTATCTGTACACCTACCTGCGTACTTACTACCGTGACGACAGCAAAGCTACCGGATGGAACAACCTGGCTTATCCGAACGTCGCCATGCCCCATGTCTTGTGGCAACTGCAGGGTGAGCGCAAGCCGATTTATGATGAAGTGGAGCAGCATGGCCACAAAGTGTCGACTTTCAAAGGCTGGGAGCAAGTCAAGCCTGGCAGCATGACGCCCTTGCAATATGACCAGACCATAGGCGACCTCGTAGGCTATCTGAAATGGATGGGTGAACCGGGTCAAAACAATCGCGTGCGAATCGGCGTCTGGGTACTGCTGTTCTTGCTGGTGTTGACATTCTTTGCATGGCGCTTGAACGCAGCGTTCTGGAAAGACATCAAGTAAACTTTCTGTCGGACCGCCTGGTTCCGACATCTTCTGGAGTGGGTACTTTTTTGGTGCCCACTCTTTTGCATTTAGGAGTTCCGAATCATGATGGTCCTTTATTCAGGCACGACCTGTCCGTACTCTCACCGCTGCCGTTTTGTGCTGTTTGAAAAAGGCATGGATTTTGAAATTCGTGATGTAGACCTGTACAACAAGCCTGAAGACATCAATGTCATGAATCCTTATGGACAGGTACCGATTCTGGTGGAGCGTGATCTGATTCTGTATGAATCCAACATCATCAACGAGTATATTGACGAGCGTTTTCCGCACCCGCAATTGATGCCTGGTGACCCGGTGGACCGCGCCCGTGTGCGGCTGTTTTTGCTGAACTTTGAAAAAGAGCTGTTTGTGCACGTCAGTACGCTTGAGTCACGTGCATCAAAAGGTAACGACAAGGCGCTTGAAAAAGCCCGTGCCCACATCAAGGACCGCCTGACGCAGCTGGCACCGATTTTCCTGAAAAACAAGTTCATGCTGGGCGACAGCTTTTCAATGCTTGATGTTGCAATTGCGCCGCTGCTCTGGCGTCTGGACTATTACGACATCGACCTGTCCAAAAACGCCGCGCCATTGCTCAAATATGCCGAGCGGATTTTTTCACGCCCGGCTTATATTGAAGCGCTGACGCCATCCGAAAAAGTCATGCGCAAGTAATATGGCTCCCACGTTTGTCACTGCGTGTACTGCGCTGCACCTTGCCAGCCGCCGCTCGCCAGAGGCTTCGCTTCTGTCGTCCGGCAAAGCCGGTTCTGCGGCCCCGGCTGGTGCAGAGCGCGCGCCTGCTGGCGTTATAAGAGTATGGGTATCGTTGTGACAAATAATTTTATGAATGCACCGGACGCCACTTCAACTCGCCCTTACCTGGTCAGGGCGCTGTACGAATGGTGTACTGACAATGGGCTGACACCCTATGTTGCTGTAGCTGTTGATGAATCCGTGCAGGTGCCGCGCGAGTATGTCAAGAACAATGAAATCGTGCTGAACATCAGTTTTGATGCCACCTCATCACTCAAGCTGGGAAACGACTTCATCGAGTTCAAGGCGCGCTTTGCAGGCAGTTCACGTGAGATCATGGTGCCCATGGGTCGTGTGATCGCGATTTATGCGCGCGAAAATGGTCAGGGAATGGCTTTTCCCATGCCGGGTGCTGCCTCTGCGGGTGTGCAACCTTCTGCCAGTGTGGCGCCTGCATCTTTCCTGTCTTCCGTGCCGTCATCAGAGGCTCCGGCCCAGTCTGCTGGCTCCACTGGGACGGCAGCGGATGACAAAGTGGTGCAGCTGATGACTGTGGACAAACTCCCTGCAGTCACAGACAGTGACATGGATTCACCAGAACCACCAAAATCTCCACAAGGCTCTCGTCCGTCCCTCAAGCGCATCAAGTAGAATATCGCCTTGTGCCGATTTAGCTCAGTTGGTAGAGCAACCGCCTTGTAAGCGGTAGGTCATCAGTTCGACTCCGATAATCGGCACCACTTTTAAAGAATCGCCCGGCAAATTCAGCAACAGAATATGCCGGGCGAATTTGTTTGTGAGGAGCGTAAAAAATCATCCCTGACGGTCTGATGGGCGGTTGATCAGTATTTTCAGCCTGATTGAGATCGGCTTCCAGCCTTTGTCAAGCAGTCGCGACTGGATCAGCGGCGTTAGCTGGCGCAGCTTGGCAGCCGCAGCATTGCCTGTAACCAGCAGGCACCAGACATGGCTGTCGATCGGGCCTGCTTTGACAAATGCCCTGAGAGTTTGAGGGATCAGTGACTCAATGGCTTTCAGACGTGCATTGGAATCTTCAATCCGTGCGGCAAGCTGGCCGAGGGAAGATGAGTTTTGAAGCGCCTCATGCACCGTGATGGCCTGTTTCTGCGCAATGCTTTTTGTGAGGTAAATGCGCTGGTTCATGGATGCCGTAGTGGGCCTGGGGACACGGGCTTTTTTAAAAGGTGGATCAATGCATTTGATTATCACGGATGCGTGGCTGGCTAAAAGCCGGGCTATTTATTTAAGCGGCACCCGGCTGGTGGTTGTAGGCTTTTTGGCCGCACTGGCCTTGATGGTGGTGGCGGCTGGCCTCTACCACTGGGTTTTTCTCAAGGGTGCGCGTGAGGGCTGGCCTGTGGTCGGCTCACTGGTCAGGCTGGTGGTCAAGGATGAGTTTGAGCAGCGAGACCGCTTCATGCGCGAAAACCTGGATGTGATGGCCAAACGTCTCGGCGAAATGCAGGCCAAGATGGTTCAACTTGAAGCGCTCGGCGAGCGCGTCGCTGGCCTGGCGGGGGTCAATCCGGCCGACATCAAATCCACCCTGGGCAGTGGTGGTGCATTGGTTGGCAGCCGATCCCTGACCATGGAGGAACTGCAAGCCACGCTGGCTGACCTCGACAAGCTCACGGACCAGCGGGTGGACCTCATGACGCTCATGGAATCTCGTTTGTTTGACCAGAAGATCAAAAAACTCATGATCCCTACCCAGCAACCGGTTGTTGGCGGGATTCTGGGCTCTTCATTTGGCTGGCGCATTGACCCGGTCAACGGGCAGTCGGCACTGCACACCGGGCTGGACTTCCCTTCTGGCCAGGGCACCCCGATTCTGGCCGCTGCGGGCGGTGTGGTGGTGGCCCAGGAATACCATCCGTCTTATGGCAACATGGTCGAGATTGACCACGGCAATGATCTGGTCACCCGCTATGCCCATGCATCAAAGGTATTTGTCAAAAAAGGTGATCTGGTCAAACGTGGGCAAAAAATAGCCGAAGTGGGCTCCACGGGCCGCTCCACCGGCTCCCACCTTCATTTTGAAGTGCTGGTGCAGGGCGTGTTCCAGGACCCGCAAAAATTTCTGACGGCGGGCCAGAAAATGCCAAATGGGCAACTGTCGGCATTGGTCAACTCAAACGCTGCCTCATCAGCTACACAGCTGACGCGCCGAAAATAAGTGGTGGCGAGAGGTAAAATCGAAGGTTTGCGCCCAGTTGAACTTGGCTGAAGCGCCCAAACCTAAATCCGTATCCAAATTCGCATTCATTAAGGATTTCGGTCACCTTGCCTGCCCACGGGGGCTGGCACGGTGGCCCCGCATGTATGGCATCCAACATCCTGACCCAAATCTTCGGCAGCCGCAATGACAGACTGCTTAAAACCTACCGCAAAACCATAGAGCGCATCAACGCGCTGGAGCCTGAATACGAAAAGCTCAGTGATGAGCAGTTGCGTGCCAAAGCCCAGGCTTTCAAGGACCGTGTGGCCGCTGGCGAGACGCTGGACGCGGTTCTGCCGGAAGCCTTTGCGGTCGTGCGTGAGGGCAGCAAACGCGTGATGAAGATGCGGCACTTTGACGTGCAGCTGCTGGGCGGCATGTCGCTGCACAATGGCAAAATTTCTGAAATGCGCACCGGTGAAGGCAAGACGCTGACGGCCACGCTGCCGGTGTACCTCAATGCCCTGACCGGCAAGGGCGTGCATGTGGTCACGGTCAATGACTATCTGGCCAGCCGCGATGCGCGCTGGATGGGCAAGCTCTACAACTTTCTCGGCCTCACGGTGGGTATTAACCTGCCCACCATGGCGCGTGAGGAAAAGCAGGCGGCCTACCAGTGTGACATCACTTACGGCACCAACAACGAGTACGGCTTTGACTACCTGCGCGACAACATGGTGTATGAAGTCTCAGACCGGGTCCAGCGCGGCCTGAACTTCGCCATCGTTGACGAGGTGGACTCGATTCTGATCGACGAGGCCCGCACACCGCTCATCATCAGTGGCCAGGCAGAAGACCATACCGAGATGTATGTCGCCATTAACCAGGTGGTACCGTCCCTGACCAAGCAGGAGGGTGAGGCAGACCCGCGCACCGGTGAGGGCGTGACCAAGCCGGGTGACTTCACACTCGACGAAAAAACCCACCAGGTCTTTTTGACCGAGCAGGGCCATGAAAACGCCGAAGTCATCCTGTTCAACCTGGGTTTGATTCCCGAGGGTGCCACACTGTATGACCCGGCCAATATTTCACTGGTGCATCACCTGTATGCAGCGCTGCGCGCCAACCACATCTACCACCGCGACCAGCACTATGTGGTCCAGGACGGCGAGAATGGCAAAGAGATTGTGATCGTTGACGAGTTCACTGGCCGCCTCATGACGGGCCGCCGCTGGAGCGATGGCCTGCACCAGGCTGTCGAAGCCAAAGAGGGCGTGCAGATTCAGGCCGAAAACCAGACGCTGGCGTCGATCACCTTCCAGAATTATTTCCGTCTGTACGCCAAACTTGCCGGCATGACGGGCACGGCGGATACCGAGGCCTACGAGTTCTCTGAAATTTATGGTCTTGAGACCTCGGTGATTCCGCCGAACCGCATCAGCAAGCGCAGCGACCAGCTGGACCGTGTGTACAAAACCACGCGTGAAAAGTACGAAGCCGCCATCAAGGATATTCGCGAGTGCTACGAGCGCGGCCAGCCCGTGCTGGTCGGCACCACCTCGATTGAAAACTCGGAAATCATTGACGAGTTGCTGGTCAAGGAAAACCTGCCCCACCAGGTGCTTAATGCCAAGCAGCACGCCCGTGAAGCCGATATCGTCGCGCAGGCGGGGCGTCCGAAAATGATCACGATAGCCACCAACATGGCCGGTCGGGGCACCGACATTGTGCTGGGCGGCAATGTTGAAAAAAGCATCGAAGGTGTCGAGGCTGACGAGTTGCTTGACGACGCGGCAAAACAGGCTGAAATTGCGCGTTTGCGCGCCCAGTGGACGCAAGAGCATGAGCAGGTCAAAACCCTGGGCGGCTTGCGCATCATCGCCACAGAACGCCACGAGTCACGGCGTATTGACAACCAGTTACGCGGGCGTTCGGGCCGCCAGGGTGACCCAGGCTCGTCCCGCTTTTACCTGAGTCTGGACGACCCGTTGATGCGCATTTTTGCGGGAGACCGCGTCAAGTCCATCATGGACAGACTGAAAATGCCGGACGGCGAAGCCATTGAAGCCGGCATTGTCACGCGCAGCATTGAGTCGGCCCAGCGCAAGGTCGAGGCGCGTAACTTTGACATGCGCAAGCAGCTGCTGGAGTATGACGACGTCGCCAACGACCAGCGCAAGGTGATCTACCAGCAGCGCAACGACATCATGGATGCCACCAGTCTGTCAGGCCAGATTGCGTCCCTGCGTGAAGGCTGTTTTACCGATTTGACGCGGCAATATGTGCCGGTCGAAAGCGTGGAAGAGCAGTGGAACATCAGCGGGCTGGAGGCAGTTCTGCGCGACGAATGGCAGCTTGATTTGCCGCTGGCGCAGGAGCTTGAAAACGCCACCGCCATCACGGATGACGACATCCTTGAAAAAGTCATCAGCGCAGCCAATGCCGCTTTTGCCGACAAGCTTGAAAAAATCGGGGAAGAAAATTTCCTGCAGTTCGAGCGCATGGTCCTGCTGCAAAGCATCGACAGCCACTGGCGTGAACACCTGAGCTCGCTCGACTATTTGCGCCAGGGCATTCACCTGCGTGGCTACGCCCAGAAGCAGCCCAAGCAGGAGTACAAGCGTGAAGCGTTTGAGCTGTTTGGCCAGTTGCTGGACAGCGTGAAAAACGAAGTCACCAAGGTGCTCATGACCGTCAAGGTGCAATCGGGTGAGCAGCTTGAGCAGGCAGCCGAAGAAATTGAAAGCCGCGGCGAGAACATCGCCAACGTGACCTATACCGCGCCCACTGAAACGGGTGAAGTCGAAACACTGACCGATGAAGCCACCATCAGGCGTGTTGCGCCAGCTGCTTTGGCTGCAGGGGCCACCACGGCTTTTGCAGGTGTGGGCCGCAACGACCCTTGCCCTTGCGGCTCGGGTAAAAAATACAAGCAGTGCCACGGCAAACTCAGCTGAAGCAGGCTGGGCTTTGGTCCACTCTCGACCCCAATTTTCCGGAATGACGCCATGCCTGTTAACTTAGTCGCCACGCCCGCTGCCGACCTGTACCCTGTGCCCGGCGTGCGCTGGGGCATCACCGAGGCGGGCATTCGCAAAGCCAACCGCAAGGATCTGGCCGTGCTTTTGCTCGATGAGGGCGCATCTGTAGGCGCCGTCTTTACCCAAAACCGGTTCTGCGCTGCGCCTGTGCAGATTTGCCGTGAACACCTGGCTAAAAATACAGGGCAGAGTTTCGGCATTCGCGCCATGTTGATCAACACTGGCAATGCCAATGCCGGCACCGGCGCTGACGGGCTGAGCCGCGCGCTTTCCAGCTGCATTGCGCTGGCACGTGAACTCAATCTTGCACCTGAACAAATCCTGCCGTTCTCGACCGGCGTGATTATGGAGCCTTTGCCGCATGAGCGTATCGCAGCTGGCCTGCCTGCAGCGCTTGCTGATGCCCGGCAAGACAACTGGGCCAATGCTGCACAAGCCATCATGACGACCGACACCGTGGCCAAGGCGTTCTCAAAGCGCATCACACTGGGCGGTGCACTGGTGACCATCACAGGCATCAGCAAAGGCGCGGGCATGATTCGTCCCAATATGGCGACCATGCTGGGCTTCATGGCCACCGATGCCTGTGTGTCGCAAGCGTTGATGGGCCAGTTGGCCAAAGAGCTGGCTGAGGGCTCGTTTAACCGCGTCACGGTCGATGGTGACACCTCGACCAATGACTCGTTTGTGGTCATTGCCAGCAATCAGGTAAAACACGCGCCCATCACGTCACTGGACAGCGCTGATGGCCAGACTTTGCGTGTCGCCATGATGGAAATTGCACAACAACTGGCCCAGGCCATTGTGCGCGACG
This sequence comes from Burkholderiales bacterium, assembly GCA_038230935.1. Classification (GTDB taxonomy): domain Bacteria; phylum Pseudomonadota; class Gammaproteobacteria; order Burkholderiales; family Burkholderiaceae_C; genus Polaromonas. The sequence goes on along the minus strand of JBBRMH010000065.1, from coordinate 719 downwards.
GCGAGGGTGCGACCAAGTTCATCACCATCACGGTTGAGGGCGGAAAAACCGGCGACGAGTGCCGCAAGGTGGCTTACGCCATTGCCCATTCGCCGCTGGTGAAAACCGCGTTTTTCGCCAGCGATCCCAATCTGGGCCGCATTCTGGCTGCCGTCGGCTATGCAGGCATTGACGACCTGGACCAGACCCTGATTGATCTGTACCTGGATGACGTGCTGGTCGCCAAACAGGGCGGCAGGCACCCTGCGTACGTTGAGGCTGATGGCCAGCGCGTGATGAAGCAAAGCGAGATCACGGTGCGGGTGGTGCTGGGCCGGGGTGACGCCTCAGACACAGTCTGGACCTGTGACCTGTCATATGACTACGTCAAGATCAATGCCGATTACAGAAGCTGATTTGACCGCTGATACACGGACAAAAAGTTAAAACATGAACGAGCATTTTGAACGCCTGATCGTCCGGGCAGAAGCCCTGATCTCCCGGATTGAATCGGTCTTGCCGCAGCCTTTGACTGCACCTGACTGGGGTGCATCCATCGCCTACCGCTACCGCAAGCGCGGCTCGGGCCATGGCGTGCTGGAGCCGGTTAAAAATATCGGCAGCATGCGTCTGGACGACCTCAAGGAAATTGACGATCAAAAAGAAAAAATCAAACGCAATACCGAGCAATTTGTCAGTGGCAGACCCGCCAACAACGTGTTGCTCACCGGCTCACGCGG
>JBBRMH010000064.1:0-19147 GCA_038230935.1 Burkholderiales bacterium | reverse complement strand
TCGTCGCCGACTTCAATGAACTCGATGCCCAGGTGCGACACGGCATTGTTGGCGTTGTTGGCGCTCAGGGATTCGACAGAGATGGCTTGCTTCCAGATGCGCATGGTGCTCTCAAAATGGGTGAGTGAAAGATGGGTGGTTTGCAAATGCAATCACTATAAGGTCACTTTACGGTCACTTCCTACAACGCATTGGCATGTTGCCCGGTCTGCATTGCGTTCAGGCTTCGCGTACCCTCTTGAGTCATGATTGAAAAACAACTTGCCCTATGACACCTTTGCGCAAATGGCTGCTGGGCTCGGGGCTTGTGCTGGGCGTTGTGATGGTGGCAGGCGTGGTGGTCGCTACGCTGGTGCCGTCGGATGAAGAACTGGCCGTGCGGGCCGCCGCTGCTCTTGAGACCGCCACGGGTGTCCCGGTCAGCGTAGGTGCGGTGCACTGGCGACTGTTGCCCCGGCCTGTGGTGACGGTTGAAAACATCGCCACGCAGCAAACCCTGCCTGTGAAGATCAGCAAAATCACGTTTCGGCCCAACCTCATGGCCCTGTGGCACAAACGCTTGAAGTTTGACAGTGCAGAGGTCGATGGGGCCGTGATACCGCAGGCGTCATTGCGCGGGCTGGATGGCGGCAAGGCAGGCAGCGCGCCAGCGGCTAACGCCAGTGGTAAAGCAACTGTCACAGCCCCGGCAGGCCAGGCAGACCTGGCACAGTCACTCAACACATGGGTGACAGACGAGCTGCCGCTGGCGCAGCTGGTGTTTCGCGATATCACCTGGATTTCCCACTCGGGTGTAGCGGCCATTTTCAGTGGAGACGCTGACTTTGATGCGGCCTGGCGACCACGCATCGCGCACCTGCGGCGCCCTGATGCTCAAACCGCCACGGACCTGACCGTGACCCGCCAAGGCACACAAGACCGCTGGGACGCGCTGGTGAATGCAGGGGGCGGCACAGCCAAAGGCGAGCTGGAGCTGCCGCCCCAGCCCAATGGCCGCCTGCATCTGGCAGGAAAACTCAGGTTTGAAGGTATTGAAGTTGCCAGCCTCGTGCAGGCTTTTAACCGGCGCGCCGTGATTGCAGGCAAGGCTTCAGGCGTGACCACGCTCAAGGCCAGTGGCGACAACGCAGCCGGGCTGGCACAGTCGCTGCACACGCAGACTCTTCTCACGATGGGGCCCAGCACCTTGCTGCTGTTTGACTTGTCCAAGGCGGTGCGCACCTTTGGTAAAGAGCACAACGGGCAAACCAGACTCGACAAGGTATCGGGCCAGCTTGATACCCAGAACACAGCCAGCGGCATGGTGATTGACTTTTCAGGGCTCAAGGCCAGCTCAGGCGTGCTGACCGCGTCCGGCAAGATTCATTTGCTCAACCGTGTGATTGACGCAGAGGTGGCGGTGGACCTGGTCGATGGTGTGCTGGGTGTGCCGCTGCTCATCAAGGGGCCGCCGGGCCAAGTCAAGGTCAGCGTTCCCGGGGGTGCGCTGGCGGGCGCTGCGGTAGGCACCGCCATACTGCCCGGTATCGGCACGGCGATTGGCGCGCGGCTGGGCGCAGCGCTGGGCAGTATTTTCGGTTCTGCAGAGCCTGCTGCCAAAGCCTCGGGTACTGCTGCGAACAAACGCTAGAAGTCGATAAAGCCACGGCTTGGGGCGTTTTTCACGCATGGGCCAATTTCCGGTATCCTTTCGGTCTTAACCCAAGCCTAACCGATGCCTTCACAGCCACCTGCTCCTTCCTTGCCCGATCCACAAACGCCCGCCACCTCCAGCCCGCTGGCCCATGCGCTTGACCGCAATGAAGCCGCCCGGGACTCGGTCGAGCAGTCTGCGACTGAGCTGGTCATGATCAACGCGGTGCTCAAGCAGGAAATCCCGGACCATGTGCAGGTCGGTGACGTGGCCCATGCGCTGCAAAGAACCGACGCGCTGGAAGTCAAAATCAACGATACCGCTCAGGACCTGGCCGCAGTCAATGAGGTGCTGGCGCAAGAAATTGACCAACGGGTGGACTTGGAGCGTGAGCTGGCAGAAACAAAAGCCGCGCTGGCCGAAGCGCAAGCCGACGCCGACAGGAGCTGAGCGGTTTGTCGGCGCTGGCTGACGTGTAAAAGCGCCGTTGCGGCCTTGGCAAGGCTCAAGCAAAACCATACGCTGAACAGTCGATCTGAGCGTTCTTAACGTTCTTGCCCACCGTCCATAGCCCACGCACCAGCCGCTTCATGAACAACAGCAACACACCTGCATCGCCCCGCACCACACGCACGCTTTTAAAGGCGCTTGACCGAAACGATGGCGTTGAAAAAGTAGTCAGGCACTCAGCCGACGAGCTGCTGGTGGTCAACGCCGTGCTGAAAAAAGGCATTCCGCAAGACACCCAGAATGGTGACCTGGTTCAGGCGCTTGAAAAAACCCAGGATATTGAAAACACGATTGAGTCCTCGGCACAAGACCTCGCAGCGGTCAACCAGCTGCTAGAGCATGAAGTCGATGAGCGGATTTCGCTGGAGCGTGAGCTGCTCACCACCAAAACCGCCCTGTCACGCGCACAGACAGCACTGAAAAAAAAGTAATCTAGCGGCGCGCTTTTCCACCACCCAGCAACGCGCACAGCAAAATTGCCCCAAACGTAGCGGTGCCGATACCGCCCAGGGCAAACTGGCCGAACTTCAGGGTGAAGTCGCCTGTGCCCAGCACCAAGGTGATGGCGGCAATCAGCAGGTTTTTGTTGTCAGAAAAGTCCACCTTGTTGTCCACCCATATCTTGGCACCCGCCACCGCAATCAGGCCAAACACCACAATGCTCACACCGCCCATCACGGGGAGCGGAACCGCCTGAATCAGCGCGCCAAACTTTGGGCTGAAGCCCAGCACCAGGGCGATCAGCGCGGCCACCAGAAACACCGCAGTCGAGTAAATTTTGGTCGCAGCCATCACACCGATGTTCTCTGCATAGGTGGTCACGCCGGTGCCGCCCGCGCTGCCTGAAACGATGGTGGCAATGCCGTCGCCCATGAAGGCGCGGCCCATGTACTGGTCCAGGTTTTTGCCGGTCATGGCTGTCACGGCCTTGATGTGGCCCAGGTTTTCTGCCACCAGAATAATCGCCACCGGGGCAATCAACAGCATGGCGTTGACGCTGAACACCGGCGCGGTAAAGCCGGGCAGGCCGACCCAGGCCGCACTGGCAATGCCCGAGAGGTCCAGTGGTTTGCCCAGCCCCAGGCCGTTGGTCAGCACGGCGTAAATCACGCTGGCCACAATCAGCCCGGCCAGAATCAGCAGCCGCTGCACCATGCCGCGCGTCATCACCGCCACCAGCGCCACACTGACAAAGGTCACCACCTGCATCCACGAATCAAAGTTGCTGGCAGCCATGTTTTTAACCGGTATGCTGGCCAGGTTCAGGCCAATCACCGCCACCACCGCACCCGTGACCACCGGCGGCATGAAGCGCTCGATCCAGCCCGTGCCCACGGCCTGCACCACCGCGCCAATCAGGGTGTACACCACACCGCAGGCAATGATGCCGCCCAGCGCCACACCCAGATTGGCGTTCGGCCCCTTGCCCGCATAGGCGCTGGCGGCAATCACCACACCGATAAAGGCAAAGCTTGAGCCCAGATAGCTGGGCACCTTGCCGCCCGTCATGACAAAAAAGATCAGCGTGCCAATGCCGCTCATCAAAATGGCAATGTTCGGGTCAAACCCCATCAAAATCGGGGCCAGCACCGTGGAGCCGAACATGGCAATCACGTGCTGCACGCCCATCACCGCCGTTTGCGGCCAGGGCAGCCGCTCATCCGGGCCAATCACGCCGCCCCGCTCCAGTACCGCGCTGCTTTTTTCTGTCCAGTCCAGCATTCCCATGGCCTATTCCTTAAAGTTGTTGACCGCCGCAACAGGCTTGATGCGGCGCTGCACAGAGCGTAACGCAAGCAGCACGCAGGCAGCACACGGACAGCAAAGAGGCGGTTAAGCTCTGGATCATGAGCGCCCCCTACATTCCCCAAATACGCCTGTACCAGAGCTGGCTTCAAAGCGAACGCGGCCTGACGTTTGCATCCTACGACGCGCTGTGGCGCTGGTCCGTCACTGATATTGAAGCCTTCTGGCAAAGCATCTGGGACTACTTTGAATTGCAGTCGCCGACACCACACAGTGCCGTACTGACAGAGCGGCGCATGCCCGGTGCTGTCTGGTTTCCGGGCGCGCAGGTCAACTACGCGCAGCAGGTGTTTCGCCACGCCGGGGCGGCTGCCAAAGCTGGCCTGAGCGCCATCGTCAGCCACGACGAGGCCAGCCTGGCCGCTGGCCATGCCGCACGAGAGACCAGCTGGCCCGAGCTCAGGCGCCAGGTCGCGTCGCTGGCGCTGCATCTGAAAGCGCACGGCGTGGTGCCGGGCGACCGGGTGGCGGCTTACCTGCCGAACATTCCTGAAACCATGGTCGCTTTTTTGGCCACCGTCAGCCTGGGTGCGGTGTGGAGCGTGTGCGCGCCCGACATGGGCACCAACGCCGTGCTCGACCGCTTCAAACAGATTGAGCCCAAGGTGCTGATTGGCTGCGACAGTGTGACCTACGGCGGGCGCACGTTGGACCGCACCGGCGTGCTGCAGGAGCTGCTCGCCGCCTTGCCCAGCGTGCAGCATGTGATTGTTCATGGATCATCAGATGCTATTCATTCAATAGCTGGCAGCGCAGGCTTTACAAGGGCCAGCAGCCAAAATGATGCTGAAACAGCTAATTTTGAGCCGCTCTGGCTGCCGTTTGACCACCCGCTGTGGATTGTTTACTCCAGCGGCACCACCGGCCTGCCCAAACCCATCGTCCACGGCCACGGCGGCACGATTGTGGTGGCGCTGGCGCTCAAGGTGCTGCACAACGACATCGGCTGCAGCTACGCCGCCAACAGCTTTGGCGAGCGCTACCACTGGTACAGCTCAACCGGATGGGTGATGTGGAACGCGCAGCTCAGCGGCCTGCTCAACGGCACCACCTGCGTGATCTTTGACGGCAATCCGGGGGGCACCAAAGAAAACCCCGACTGGACCACGCTGTGGCGCTTTGCTGCACAAACGGGCGTGACTTTCTTTGGCGCAGGCGCGGCGTTTTATGCCAATTGCATGAAGGCGGGCGTTGCGCTGGCTGATTGCGGCGATTTGTCAAACGTGCGGGCACTCGGCTCGACCGGCTCACCGCTGTCGTTGGATGCCGAGCAATGGGGCAGGGCCCAGTTCGCCGCCATCGGTACGCCAGACATATGGATCTGCAATATCTCTGGCGGCACCGACTTTGCCGGAGCCTTCATCGGTGGCAACCGGGAGCTGCCGCAGGTGCCCGGTGAGATGCAGTGCCGTCTGCTGGGCTGTGCTGTCGAGGCCTGGGACGAATCCGGCAAGCCAGTCACCGAAGAAGTCGGCGAGCTGGTCTGCAGCCAGCCGATTCCGTCCATGCCGCTGTATTTCTGGGGTGACGAGGGCAACAAGCGCTATGTGTCGAGCTACTTTGACATGTACCCCAACGTCTGGCGGCACGGCGACTGGCTCAAGGTCACTGAATCTGGCAGCTGCATCATCTATGGCCGCAGCGACGCGACCATCAACCGCTACGGCCTGCGCATGGGCACCAGCGAGCTGTACAGCGCGGTAGAGGCCCTGCCTGAGGTGCTGGACTCGCTGGTGGTGGACCTCGAATACCTGGGCCGCGAAAGTTATATGCCGCTGTTCGTGGTGCTGCGCCCCGGCATGGCGCTGGACGACGCCATGAAAGCCCGCCTCAACAACGCCATCAAAACCGCCTTGTCGCCGCGTTTTGTGCCGAACGATATTTTTCTGGTCGCCGAAGTGCCACGCACCCTGTCAGGCAAAAAGCAGGAGCTGCCGATCAAAAAGCTGCTGTTGGGCCAGCCGCTGGAAAAAGTGGTGAACAAGGAAGCGATGGCCAACCCGGCGTGCCTGGACTGGTATGTGGCGTTTGCGCAGAATCACGCTGCCAAAACTGCTTAAGACACTGGGGTAGCAGGCTTGCGGTTCATCAGCACAATACCTGCCGCCACTGTGGCCAGCGCCACCAGCAGGCCCGGTGTCACACTTTCCTTGAGCCACAGCGCGCCAAACAGCAGCGCAAACAGCGGCGTGAAAAACACAAACACCGAGATTTTGGTCGCTGGGTAGCGCCCCAGCATCCACATCCAGGCCAGATAACTGGCAAACGCACCGACAACCGTTTGCAGCGCCAGCGATGTGATGGCAAACGGGCTGAACTGCCAGACCCACGCTTCACCCAGCGCCAGTGACAACAGCGGAAAACTTAAAGCGCTCACCGCCAGCTGGTAGAACAGCAGTTTTTCAGGCGAAATTTTTACCAGGCTGGAAGCGCGGATCACCACTGTGGTCAGCCCCCACAGCATGCCCGCAGCCAGACCCAGAACATCACCCCGCACGGTCGAGGTGTGATCCCCCGTGAAGCCCTCCCACAGCGCAAACACCACGGCTACAAACGCCGCCAGCAGTCCCACCCACTGCAGGCCGCGCAGTTTTTCAGACTTTACCCAGAATGGCACCAGCAGCGCTACCCAGAAAGGCGAGGTGTATAAAAACACCGTCAGGCGCGATGCGGTTGTGTATTGCAGGCCCAGATAAATGCAGGCAAACTCACCCGCAAACAATCCGCCCGCCAGCAGTCCCGCCTTGAGCGAGCCATCGCCCTTAAAAAGGGGCACACCACGCCACCAGCACCACAGCCACAGCAAGGCGGTTGCACCCCACAGGCGCAGCGACGCCTGAAACATGGGCGGAATTTCGGCAATCGTGGCTTTGATCAGCACCTGCTGCAGGCCCCAGAACAGGCAGCAGGCTAACAGCAGGGAAACGGCAAACAGGTCAAGGTGGGTTTTACGCGAAGTCATTGGTCTGATGTTAACTTTGCCAGCCATGGCCCCAGCGCAGAAGCAGAAGCAGAACCTACAACGGGTGCTCGGTATAAAACTTGCCACCGTGATACAGCAGTGGCGAAGCGCCTTCGTGGTGGCTGCAGCGTTCGACCTCACCCACAAAGATCACGTGGTCGCCCTCTTCGTAGCGGCTGCGGTTAAAACACTCAAAACTGGCCACTGTGCCGCTGAGCAGCGGCGCACCGGATGCGCCGTCAGTGAACGCCACGCCTTGCCAGCGGTCACCCTGCTTGCTGGCAAAACGCTCGGCCAGCTCTTTCTGGTCAGCCGCCAGAATGTTGATGGCGTAGTGCGAGCCTTGTGACAGCGCCGCCAGAGTGCTGGCCGCTTGCGACAGGCTCCACAGCACCAGCGGCGGGCTCAGGGACACCGAGTTAAACGAGTTGGCTGTCAAACCAAGCAGCTCGCCGCTTGCTGTGCGTGCTGTGACGATGGTCACGCCTGTGGCAAACATGGCCAGTGAGGCGCGAAACTCGCGTTGGGAAAAGCTCGGAGCCTGGGCTTTGGGGGGCAGGGCATGCGCGGCGGCATTCGGGGCGGGAATCAACATAGACGGGTAATTTACCCCAAGCGGGCTTTCCAGTTCTGGACAAGGCTCTCTGCAAGGTGCCTGGCAGGCGCATACCCGCCGGGTAAACTCAAAAATATGAATGTCTGCAAGCTGCTGCGTATCCCCGGAATTGTGCTGTCAGCCTGGCTTTTTGCTACAGTTTCAATAGCTGCCAGCCCAGGCGCTTCCTTGCCCTGCGACGATTTTGTTGCAAAACTGCCAAATGTGCAGCGCGCCCTGTGCGAGTCAGCCCAATTGCAGGCCAGCGTGGCGCGCAGTGTCAATGGCCGCACCATCTGGGTCCGTGACATCGAGCCTGACAACGCCAGCCTGCGCGCGCTGGTGATTGGCGCCATTCATGGCGACGAGTTGTCGTCCGCATCGCTGGCCCTGCACTGGATACGGCTGGCCGGGCAAACCCCCGCCAACGCGCCGCAGGCCGTGCATTGGCGCTTCATACCGGCGCTCAACCCTGACGGGCTGTTCAGCCAGCCGCCACGCCGTGTCAATGCGCATGGGGTCGATTTGAACCGCAACTTCCCCACGCCCAACTGGGCGCATGATGCCAAACTCTACTGGGAAAAACGCACCCGCAAAGACCCGCGCCGCTACCCCGGCAGCACCCCGCTGTCTGAGCCTGAATCGCGCTTTGTCTATGACGAAATGCAGCGCTTCAAGCCGCAATTGATCGTCAGCATTCATGCGCCCTACGGCGTGCTGGATTTTGATGGCCCGTCGGTACCGCCTGCCCGGCTAGGGCGCCTGTACCTCGACCAGGTGGGTATCTTCCCCGGCTCACTGGGCAACTATGGCGGCGTACACAAAGGCGTGCCAGTGGTCACCATCGAGCTGCCCAACGCGACCCGTACCCCGCTGGACTCGGAGATGCGCCAGATGTGGCTGGACCTGCAGCGCTGGATGGTCACGCGCCTGGGCAACGCCACCCAGCCGCCGCCTGGGCCTATTTGAGTTTTTTATACGCCTGGTTCATCTCAGGCCCCTTGCTGGTGTCTTCAATGCCGCGCTTGAGGTCTTTGCGCGCCTGGACAACCACCGCGTCAGGAGTATCAGCCGTCATGTCGGTGGACTGGTCGCGCTCATTGGGCATCCTCAGGCTGGCTTCGACCGAGGCGTCATGCTGCGTTCGGGTGTGCTGGGTTTGCGCCCGGCCTGGCAGCGGCTGCGTGGCCGGCATGCCTTTGCCTGCAGTGACAGCGGTGTGTTTCTGGCGTGGTGTTGGCTCTTGGCTCATGGGGTTCTCCTGCGTTGAAGGCAACGCTTGCAACACCGACTGTGGGTGCGAAAACCAGCCTGTGGTGTAGTCGGGAAAAAGCAGCGGAGGTAGGAGATGAGCCATTCAGCGCAGAGGCGCAGAGGCGCAGAGGACGCAGAGAGCCGCAGAGTTGAAGAAAACCAATTTTTTGTCTTCCCTGCGCAACTCTGCGTCCTCTGCGCCTCTGCGGTGAAGGCTCCTGTTTTCCTGTTTTCCTGGTTTTCGAAATGACTTGCATACAGCCAAAAAGCCTGTAGTGGCAGGTTTTATAAGGGCTTGAAGCTATTAAAAACAGAGCGTTAATCCTGCGCTCCAACCCGACTCAGATTCGCGTCGCCAGCCAGACACCTGCCACAGAGCCCGTGCCAATGGCCCTGCACCACAGGCGCAATACCGGGCCCAGTGGCGCGAGCTGGCGCAGGCTGGCTTCTTCGAGGTGCTCCCGCTCGTCTTGCTGGCATTCAATCAGCAACGCCAGCAGCGGAGCGTTTTCAGGGCGGTTTTCCAGTCTGCTGATCTGCTGCTGGTAATGCAGGTCCACAAAGGTTTCTACCGCCGCTACTGTCGCAAAAACCGCCTTCGGGCCAAACAGTGCGGGCAAGGCACCCACCATAAAACCAGCGACAGTCCACACCGGCAGCAGCAGGCTTCGCCTGAAAGGCGGCAGCAGGGCGCGCATCAGTTCCAGGTGTTGTTCCTCGGTGCGGATGTGGCGGCTTGCCAGGTCTTGCACCTGCGCATCGCGGCTGGCCCACAACATGCCCCGGTAAATCGCCACGGAACCGGTCTCACCCGCATGGTCAGCACGCAGATCAGCCAGCATGTCGGCGGGCAGATGCGTGACTTCAGCGGCACGCACCCAGCGCTGCAGCGTTGGCCGCAGGTGTAAAAAGCCACTGTAAAACCACTCCAGCACCGGCGTCACACCCGGCAAGCGGCCCAGGCGACCGAGCCAGCGCCAGCCAGGCATGGTCAGCCATAACGCGACGAAGGCCGCAGCCCCGCTGAGCAGGCGCCCGTCTGTGTCGCGCACATGAAAGCGCGCCATGAAACGCGTCTGCTCCGCCGGGCTCAGGCCCGCGCTGGTGTCACTGACATCCAGCCAGCGTACTTTCTGAAGCGGCGTGAGCGACTGGTACAAGCCAATTTCCCGGCGGCACAGCGGGCAAGCCCCGTCGTACATCACGGTGAACCCGTCGCAGTGGTCTGTCAGCCCGTTGAGGTCCTGTGCCCTGTCAGCTGCATCGGGCGTGATGGCAGTTTTCGGCGGGCGTGGTTCGGGAGCGGACATGGGCAGGCATTTCATTGAAACCAGAACATACTGACCCCTGTTTGTAGCGCAACCCTGCCAGCCACGCTGCCCATGGGGGATTGGGCAGCGGTTTACCTGCCATCATTACCTGCCATCAAAGCCGCATAGGCACGTACTGGGGTTTTATCGCATTTCCCGATCAATACGGTGTGTTGCTACCTGGCGTTGGCCGTTAAAGCAGTGTCTGCGGGTTCGCTCCCAATGTCCTGTCGACCTGAACATGGCATCAAATCACCAGCCCCTCTTCCAGCACGACACGCGCCAGCGCCTGCTCCAGCATGGTTCTGGCCGCTCCGGTGACCTCCTGAAGATGTCGATGCAATTGAGCATCGTTTTGATCTCGCACAGCGCATTCTGTGCTGTAGGACTCAAAGTTCACCAGCAGGGTGACGATTTCAGCCAGATGGCGCGGGCATTCGCATGCCACCAGGGATGGTATTTCGGTCAGTGCGACCAGTTCAGAGTCGCTGTAGCGCCTCGAAGCTGTGTGGGCACCCCTCACCAAGGCTGCAGCAGCCGGGCGCGAGGACACCACCATGCGCGCCAGTTCCCTGCCAGACACCGGCTCCCGGCACATCATCACGCCCGCCGCATGAAGGGCTTCGACCACCGGCTCTGCCCCAAACGTATAGACCACAATGACATTCGGCACTGAAAGCCTGTTTTTAAGTGCCATCAGCTGTTCGGTCGTGGATACCTGCAACGAAGGCACATGAACAACGAGTACATCTATAGCGCCAGCACGCATGGCATCGCGCTCGGCGTGACCCAGATCGTCAAAAACCACCACCACCGCAGGCCGCAGCTTGTGCTCAAGCTTGTGCGCAAGCCCCTGGCCCACCACAACAACCCGCTGCACGCCCGCTGGAGCTAGCTCGGTAGCCAATGAAAGTACAGCAAGCGCACCAACCTCCAGATGTGCCAGCGTGCCGATGGCATGCCCCTGCAGCGTAAGCCGCTTAATGAGCCGCAGGCGCTCCACGTCCCTGATCGAGTATTTGCGTTGGCCCGATGCTGACTTGGGCGGCTCCACGACGCTATAGCGGTGTTCCCAGATGCGCAGCGTCGTTGATGTGATGCCCGCTAAGCGTGCGGCCGTCCCACTGCGCATCAGGGTGTGGTTTGCGGGCTCATTTCCGGGTATTGGCAAGGTCATAAATCAGTTTTTTGGTGTCAGTAGAGTGTAACGGGACCATAAAACCCGCCCATTTGAAACGATATTGAAACGGATATATCTGATCTATAGCCATAATTTGCAATTCAAAGGCGTTTCATTTGTTAATTTATGCACTAAACTGCGTTTTATGCAACAGTATTTAACTGTCAGATTCAGTTTCACTACAACCTTGATCGTCGCACCGGGCATGGTTTGCCATGACCTTGTCAGGCCCATGAGATTTGTTGGCAAAGTCAAGCACCCGTGTGTTCAAGCGACTGGCCCCCGTTTCAGTGAGGCTTTGACAAACCACCCCAAATACAACGACCACTTACCGAAAAACGAGGCGCGTACACAGCGCGCTTTTTTTAACGAGCGCTTTTGCTCACCCACTGAAAGAAACGTATGAATTACGCCATAAAACCGCCATCCCGAGCCTGGATCAAGGCACGGCTGGCAGCCATCACAGCCCCATTAATTGGCGGTGCATTGGCAGCAACCTCAAGCTCATCGTATGCAATGGCCACCACGCCGCTGAAGCAAAACGACTTTGTCGGTATCTCCTTCTGGATCATCTCGATGGCATTGGTGGCATCGACGGTGTTCTTTTTCCTTGAGCGTGACCGTGTATCCGCGAAATGGAAGACCTCGCTGACGGTGTCCGGGCTGGTCACGCTTGTAGCTGCAGTGCATTACTTTTACATGCGCGATGTCTGGGTGGCCACAGGCTCAACGCCTACGGTGTTTCGTTACATCGACTGGATGATTACCGTGCCGTTACTGATGATCGAGTTTTACCTGATCCTGGCCGCAATCGGCAAAGTCTCAACCTGGATTTTCTGGCGTTTGATGGTAGGCACGCTGGTGATGCTGATCGGCGGTTACCTGGGTGAAGCCGGCTACATGTCAGTATGGCCAGCGTTCATTATCGGCATGGCGGGCTGGGCTTACATCCTGTATGAAATCTTTCTGGGCGAAGCTGGCAAGCTCAGTGCAGCCAATGCGCCACCAGCGGTGAAGTCAGCGTTCAACACCATGCGCTGGATTGTCACCATTGGCTGGGCAATTTACCCCCTCGGGTATTTCTTTGGCTACCTGACCGGTGCCAACCCTGCCGACAGTGCCAGTGCGCTCAACATCATCTACAACTTTGCAGACTTTTTGAACAAGATCGCTTTTGGTTTGATCATCTGGGCGGTTGCAGTCAACCAGTCAGAGTCAGACAAGTTGGTCAAGGCTTAAACATTTAAGCGTCCAAACAGGATCGGGGCGACAGACCCGGTCCTGTCATTGAGAAACTCCGTATGAAAGCTATTGTTATAGGCGCTGGCTTTGGCGGCATCGCCGCAGCACTGCGACTACGCGCCAAGGGCTATGAAGTCTCGCTGATTGACCGCTGTGCCGGTCTGGGCGGGCGCGCACAGGTGTTTGAACGCGACGGCTTCAAGCACGACGCTGGGCCTACCGTCATCACTGCCCCCTTTTTGTTTGAAGAGCTCTTCACCCTGTTTGGTGAAAAGTTCGAGGACCACGTCAAACTGGTGCCACTGACCCCCTGGTATCGCTTCCACTTTGCAGACAACAGCCAATTTGATTACGGCGGCACGTTGGATGAAACGCTTGCCGAAATTGCACGAATTGAGCCCGCTGATTGCGACGGCTACCGCAGTTTGCTGGTGCAGTCTGAAAAGATTTTCAAGGTAGGTTTCACGCAACTGTCTGCCGAGCCGTTTGACCGCTTCACCACGATGCTCAGGCAAATACCGGCACTGCTGCGCCTGCGCTGCCAGGACACCGTCTGGCAGCTGGTCAGCCGGCACCTGAAAAACCCGAAACTGCGCCAGGCGTTTTCGATTCAGCCGCTGCTGGTCGGCGGCAACCCCTTTGACACCACCAGCATTTACGGGCTGATCCATTACCTCGAACGCGCTTATGGCGTGCATTTCGCCATGGGCGGAACAGCTGCCATCACTCAGGCGCTGGGCGCGCTGATGGTCCGGCAGGGCATTACCGTGCAGCTCAACACCACGGTGCGCCGCATCGACATTGACAGCGGCGTTGCCACAGGTGTCACGCTGGACAACGGCGCAACCTTCGCAGCCGATGTGATCGTGTCCAACGCCGACCCTGCCCACTTGTACGGTGCCATGATCCAGCCCAAGGACCAGGCACCCTCGGCCCGCCTGAAGCTGGCTGCAGCCGAGTTTTCAATGGGTCTGTTTGTTCTGTATTTCGGCACAACCCGCCAGTATCCGGACGTCGCGCACCACACCATCTGGCTCGGCGAGCGTTACCGCGAACTGCTGGCCGACATCTTTGACCACAAAGAATTGTCTGAAGATTTCTCGCTTTACCTTCATCGGCCCACCGCTACCGACGCCAGTTTTGCACCAGCGGGTTGTGACAGCTTTTATGTGCTGTGTCCGGTGCCCAACCTGAAGGGGCAGATCGACTGGGCTACGCAGGGGCCGCGCTTGCAGGCACGCATCGTTGCGGCGCTGGGCGCGACGATTTTGCCGGGCTTGGGCGATTGCATCACCAGCGACTTCTACATGACGCCCGAGAACTTTCGCAGCGACTACCTGAGTGCCCACGGCGCTGGGTTTTCGGTCGCGCCGCTGTTTCGCCAGTCGGCCTGGTTCCGCTTTCATAACCGGGCCGAGGGCATCCGTAACCTTTATCTTGTCGGGGCTGGAACGCATCCAGGCGCCGGGTTGCCCGGCGTGTTGTGCTCGGCCAAGGTGGTGGACGCGTTGGTGCCTTCGGCGCATACCGCTGCCCAGCGCGCGCTGGGCCGGACCCCGACGGCTGCACTGCAAAACGCTGACCTAGTGCTGGCACGCAAGGGCAAGAGTTTTCACTGGGCGCGCCGCTGGATGGCTCCCAGCCATGCCGCGCGTGCAACCCGGCTATACGGTTTTTGCCGCTACGTTGACGATCTGGCCGACGAAAGTGTTGTTGGCGGTGACCCACGTACAACGCTTGCGTTGATTGCGCAGGACATGGCCAGCGGTTCATCGCAAAACCCGACTGTGGCTGATGTTATTGCGCTGGCCCGCGAGTGCAATATCGAGTCGTCATTGATCCTGACATTTATTGACGGCATCACCTCAGATCTTGACAGCGTCCGCATGGCCGACGAGGGCGCGCTGCTGCGTTACTGCTATCAGGCCGCTGGCACCGTGGGTGCCATGATGTGCCGGGTGCTTGGTTGCAACGACCCGGCAGCACTGCGCCACGCGATAGACCTTGGCATCGCCATGCAGCTCACGAACATCTGCCGCGATGTCGCCGCAGACGCTTCAGCGGGCAGGCGTTACCTGCCTGCATCCATGATCGGTGACGTTGAGCCGCGCCTGCTGGTCAACCCGGCTCTGGCGCTGCAGCCCCGCCTGCAGGCCTGCATTGAATCGCTCCTGGTCACCGCTGACCGCTACTACCGCAGCGGCGAAGCAGGGCTGGGCCATCTGCCGGTAGGCGCACGCTACAGCATTCTGGTTGCGGCGCGGGTTTACCGCGCCATTGGCACACGACTTCGCCAGCATGGCAACGCGTACTGGCTGGGTCGTACGGTGGTGCCAGTCCGTACCAAGCGCTGGGTGACCTTGGGTGCGACGCTGTCGGCTCCGTTGCTGCCCGGGTTCTGGGTGCCGGTGCGTCACCACGATGCCGCGCTGCACGGTGCCTTGTCGCCGTTTCTGGGTGCTGAAAGCGCACTTGATCGCCAGCATGTCTGAGCCGTTCGATCTCGTCATTCTGGGTGGCGGTTGTGCCGGACTCAGCCTGTCCATGCAACTGGCCGCCCAAGACGCGCGCTGCCCGCGCACGCTGGTGATCGAGTCTCGCACCCAGTACACAAACGACCGCACCTGGTGCTACTGGATGGATGCTTCTATGAAAGCCGCCTGCCCAGCCCAGCACAGCTGGCAGACCATGCAGGTAGCGCACGCTGGTCAAAGCGCGACGCTTGACTGTGGGGCGACACCGTATCAGATGGTGGCGGCACAAGACTTCTATGCTGCCGCGCAGGCCGCTATAGACCAGCAACCCAACTTATCATTGCAGTTGGGTACGTCCGTAGTGGTTGAGCCAAGCCGCAGCAACGGGCTATGGCACATCCGCACCAGCTCGGGTCATGTCACCACCCGCTGCGTGGTCGATACGCGCCCATCGCGGGCGCCCCGGCTGGACGGTGCAACGCTGTGGCAATCGTTCTATGGCCACGAGATTGAATGCAGCGCGGCGGTGTTTGACCCCCTGTCGCTGGACCTGATGAATTTTCTTGCGCCCGATGCGCGTGATGTGGCGTTTGTCTATGTGCTGCCGGTCACACCAACCCGGGCGCTGATTGAGCTCACGGTATTCGGCGCAGTACCGCTGCCACCAGGCGAGCTGAGTGTGCGACTCGACGCTGCGCTTGCGCAACGCACAGGCGGTGCAGCCTTCAAGACACTGCGCAGTGAGCACGGCATTTTGCCGATGGGCCTGAACGCTGCACCTGCGCCACTGCACGAGAGTTTCGTCAAGGTCGGCGTCATGGCGGGCGGGGCTCGTCCAAGCACCGGCTACGCGTTTCAAAGAATCCAGCGCTGGGCAAATGCATGTGCGCAAGCCTTGGCAACGGGCGGTCTTCCAGTCGGGCACCCGGCAGACCCGTTGTTACTGGGCTTGATGGATCAGATTTTTCTGGACGTACTGCGTGCCGAGCCACAGCGCGGCGGAGCGATTTTCTTTTCGCTCTTCAGCCGTGCCGATCCGGCTCGGGTGATTCGGTTTTTGAGCGGTCGGGCAGGCGTTGCCGACAGCCTGGCGGTGGTCGCCGCGATGCCCTATATGCCGTTTATCAAAGCGGCGTTGCGCCTGAAGTCGCGACGCAGCCGCATCAGCAAAGCCGAAAGTCTGACGTGAGTCTGAAGGCCCAAGGGCTGGCGTTCAGTGCTCTGGCGTGGTGTGCAGTGGTGCTTGGCCAGTGGCTCCCGCCGCTTGAGCTGCGGTTTCAGCTTGTCGTGCTGTCACCGGTCATCTTGCTGCTGGGCGTGCCGCATGGAGCGCTCGACATGGTCTTTGTGCGGCAACTCGCGGGCCTTCGCTCTGCCGCAGTGTGGAGCCTGTTCCCGGTTGCTTACCTGGCCGCTGCTGCCCTGGTGGTGGCGCTGTGGTGGTGGGCACCCGGGGTTTTTCTGGCCGCCTTTCTGCTTGTTTCAGCACTGCATTTTTCAGGTGATCCCGAGGGCCTGACCCCGGCGTGGTTTCGGGTGTTGTACGGTGGTGCCATCATTTTTTGCCCGCTGCTGCTCCACTCGGTTGAGGTTTCTCTGGTCTTTTCCTTTTTGGCGGGTGCGCCAGCGGCGCAGGCCATTGTGGCCGCCCTGCAGTGGGCGGCCGTGCCCTGGGTTGCAGGTATCGGTGTGGCGGCGCTGGTATATGCCCGGCGTGGTCTGGTGCGCAGCGTTGAGTTACTGTCAGTAGCCGCACTGTTGAGCTTCACGCCACCGCTGATTGGCTTTACGCTTTTTTTCTGCTGCATGCACAGTGCCCGGCATGTGCTGCGAACCCGCGATTACTCGCAGGCGGGCACATTGCAGCACTTGTTGCGCATCGCCGCCTGGCCCATGCTTGCCACTGCAGCAGGCGTTGCCGCCGCGTGGTGGTGGTCGGCTGGCAAGCCACTTGACATGCGCCTGGCGCAGCTCCTTTTTGTTGGTCTGGCCGCGCTCACCGTGCCACATATGGCCGTGGTGGAACGGGTCCGCTTTTCAGGCTGGATGTTGGGCCGCAGACAGGAGTCTGTGGGGTAACGCGTGTCTGGCCCGTAAGACCTCTGTAGCCATTGCGGCGCACACTATGGCCTGCTTTGCAACCCATTCATCTCAAAACAGGAGACTCCCATGCATCGTAAAATTGTTATCAGCGGTGTCTCTCTGGTGGGAATGAATGGCAAAAATAAACCTTACGAGGCAATTCTTGATAGACATTGCGCTGTGGCGCGGGCATTTGCGTGACGGGTGCAAAGCGCCTGTGACGCAAACACCGTTCCGGTCAGAGCTCATATCCCAATCGACTAGACTTCAGCCAGGGCGATCATGTGCAGGTGTGGAGTTCCGGTCAGAGCTCATATCCCAATCGACTAGACTGTCTGCGAGATCGTCAAGCCGACATCGCTCGTTCCGGTCAGAGCTCATATCCCAATCGACTAGACTCTTACGCGCTGCCAGTACCCGGCCATGCCCGTTCCGGTCAGAGCTCATATCCCAATCGACTAGACTAGCACGGCGGGCGCTACAAGTACCACCAACGTTCCGGTCAGAGCTCATATCCCAATCGACTAGACTGTGAACACACCCCTGCTGCCGTTGATTGCCGTTCCGGTCAGAGCTCATATCCCAATCGACTAGACTTTCAGCCAGCTCTCTGCGCTGGCCGGGGTCGTTCCGGTCAGAGCTCATATCCCAATCGACTAGACTCCGTCGACGATAACCCCTTGATTTATCAAGGGGTTATTCGTTTCTGGCATTTTTATTTTCATCGAGTTGTGCCGTTGAATTCGCAATTAATACAGGGTTTTTTTGATACGGTCAGCGCAAAACCCACTCACCGCGCGACTTGATTTCGGCATACATCGCGTCTGGTGCCAGGTCCAAGTCGCCTGGCCAGGTCACTGCACCCGACTCAATACGGGCCTGGGCAAAAACAGCCGGGTCTTTGAGCGCCTCAAACACGCCAGTCAGGTGGCTGGGTTCAAAGCGCACCTGGCCTGCTGTGCCGTCTGCAAAACGTACTTGTAGCGCCATCGGCGGTATAGCTTGAATAGCCACAACATCCCATTGCATAGTGATCTGCCTGTATTGGAGTGCCTATCAAAGTAAAGGGGCGATTTGCCGTGGCTGCTGCTTGTTCATGCACAGCTGCCAGTCTTCAAGGAGTTCGGCTTGATGAAGTTCTGCCCAGTCCAACACCAGCATCTGGGCACGCCGTGGCAGTTTTCCAGTGGTGATTACCAACGAATGAATATCCACTGTCGCTTTGTACTCTGCATATTCAACATGAAAGTGCGGCGGTGCATGGTCGTTGAAATACATTCTGATGACAAGGCCGTAGAAGATGCTTATGGTGGGCATGAATGAATACAAACGTGGTCAAAAAAGGTCAAATTGATCGGGCGCTTTTTTGGCAGGCTGTTTAGCCTGCCCGTGGTACGAAATGATGCGCTCATACTGTTTATCGGTAAATTGCAGCACGTTTACCTTGCCCCCAAGCGGCAATGCATTTTCTACCTTTTTGCACAATGTATCTACCTGTGCCTGGCTGGTACAAAACCGCATATAAACCGAGAACTGCGACATGGCAAATCCATGGTCCAGCAGGCCATTGCGAAACTCGGTCGCGGCCTTGCGCTCGACCTTTTCGACCACAGGCAAGTCAAACATCACCACTATCCACATGAGCCGATAGCCTGAAAGCATGTCATTACCTCCAGATGCGCCTGCATAACTTGCTGATGCCTGCTGCTTACTCGTCGCCCAAGGCGGCTGCAAGTGACAGCGGCAGGCCGGGCAAGGGTAAATCCAGCTTGTCGCGCTGGCCCAGATAAACCTGCGCCAGCGACGTACACAGCTTTTGCGCGCACACCATCACGGGCGTAGCACCGGCGTCGGTTTGCATGTCGTCGTAGAGCGTGCGAGCCAGCGCGCGTTTGGTTTCAGGGCTGACGTGTTCTTCGCCGTTGCGCTTGAGCTGCCATACCTTCAAATCGATCATGGGCCGAAAGGGCTCCATCAAGTCATCCACCAGGCGCATGGCGTTGTTGTCGTTGCTGTGGTGCAGCCCAATACCAGGGTGCAAGCCCGACGCGACCACTGCGCGCGCGGTTGCTGCGCGCAGTACGGTGTAGCCGTAGTTA
>JBBRMH010000063.1:0-19267 GCA_038230935.1 Burkholderiales bacterium | reverse complement strand
CGGAGACATGCTGGGGTTTGAAATCGACGGCGACGAAGTCAGACTACGTCGCGCTACGCCGCTGGACCTGGCCTTCACGCAGGCACTTGAAGCCACATTGCCCGAGTGGGCCAGCGAGCACGATGACATGGCGTTCAAAGACTTGTGATGTCAGAGCTGACACTGCAGGCGTTTGACATTGTGGTGGTGCCCTTTCCTTTTACGGACCGAAACACCACCAGGCGCTGGCCTGCGCTTGTGGTCAGTGGCGGCAGCTTTAACCAGGCGCTTTGGCAGCCCTGGATCAAAAAAATCTGTGCGCAGCCTGGAAAGGCATATTGAACGCCGTGCAGGATTGAGCCGTTCAATCGCACCCGTCATTTTCACGGTCTATGCGTTCATGGCTGAACGCACAGGAGGTCAGTGGGCCTTTTCCCAGTTCGGCCCGAAACCGATCTCAGCCAGCAGTGGCACCTTGAGCGCCGCCACACCCGCCATGATGCGGGGGATTTCCACCCGGACCCATTCAACCTCCGCCTCAGGCACTTCAAACACCAGCTCGTCATGCACCTGCATGATCATTCTGGTGCCGCGCTTTTCCAAGTCCAGCACGGCCAGCACCTGGTTCATGCTGAGCTTGATCAGGTCTGCTGCGGTGCCCTGCATGGGCGCGTTGATGGCGGCGCGCTCAGCACCGGCGCGGCGCGGGCCGTTCGGGGAATTGATTTCGGGCAGGTACAGGCGGCGGCCAAAAACGGTTTCGACATAGCCTTTGCTTTTGGCGGACAGGCGCGTCTGGTCCATGTAGTTTTTAACGCCGGGGTAGCGCTGGAAATACCTGTCGATGTAGGCCGCTGCGGCCTTGGTTTCTATACCCAGGTTGCGCGCCAGTCCAAAGCTGCTCATGCCGTAAATCAGGCCGAAGTTGATCACCTTGGCGTAACGGCGCTGCTCGCCGCTGACCTGATCGACGGCCACGCCAAACACCTCGGCAGCGGTCGCGCGATGCACGTCAATGCCTTCGGTAAACGCGCGCAGCAAGGCCTCGTCTTCGCTGATATGCGCCATGATGCGCAACTCGATTTGTGAATAGTCGGCACTGGCAATCACGCTGCCTGCGGGGGCTACAAAGGCTTCACGTACCCGGCGGCCTTCTGCGGTTTTCACGGGTATGTTTTGCAGGTTCGGGTCGTTGCTGCTCAGCCTGCCTGTGACGGCCACGGCCTGGGCGTAGTGGGTGTGAACGCGGCCGTCTCTGGGCAGGGCCAGTTGCGCCAGCTTGTCGGTGTACGTGCCTTTCAGCTTTGACAAACCCCTGTGCTCCAGCAGGCGGGCCGCAATCGGATGGTCTTCAGCCAGTTTTTCGAGTGTTTCCTCGTCGGTGCTGTAGGCCCCGCTGGGTGTTTTTTTACCGCCTGGCAGCCCCAGTTTGGTAAAAAATATTTCGCCAATCTGCTTTGGGGAAGCAAGGTTAAAGGGCTGGCCGGCCAGCTCGTAGGCTTCGGTTTCAAGTTGCACAATGCGCGCGCCCAGCTCGCCGCTTTGTTTGGCCAGCATGGGCGCGTCAATCAGCACGCCGCAGCGCTCAATGCGAAAGAGTGATTCACTGCTTTTGATTTCCAGCTCATAGATGAAGCGCAGTTTTTCATTGGCCTCCAGCTGTGGCCACAGCACCTGATGGACTGCCAGCGTCTGGTCCGAGTCTTCGCACGAATACTCTGCCGCTTTGGCGATATCGACCTGGTTGAACTTGATCTGGCCTGTACCTTTGCCGCACAGGTCTTCATAAGTGATGCCACTGCGGCCCAGATGCCGGGCTGCCAGACTGCTCAGACCGTGTGGTTTATGCACCTCCAGCACGTAGCTTTGCAGCATGGTGTCGTGAGCGTAACCCTGCACTTCAATGCCGTGGTTGGCAAACACGTGGCGGTCGTATTTGACATGCTGGCCAAGTTTGAGTTTTTTCGGGTCTTCAAGCCACGGCCTGAGTCTGGCCAGCACCTCGTCGCGCGGCAGTTGCGCTGGCGCACCGGGGTAGTCGTGCGTCAGGGGAATGTAGGCCGCCTCGCCAGGGGTGACGCTAAAACTGATGCCGACGATTTCGGCGCGCATCGGGTCGAGCGACGTGGTTTCTGTATCGACAGCCACAAGTTCAGCAGTGAGCAGTCTGGCCAGCCAGGCGTCGAGCGCGTCCCAGGTGACGATGGTGTCGTAAATGACGTTACTGGGCGCAGCAGCTACCGCCGCATGCACGTCTGCAGGCTCGTCAAACAGGCCCGGCTCTGATGCTTTGACTTCACGCTCTGCTTTGGGCACAGCTTGCGGCGCAGTCGGTTCCTGCAGGGCTCTGGCCATACCCTTGAAGCCATATTTTTCATAAAAAATGGCCAGGGCCCTTGTATCTGCTGCGCCAGTAGCTATTGAATCCATAGCAGGCAGACCGTCGATATAGGCGTCCAGTGCGCAGTCTTTTTTAATCGTCAGCAGCGCGCGCCCTTTGGGCAGCCAATCGAGCGACTGTCGCAGGTTGTCCCCCACCACGCCCTTGATCTCGCCCGCCCTGGCCACCAGCGCATCGAGCGAGCCATATTCAAGCAGCCACTTGACAGCGGTTTTCGGGCCGACCTTGGCCACACCCGGCACGTTATCGACCGCGTCGCCGACCAACGCCTGATAGTCCACCATCAGGCGCGGTGGCACGCCAAACTCGGCTTCGACCCCGGCCAGGTCACGCCGCTTGTCGTTCATGGTGTCAATCACGGTAATGTGCTCATCCACAAGCTGGCTCAGGTCTTTGTCACCGCTGGAAATAATCACTTCAATGGCTTGCCGGGAGGCCATGCAGGCCAGCGTGCCAATCACGTCATCGGCCTCCACGCCGGGCACTGCCACGACTTTCCAGCCCATCAACTTCACCACCTCATGCACCGGCTCGATCTGGCTGCGCAGATCGGGCGGCATGGGCGAACGGTTGGCCTTGTAGGCCGGGTACAAGTCATCGCGAAAGGTCGGGCCTTTGGCGTCAAAAATACACACCGCGTAGTCAGCCCGCACATCCCGGCGCAGTTTTTGCAGCATGTTGACCATGCCGCGAATGGCTCCAGTTGCCGGGCTGGTGGGGTCTGCCGGGTCCGCACGCAGGTCGGGCAGGGCGTGAAAGGCGCGGTAGAGGTAACTGGAGCCATCGACCAGCAGAAGGGTTTTTTTGTCAGGATGCATGCGGTGGAATTGTCGGCCATAACTGTAAATACCCGCAAATACCCGCAAGGCCTTGACTGGCCCGGCCAATCCCTTCTCTACAGGGGTGCCAAGCCTACAATGCAGTCATGAAACCTCTTTCGCTGCCCTCGCCCTGTGCCATGCTCATTGCTGTGCTGTTTGCCGTGCCTGTAGCAAAGGCAGCCAGTGCGCAAACGACCGCAGCACCCGTGCAACCACCCGTTGTTGAAACTGCCCCGGCCTGGTCGGGCCGCCCCGACCAGGCCATTCAGCGCATTCGCACTGAAGATGCCGGCACGCGCATTGATGAGGTACGCGTGGGGGGTGAAACGCAGAGCATCACCGTGCAGCCCAAAACCGGCCCCAACACGCCCGCTTATGAAGTCAAGCCCGCTGACAGCGCCAAGGGCAATGCCCCTTCGCAATCAGGTGGTGACACCAACGGTTCACGCGTGTGGAACGTGCTGAAGTTCTGACGCGTTCAAACATTTCTTTCGCTTTGTGCCCACCTTCTGGTGACTTTCTGTTTATTTCCAACACATTTCAGGCATGGCTGTTTTTACTGAGGTCTCGTTCAAAGAAGCGGCTACTTTTTTGCGTACGCTGGGCGTGGGTGAGCTGCAAACCATCCAGGGCTGCGCGGGTGGCATCGAGAACACCAATTATTTTGTAGACACCACGCAAGGCCAGTACGTGCTGACTCTGTTTGAGCGGCTGACGTTTGAGCAGCTGCCGTTTTATCTGCACCTGATGAAGCACCTGGCGCAGCACGGCATTCTGGTGCCTGACCCGGCGGCCAACAAAAAGGGTGAGATTTTATTCAAGCTCAAGGGCAAGCCTGCGGCTGTCGTCAACAAACTGCGCGGCAAAAGCGAGCTGGCCCCCACCACTGCGCACTGCGCCAGTGTCGGCCAAATGCTGGCACGCATGCATTTGGCCGGGCAAGACTATCCCCGCCAGCAACCCAACCTGCGTGGCCTGGCCTGGTGGAACGAGACCGTACCGGTGGTGCTGCCTTACGTCACAGCCGGGCAGCGCAGCCTGTTGCTGGGCGAGCTGGCCTACCAGAACCACATTGCAGAGGCAGCGGCCTACAAAACCCTGCCACGCGGGCCGGTTCACGCAGATTTGTTTCGTGACAACGTGATGTTTGAGGGCGGCCAGCTGACCGGATTTTTTGATTTTTATTTCGCAGGCTGCGACACCTTTTTGTTCGATATCGGCGTTTGCCTGAACGACTGGTGCGTGGACCTGGCTACAGGCCGACACGATGCAGAGCGGGCTGATGCTTTTATGGCCGCTTACCAGTCGCAGCGGCGGCTGACAGCGCAAGAGCGCAGCCTGCTGCCCGCCATGCTGCGGGCGGGCGCATTGCGTTTCTGGATTTCACGGCTGTGGGACTTTCACTTGCCGCGTGAGGCTGCTGTATTGAAGCCGCATGACCCCACGCATTTCGAGCGCGTGTTGCGCGAGCGGCTGGCCGGTGGCCCGCCGGTTGCGATGGATGCAGTCTTAGCGACATCTGCCCTTGTTTCAGCCTGAGTTTTGCGAAAAACCTATCATCGGGCATCGGTTTTCTCAAAGCGAACGGATTGTCTGTCAACAGCTGCATGAGGACTCTTCAGAGTCGGCCAGAATTGAATTTAAGCTGCTCCAGCAGACGCTAACTTTCGCACTCACACCATGAAACTCAATATTGTTCCCGCCCGCACCGGCATCACCTGGGTCAAGCTGGGCATCAAAACCTTTTTACAGCAGCCATTGGCCATGTCGGGCCTGTTTTTCATGTTCATGGCCCTGTTGTCGTTTGCCACCCTGTTCCCCTTCATCGGCGCGGCACTGGCGCTGGCCCTGCTGCCTGCCACCACGCTGGGGCTGATGGCCGCCACACAGGAGGCCAGCAAGGGAAAATTTCCGATGCCCGTGATTCTGGTCAGCGCGTTTCGGGCAGGCCGACAGCGCCTGAACGCCATGATGGTGCTGGGCGCGCTGTATGCCGTAGGCTTTTTGGCGCTGATGGGCATTTCAAGCCTGATAGACGGTGGGCAATTTGCCAAACTCTACCTGGTAGGTGGAAAAATCACGGAAGAGATGGTCATGCAAGGTGATTTCCAGCTGGCCATGTGGGTCACGCTGGCTTTGTATGTGCCGCTGTCCATGCTGTTCTGGCACGCGCCGGCACTGGTGCACTGGCATAGTGTATCGCCTGTCAAAAGCCTGTTTTTCAGTTTCATGGCGTGCTATAAAAATGGCGCTGCCATGATGGTGTACGGGCTGGCCTGGGCGGGCATCTTTTTAGTCGCCATGCTGGCGGTCACCCTGATCGCGGCGCTGCTGGGCAACCCGATGTTTGCAGGGCTGGCCATGTTTCCAGTGGCCCTGGTGATGATGGCCATGTTTTTCACCTCGATTTACTTCACCTTTCAAGACAGCTTTGTGGACAACCCGTCAGGGCAGACTGCCGGGCAGACACTACTGGTTCCCTGACACAGCCCCCACCGGAGACCCGCCATGACCCAGCACCAGCTAGAAAACAGAAGTGAAAAAGAAGTGCTGTGGTTTCAACGCCGGGAAACGCTCAAAGCCGCAGCCGCCTGGCTTGCCATGGGTGGCTTGCCTGCCGCTGTGGCACAGCAGCGCAGCAATATTGTGGAGTTGACCGGGGACGCGCTGATCAACGGAAGCCGCCTGCTGCCCGGCCAGACCGTGCAAACCGGTGACCGGCTCCAGACCGGGCCCGGCTCAAGCCTGGTCTTTGCGCTGGGCAATGCGGCTTTCAGGGTCAGGCAGAACACCCTGATGACCGTCGAGCGTGGCACGACGCTGAGCATCGTGAGCCTGCTGCGCATCGTCACAGGCGGCGTGGTCAGCGTGTGGAACAAGGACAGCAATGGAAGTGGCCGCGCCATCATCACACCCACGCTGACCGCAGGCATACGCGGCACCGGGGTCTATACCGAGGTGCTGCCTCTGCAAAACAGCCGCACCTACTTTTGCAATTGCTATGGCACCGTGGACCTCGATGCGGGTGGCAGCCGCGCGCAGTCGCAATCAGACTATCACCAGTCGTTCTGGGCCGATGCCGAGGCGACCAACGGCAGCAAGCTGAGCGAGGCCAAATTTCTGGACCACACCGACGAAGAGCTGGAGTTTCTGGCACGCCTGATCAACCAGCAAACTTATTGGCAAATCATGGGTCGCAAGGGTGTTGCCGACGGCAAGGGCAGCATGGGCTATTGAGCCTGCCATCACACTGTTTTTTGAAAACCTACACATCCAGGAGCGTTTCATGCGTTTTTACACCCGAACTTCCGCCGTCTGTCTTCTGGCATTCGCTGCTGCGGCCATGCAAGGCACCCCGGCACTTGCCGCCGACACCATGACCATGCCGGAACCCGCCAGCCAGTCGGTTAAAACGTCCGGCAACAAAGAGCGCATCACCGTGGCACGCGAGGCCATCAAGGCCAAAGACTTCAAAAAATCCATCGCCGAGCTCACACTGGCTGTGCAGGAGCACCCCGGCAATGCCGAGCTGCACAACCTGCTGGGTTACTCCTTGCGCAAGCAGGCCACGCCTGATTTGCCGCGTGCGTTTGAGCAATACCGGCTGGCGCTTAAATTTGACTCCGAACACCGGGGTGCCAACGAGTACATCGGCGAGGCCTACCTGATGGATAAAAAGCCTGCCAAAGCCGAAGAGCACCTGGCCAAACTCAAAAGCATCTGCGGCAACACCACCTGTGAGGAATACCAGGACCTCGCCAAATCCATTGCTGATTACAAGGCTAAAAACAAGTCCTGAGACACTGCTGTTTTCTCAAGCAGAAAGACCATTCGGGCTGAGCTCGGCCAGTCCTGAGCTTGTCCAAGGGTCGAAGCCTTGCCCTGTATTGGCAACCCTTCGACTGGCTCAAGGAGAATGGTCTTAAGAGAACAGTATTGAGACCTGATCCAATACTGTTCTCTCGAGCGGAAAGACCGTTCGGGCTGAGCCTGTCGAAGCCTTACCCTGTATTGGAAATCCTTCGATAAGCTCAGGGAGAACGGTCGTAAGTGAACAGCATTGAGACCTGACCCTATCGGCGGGGCTGTATTTGCGCGGCTGCAGGATGGGATGAATTGAGGTCTTACAGCAAGCGGTAACAAAGTAAAATAAGAGATTCAAAACTCCGGTTGTTCCCTGTATATGTACCGATTCGACTCTATGGCACATCACATGGCAATTATGGTAATTGCAGAAGCGAGTTACATACTTAAATCGGTAGATCCTGCGATTGAATCGACTCCGTTGGGCGAGAAGCCTACAGAGAACATTCTGAAGCAGCTCAGCGACCTGAAGCAGGCCCTAAGACCGCTGCATGTTCCTGCGACGAAAATTGTAATAGATGAGTTCGCAGAACGATTAAGTGGATCATCTGAATATCCGGCAACATTCTTTTATAGTGCAAAACTGTTCAACGAAATATTGGAAACTCTTCGTCGGGAGCTCAAGTCGACGAAGGTGTTTGTACTTGACAGTGCAAAGGCACGCTATTACGAATCAGAGCAACCACTGTTCGGCAACGAAGTTGCTCTAAAATTTCCCAGCCTTTCATACGAGATCGCTGAAGCAGGAAATTGCCTCGCCTTTGCCAGAGGCACCGCAGCCGTATTTCATGCCATCCGATCACTTGAGGGCGGCATCATGGCAATGTCCCTCTGCCTCGGGATACCCGACCCAACTAAAGGTGCTGAGCGCAATTGGGGCGCGATACTCAAGAAGATCAAGACTGAGATGGAGACGCGCTGGCCAGGTTCTGTTGAAAAATTTAGTGGTGAAGGTAAGACGTTTGAAGGGCTCTATGGAACGCTGGCTGGACTACAAAATCCATATCGAAACGCGACTATGCACTTTGATCAAATTTACAACGTCGAAGATGCAATGCATGTTTTCGAAATGGTCGGAGGGGTTCTCAGAAAGATCGCCTCCCGAATGGACGAGAACGGGATGCCGCGTGCCTAAACTGGAATTTGGAATGCTGGGGTCAGGTCTCAATACTGTTCATTTAAGACCGTTCTCCCAGAACTTTTCGAAGGGTTGCCAATATAGGGATAGGGCTTCGACAAGCTCAGCCCGAACGGTTTTTACGTTAAGAGAAAAGTATTGAGTCCTGAGAAACTACTATTCTCTTTAGGTTTCAAGTGCTTGATTCAATTGATTTTTTAGTCCCGATGCCTATGAAGTTTTGGATCACAGACGATACAAGATGAGACCAAAAACTTCTTAAGAAAGCAGTATTGAGACCTGACCCCAGCTATGCCTTGAAAATAGCATTCATACTGGAAAGTATCAATTTGGAAGCCAAACTTTTTGACCCAGTAGCAGCGATAGGATTTCCTGCATTGACTGACGTAATTTCACTTCAGTCTGTAGCCCATCTTTTTGGGACATCAAAAAAACGCTGTGGAATTTACTTGCTCGCTTTTCAGCCTGGACTTTTCTATATTGGGCAGGCTGTCGATGTAGTTCGGCGTTTCTCACAGCATCGAAAAAATCATGATGATATTGTTGGCTTCTCCTTCATTCCAGTGCCGAAATCCGAATTGGATGCCATTGAGAAGGGATATATTTTCAAAGCGGAATCACGCGGACTCAAGATAACGAATGCGGTCCACGTAACGAGCGTCGTAGGCGATACAGATTTTGACTTGGTTGTACCGATAACGGAGCAAAATAACTGGCTACACAGTGATGACAAATTAATGTTCCCAATCGATGCCCATCCTAAAATTGTGCTCCCGGAAAGCCAAAAGTTACGCTACTCAAAAAAGTTTTCCAGATTTGGGAAGCAGCCTCTTTCAGCAAGAGCTTTGGCCCTGCTCAAACAGTATCTTCACTCCTGTGTGCCTGTACCGCGCCGTACTGAATATTCGTTTTGGGCGGTCAGTTGTATGCCTGTCACTGTCAGCGAATGGAAAAGACTGGTGTGCGTAAATGCTGCATTTATGGAGCTGTTTGTTGTTGGTCATTTGCAACAAGATCCGACCTCACTTTGGGCGTTTGTCAACGTTGCTGAAGATGTGTTGCTAGAGCATTGGAAGTCCATTGATACTTTGAAGGAAAAGTATCCATTTTTAAGCGTGGAGCGTACCAACTACAGGAATGCTGGGCAGTACCAAGTAAGGCTTTTCTGTCAAGGCACTTCTGAATCCATGAAGGCACTTTTGCTTGATCCTGGGATTTCAAAGGCAGCCGCGACGCTCGTCTTGAGAGTCATGCGAAAGCGTGCCACGATTTTTGGCAAGTACCATTGCCCCCAGCTGGCAGACTTGGCTCTGGCTGCTTGATTAGCAAATGCTGGGATCATACTGTGGTCACCGCAGCTCTGGAGTCAGGTCTCAATACTGTTCTCTTAATAAAAATCAAATCAACTAAATCAATAGGTTACGTTATTTTTAAAGCTGGAATGTAGGCTCAAGAGAACTGCATTGCGTCCTGGGAAGCCTACACCAGCGTGAGCTTGGCCACGCTCAATGCCAGCCACTTCACGCCATGCCGGGTGAAATTGATCTGCGCTCGGGCGTCATCGCCGCTGCCTTCGAGCATCAGAACCTTGCCTTCACCGAACTTGGCATGGAAAACCTTGACGCCAGCCTTCAAACCATGTGCAGGCGCATTTTTTTGCGCAGGTACTGGCGGACTGGCAAAACGCTCTGGCTGGCCTGATTTTGAAGCAAAAACGCTGCTGGCCCAATCATTCCTTGCGCCACCTGCTCCTGATTTGCTAGCAGAACTCCAGGGTGCGTTACCGCTGGACAAGCCACCCAGACCCGAAGCGAAGCCCTGGTGTTTCGGAGTGATCCACTTGAGCGCGGCTTCAGGCAGCTCTTCAAAGAAACGGCTTTTGAGGTTGTAGCGTGTCTGCCCGTGCAGCATGCGGGTCTGGGAGTAGCTCAGGTAGAGGCGCTTCCTGGCCCGGGTGATGGCCACGTACATCAGGCGGCGCTCTTCTTCGAGGCCGTCCTGATCACTCAGGGCGTTTTCATGCGGGAACAGACCCTCTTCAATGCCAGTGATAAAGACGCAGTCGAACTCCAGACCTTTGGACGAATGCACCGTCATGAGCTGTACCGCGTCTTGCCCGGCCTGAGCCTGGTTGTCACCAGACTCCAGCGCTGCATGGGTCAGAAAAGCCACCAGTGGCGAGAGCGTTTCGCCGGTCTCGGAGTCAGGTGCCAAAAACTCGGGCAAGGGCTCGTCCAGCAAATTGGCGACATCCAGCCCCTGACTGGCAGGGGACTGGCCGAGCGATGTACCAGCAGTGGCCCGCATGGCCGCGCCCAGCTCATCGACAGGCAGCGCCACCGCATCACGGCCAAAACCTTCTTGCCCTACAAATGATTCAGCCGCGTTGACGAGTTCGGCCAGGTTCTCCAGCCGGTCCTGGCCTTCTTTTTCAGTTTTATAGTGCTCCTCCAGGCCGCTGTGCTGCAGCACCCGTTCAATGATTTCGCGCAAGCTCAAGCCTGTGGTCTGCTCGCGCAGCACGTCAATCTTGGCGACAAATGCACCCAGATTGGTACCCGCCTTGCCCGAAACCGCACTCACAGCGTCGTTCAGCGAGCAACCCGAAGAACGCGCAATGTCCTGCAGCTGCTCAATGCTGCGTGCGCCTATGCCACGCGGCGGGAAGTTGACGACGCGCATGAAGCTGGTGTCGTCGTTCGGGTTCTCCAGCAGGCGCAAATAGGCCAGCGCATGCTTGATCTCGGCGCGCTCGAAAAACCGCAAACCACCATACACCCGGTAAGGCACGCCCGCATTGAAAAGCGCAGTTTCCATCACCCGGCTTTGCGCATTGCTGCGGTAGAGCAGCGCAATCTCACGGCGCTCGGAGCCGTCGCGTACCAGTTGCTTGACCTCATCGACAAACCAGTGAGCTTCGGCAAAGTCAGTGGCGGACTCAACCACCCGTACCGGCTCGCCAGGGCCTGCGTCGGTGCGCAGGTTTTTACCGAGGCGCTTGCTGTTGTGGCCAATCAGCGCATTGGCCGAATCGAGAATATTGCCAAAACTGCGGTAATTGCGCTCCAGCTTGATTTGGGTAGCGACACCAAACTCACGCACAAAGTCGGCCATGTTGCCCACGCGCGCGCCGCGAAAAGCGTAGATGCTCTGGTCATCGTCACCCACAGCCACCACTGAGCCACCGGGCATGACGGGTGCCATACCACCACTGGCAGCGCCGTCAGCGCCCTGTCCGGCCAGCATCTTGATCCAGGCGTACTGCAGTTTGTTGGTGTCCTGAAACTCGTCAATCAGGATATGCCGGAAGCGCCGCTGGTAGTGCTCCCGCACGGCGGCGTTGTCCCGGAGCAACTCATAACTGCGCAGCATGAGCTCGCCAAAATCCACCACGCCTTCACGCTGGCATTGCTCCTCGTACAGCGCATAAATCTCGACTTTTTTGCGCATGTCCTCGTCACGAACGATCACGTCTTTGGCGCGCTGGCCGTCTTCCTTGCAACTGGCGATGAAATACATCAGCTGCTTGGGCGGAAAGCGTTCATCGTCGATGTTGAACTGCTTGCACAGGCGCTTGATGCTGGAGAGCTGGTCTTGCGTGTCCAGAATCTGGAATGTCGAGGGCAAATTGACCAGTTTGTAATGCGCCCGTAAAAACCGGTTGCACAAGCCGTGAAACGTACCGATCCACATGCCGCGTACATTCACGGGCAGCATGCTGGACAGGCGCGTGAGCATCTCCTTGGCAGCCTTGTTGGTAAACGTTACTGCCAAAATACCGCCTGGCGACACCTGCCCGGTTTGCAGCAGCCAGGCAATACGGGTGGTCAGCACCCGGGTTTTGCCAGAGCCCGCACCGGCCAGAATCAAGGCGTGCGTTGCAGGCAGGGTTACCGCAGCGAGTTGCTCGGGATTAAGATTTTGTAAGAGAGGGGGGTTGGGCGCGACTTCTAATGACATCCCCCATTGTAGAAAGCCAGGACGAAAGAATTTATGCATCTTGTATCAACCACCCGCGCTGCAGCCAGCTGGCTTTTGCTGGCGGCCTGCCTCGCACCGTTACACCCCGCCATCGCCCAGTCGTTTTGCGCCAGTGATGGCCAGCCCAGGCCGGCACGACTGATGGAGCGTTTTATGAATGCCGACTGTGAAACCTGCTGGCAGGACCCGGCTACTCCAAAAGCCGGCGACGGGTACGCTGTGCTGGACTGGATTGTCCCCAACGACGCGGGCGGTAAAGGCGACGATGCCCCGTTGTCGGCTGTGGCCAGCCGGGACGGGCTGACGCGCTTGGCGCTGCTGAATAAAAACGTACCCACGCAAACCACCATGGTGACCCATGCCGTGGGTGGTGCCGAAGGCTTGACAGACAGCACACTGCGCGTGGCCCACGGGCTGCCCCTGTCAGGCTATATGGGCACATCGATAGAGCTCAAGCCGGTGCCTGCAGCGGTCAAAAACCAGCGCTGGACGGCGTGGCTGACCCTGGTTGAGTCCCTTCCCGCAGGCACGGAAGGCTCGCCCGTTGCCCGAAATCTGGTCAGGAGCGCCTTTCAGGCTGCCTGGAACGGCGGTCAGGACCCGTCAAGCTTTGACCCAAACCGGTTCTTTGACGCCCGCTCCATGAGCATCGCACAGGGCGTGAATCCGGACAAACTTCGCGTGATTGGCTGGGTCGAAGACGCCACAGGACAGGTGCTGGCGGCAGCGCAATCGCAATGCGTGAGCCCGGCAGTGATTCAGTCGATCAACCACCTGGCTGATCCGTCGATCAAGCCGGCAAGCTGAATTGTGTGGACGCAGGTTTGCGCGCGAGATTTTGCACATGACACGTTCTGCCCGGTCTTGAAAATGAGCTGCCTCGTATGAGCGGTATATCGAGTCACACATCGATACGCCGGGTGCAGTCGGCTAAACTCAGCCACCGGGCCCAAGCCATTGCGCCCGGTTTTTTGTTGCCGCAACAAAACCGGTCGAATCCAAGCGCCTTCTGTTCGTTAACAGTTTTAAAAGAGGCTTGGAGATCATGGAAATTTTTGATTACGACAACATTCTGCTGCTGCCGCGCAAATGCCGCGTGGACAGCCGCTCTGAGTGTGACGCCGGGGTAGAACTCGGTGGCCGCAGGTTTCGCATACCGGTGGTGCCTGCCAACATGAAAACGGTGGTCAATGAGGCCATCTGCGTCTGGATGGCCCAACACGGCTATTTCTACGTCATGCACCGCTTTGACCTGGACAACGTCCAGTTCATCAAAGACATGGTGGCGCAAGGTGTCTATGCCTCGATATCGCTGGGTGTGAAAAAGCCCGACTACGACACCGTTGACCAGCTCGCAGCGCTTGGCCTGGTGCCCGACTACATCACGATTGACATTGCGCATGGCCACGCTGACAGCGTGCAGCGCATGATTGCCTACCTGAAGCAAAAGCTGCCTGCCGCATTCGTTATTGCAGGCAACGTCGGCACACCTGAAGCCGTGATTGATCTTGAAAACTGGGGCGCAGATGCGACCAAGGTCGGCATTGGCCCGGGCAAGGTGTGCATTACCAAAATGAAAACCGGCTTTGGCACGGGCGGCTGGCAGCTGTCAGCCCTGAAGTGGTGTGCGCGTGTGGCGACCAAACCCATCATTGCCGATGGCGGCATACGCGAGCATGGTGATATTGCCAAATCGATCCGCTTTGGTGCCTCGATGGTGATGATCGGCTCGATGCTGGCAGGTCTGGAAGAAAGCCCAGGCAAGACGGTAGAGGTTGATGGCGCGCTGTTCAAGGAATACTACGGCAGCGCGTCAGACTTCAACAAGGGTGAGTACAAACACGTTGAAGGCAAGCGGATTCTGGAGCCTGTCAAGGGCACGCTGGAGAGTACATTGCGCGAGATGGAAGAAGACATCCAGAGCGCCATCAGCTATGCCGGTGGCAAAAAACTGATGGACATTCGCAAAGTCAACTATGTCACGCTGGGCGGTGACAACGCGGGCGAGCACTTGCTGATGTAGTCAAGTGCTGGCCTGACTGATTGCCGGGCTCGTCTGGTGCAGTCCGGGCGACGGACGGGACTATCGTGTCAAGGCCCGGTTTTGAACGGGTAAACCCTGGATCACAAAATGACATAGACGTGTATTCTGTATACAGAGTTTACGTATGGCATTGCACCTGATCAAAATTGAATCTGCACCAGACTTGGTGGAGCGCGTCTACAACAGCTTGCTTGATGCCATCAGCGACGGCTCCCTGGCCCCCGGGGTTCGCGTGATGCAGGAAGACATTGCCGAACAGCTGGCTGTTTCAAGGCAACCTGTGCTGCAAGCGTTGCGCTTGTTGAAAAAAGATGGCTTTGTGCTGGATGCGCCGGGACGCGGCGTGCTGGTAGCGCCGCTGGATGTGCCCTGGCTGGTACATATCTATCAGGTGCGCAGCGCACTCGATGGCCTGGCGGCCAGGCTGGCCGCGCGCGCGCAGTACAAGCTGGACGCGCAGCTGATCAGCAGGGGCTGCAGGGCTGCAAGTGGCCAGGACATCCAGGCCATGATGGCAGCCGATACAGCGTTCCATATGGCTATTTATGCGGCCTCGGGCAACCCGCTGATTGCCACAACTGCACAACTGCACTGGCGCCATATTCGCCGCGCCATGGGTGCGGTGCTACAGGTCTGCACCATGCGCAAATCGATCTGGGATGAGCATGCAGCGATTGCCCTGGCCATTGGCGAGGGCCATGAAGATCGGGCCGAAGCCCTGATGTGCCGGCACGGACAAGATGCTGCGGACAACCTGGCCAGGCAGCTGGGCAATGCATTGACTGTCGCGCACTGTACAACCTTAACCACCCCCAGAGGAGACAAATCATGAAACTGACACCCGACCAGCTGAGCCAATTCGACCGTGACGGCTATCTGTTTTTCCCCGGCTTGTTCACGCCGGAGGAAACGCACAACCTGAACCGGGCCGTCCCTGAGCTGTACAGCCGCCGCGAAGCCTTTAACGTACGTGAAAAAGGCAAAGACGCCGTGCGCACCAATTTCGCTGCGCACATGTACAGCGAGCCGTTTGCAAAACTGGCCCGGCACCCGCGCATGATTGAACCGGTAGAAGACCTGCTCGGCGAGGCGCTGTACATGCACCAGTTCAAGATCAACGGCAAGATGGCTTTTGAAGGCGATGTCTGGCAGTGGCACCAGGACTACGGCACCTGGCTGAACGATGACATGATGCCGACCGAGCGTGCGATGAACGTAGCGATTTTTCTGGACGATGTGACTGAGCACAACGGGCCGCTGATGTTGATTCCCGGCAGCCACAAAAAAGGCGTGGTCGAGGCCAGACACGACCTGACCACCACCAGCTATCCGCTCTGGACAGTAGATAACGATTTGATCCGCCAGCTGGTACAGCGCGCCGGTGGCAAGCAGGGCGGCATTGTGAGCCCCAAGGGCCCGGCAGGCTCCATGATTTTGTTCCACTCCTGCCTGGTGCATGCCTCTGGCAGTAACCTGTCGCCGTTTGATCGCGTCAGTGTTTACCTGAGTCTGTGTGCGGTCAGTAACCACATTCGCCGCCACAAGCGGCCCGAATACATTGCACACCGCGACTTCACGCCGATTCAATGCCTGCCCGATGACTGCCTCCTTGAAGACTATCCGGTGGATTTGCCCTGGAAAGACGGGGTGCCCGCTACAGCGATGCAAACCTCCATGCAGAACCTCGACGCTGAACCAGAACGCCAGGCAGCCTGAGCCAGTAAGGTGCCCCCATGAACCTCTATACAAAACTCCAGCAGCGTGCACGTGACAACCAGCCCATCCGCATCGGCCTGATCGGTGCGGGCAAGTTTGGCAGCATGTACCTCGCGCAAATCCCCCGCACGCCTGGCGTGCACCTGGTGGCCATCGCCGACCTGTCCCCGGATGCCGCACGCACCAATCTTGCCCGTGTAGGATGGAAACCGGCTCTGGCGCAGGCAGCGTCTGCGCAAGACGCTATTAAAACAGGAGCAACCTGGGTCACTGAAGACTGGCAGGCAGTGGTCACGCATCCACTGATTGACATCATCGTGGAGTGCACAGGCAACCCCATAGCAGCCGTCGAGCACTGCCTGCAGGCGTTTGCGCATGGCAAGCACGTCGTTAATGTGACGGTGGAAGCTGACGCTTTTTGCGGCCCGTTACTGGCGCGCAAGGCGGCGCAGGCAGGCGTTGTTTATTCCCTGGCTTTTGGCGACCAGCCCGCCTTGATCTGTGATCTGGTGGACTGGGCGCGTACCTGCGGCTTTCCCGTCGTGGCAGCGGGCCGGGGTCACAAATGGTTGCCGCATTTTTCGGAATCCACGCCGGACACGGTGTGGGGCAATTACGGCCTGAGTCCGGAGCAGGCCGAGCGCGGCGGGCTGAACCCGAAGATGTTCAACAGCTTTCTTGATGGCTCCAAGCCGTCTATCGAATGCACGGCGGTGGCCAATGCTACCGGCTTGAGTGTGCCCAGTAACGGCCTGCTCTACCCACCGGCCAGTGTGGGAGACATTCCTTTTGTGACCCGACCCATCAGCGAAGGCGGCGTGCTGGAGCGAAAAGGCATGGTCGAGGTGATTTCTTCCCTGGAAGCCGATGGCCGCAAGATTCCGTACGACATCCGCATGGGGGTGTGGGTAACCGTCGAGGCCGAGACCGACTACATCAAGAACTGTTTTGAAGAGTACAACGCTCACACCGACCCGAGCGGGCGCTATTTCACGCTGTACAAACGCTGGCACCTGATTGGCCTGGAAGTCGGCGTTTCAGTGGCCAGTGTGGCCCTGCGCGGTGAGCCGACGGGTGTAGCCACCTGTTGGAATGCCGATGTGGTGGCCACGGCCAAGCGCGACCTCATGCCGGGCGACACGCTCGATGGTGAGGGGGGTTATACCGTGTGGGGCAAACTGCTACCGGCAGACACTTCGCTGCACAGGGGCGGCCTGCCGCTGGGGCTGGCACATCAGGTCAAGGTCGTGCGGCCTGTGAAAAAAGGCCAAAGCCTGAGCTGGGCGGATGTGGCCATGGATACCTCGACACCCGCCTACCAGGTGCGCCGCGAGATGGAAAGCATGTTTGCGCCTGCGGTGAAGAAGTAGCCTCGAAACAGCATGGGTTTTGCCTGTCAGCAATCCCGCATGACCCTGACTCACAAAATCAGGATCGGTTACTGAAGCCAGGCGACTGTGCTCATGGGGCGCTCTGGCCCACCAGTTGCAAACCAAGCTGGTGGAGCCGGTGCGACGGATCAAGCAGCGCATCAAGCACACTGAAGTGATTCAGACCCACCAGCGCTTCGCAGACCGGCACCGTTTTTTTGCCCCAGACTTGCTGGATCAGCAGGTTCTGGCGCAAAAACTCGGCGCTTTCATCGCCACCTGCCACGCTGTAAAGCGTGCGTCTTGCCGGATGGGGAAACCCTGCCGGGCTGGATTGATGCACCTGCCGGGGCGTCAGTTTCAGGGAATCCTTGAGAAAAGGTGTTCGCCGGATGGGTTCCAGGTCATACAGACCGGAAATGGACAGGGCTTTTTTGACCAGTCCTGCAGGTAAATCAGCGGCGTAAGTCTTCCATGCACAGGCCAGTAGCATGGCCACCAGATGACCGCCCGCCGAATGCCCAACCACAGTGATGTTTCGCGGGTCACCGCCGTACTGGGCAATGTGGCGATAGACCCAGGCCAGTGCGCGCACCATCTGCATCGTGATCTGTGGAATCGTCACCGCCGGGCACAGGTCGTAATTGGGGATGACCACACAGGCACCTGCGCGCGCAAAAGCCGGGGCAATGAAGGAATGGTCGGCTTTGTCCAGGGAGCGCCAGTAGCCCCCATGAATGAATACCAGCACCGGCGCTGCAGGTTTGCCCACCGCCGTCTTGGTAGCAGCAGGAAATATATCGAGCTTTTCACCTGCACCTGGCCCGTAAGCCTCGTCCAGGGTGCAAGGCAAACCTTGCCGTGCCTGGGGCGATGCCTGTGCCCAGCGGCTTAAATAAGCCGCATGGTCAGGCACCAGCGCCCGGTTGTTGTACATGCTGTCCAGCCAGGCAGGGGTGGGGCGGGGCGGCGTGTGCGAAGGTGTCATACAGGGTCCTACGGTTGTGATGGCTGCATTTTCAGTCAAAAGCGACAGGCTCTTTGTAGGCCACGTGACATCCGCCAAATACAGTCATTGCCCAGCAAGGCGGTCCAGGAGAACTTCCAACGCAAAGTCGCCAAGATGCAAAGTTCGCAAAGTCAGTCCATGGAACCTCTGACTTCGCGTTCTTTGCGCTTTTGCGTCTTTGCGTTGGAGACTTTTACCCTGGCACCTGAACAGTTACTAAATACAAGGGAAAAGAGGCTCCAGGGCAGCATTGACGTGGGCTATGCGCTATTGAATTTATAGTGAACAAGAGCGGAAGCCACAAAAAATATCATCTCGCCCAGGCAGATAAAAGTTCCGGTACTTTGGGCTTTTCATGCGGGCCCGGGTGGCAAACGATGCCCCGCGCAGCACCTTGTGCGTGCCAAACCAGGGCTGTGAATAATCCAGGTACGGGTCGGCCTTGAAGTGTGGGTAGGGCCTGAAGGTGCTGCCCGTCCATTCCCACACATCGCCCCAGCGAAAGCCACGCCGTGCCGCCGTGTGTGCTGCGACTTCCCACTCAACCTCAAACGGCAGACGCCGCCCGGCCCAGCGGCACCAGGCGTCGGCTTCAAACCAGCTCATGTGCATGGCACTCTGATTGCCCTGCATGCGCATGGCCTGGCCAAAGCGGGTCTGCATGACCGCACCGCTGGCCACGCCGATCTGGTCCACGTAGCGCGGGCCTCTTCTGCCCTGGTACTCGCCTTTGGCTGTGGACATACCCTGCAACCACTGCCAGCCGTCGGGGTGCCAGAGTTCGGCGCGGTCATAGCCGTCGTCGTCCACAAACTCGACAAACTGCGCCCAGGTCACGGGCTGCGCGTCGATGTCGAATTCGGGCACATCGACAATGTGTACAGACTTTTCGTTGTCAAAAGCAAAGCCAGACCCCGCGCCAGACGCGCTGCCCAGCTGCCAGG
>JBBRMH010000062.1:0-19342 GCA_038230935.1 Burkholderiales bacterium | reverse complement strand
AATGAAGCGGACTTTCAATCCATCAAGTTCCGCCAGCGCGTGGCCGTGAACATGGAGGGCCGCTCCACGGCCAGCCAGATGATTGGCGAGAACGTGGCCATGCCTGTGGCCATTGCGCCTACCGGCATGAGCGGCATGCAGCATGCCGATGGCGAGATTTGCGGGGCACGTGCGGCCAAGAAATTCGGCATTCCGTTCACGCTATCGACCATGAGCATCTGCTCGCTGGAGGACGTGGCCGAGGCCACAGGCCGTCACCCGTTCTGGTTTCAGCTGTATGTTTTGAAAGACCGTGACTTTATCGGACGACTGATTGACCGCGCCAAGGCCGCCAATTGTTCGGCCCTGATCATCACGCTGGACTTGCAGATTCTGGGCCAGCGCCACAAGGACATTAAAAACGGCCTGTCAGCGCCTCCAAAGCTGACGATTCCCAACATCATCAACATGGCCACCAAGCCGCGCTGGGGCCTGGGCATGCTGGGTACCAAGCGGCACGGGTTTGGCAACATTGTGGGCCACGTCAAAGGCGTGGACGACATGAGCTCGCTGAGCGACTGGACTGCCAAACAGTTTGACCCGGCACTGAGCTGGGGCGACGTGGAATGGATCAAAAAGCGCTGGGGTGGCAAGATCATTTTGAAGGGCATCCAGGACGAGGAAGACGCCCGCCTGGCAGTTAACAGCGGCGCGGACGCACTGATTGTGTCCAACCACGGCGGCAGGCAGCTCGACGGCGCAGACTCGTCGATTCGCGCCCTGCCGCGCATTGTGGCGGCCGTGGGGCAAGACATTGAAGTCCACATGGACGGCGGCATTCGCAGTGGGCAGGACGTGATCAAGGCCGTGGCGCTGGGGGCCAAGGGCGTCTATATTGGCCGCTCGTGGCTGTATGCCCTGGGCGCGATGGGTGAAGAAGGCGTGACCAAAGCTCTGGAAATCATTCACAAGGAACTGGATTTGACGATGGCGTTTTGCGGCCACACCAACATCAGGGCGGTGGGCAAAGGGATTTTGCTGCCGGGGACCTATTGAAAATTCCCCGACGTCCGTCTATTGACGTTACGCCAGCGGTTTCTGATAAACCTTGAAAGACGGGCGCACAAGCAAATTCAACCGCTGATAAAGTCCAGCAGGTCTTTGGTCAGTTTTTCTTTGTGCGTTGCAAACAGTCCGTGCGGTGCACCGTCATATTCAACCAGTGTGGACCCCGTAATGCCTCTGGCGGCAGCGCGACCGGCGGCATCAATCGGTACGGTGACGTCGTCTGTACCGTGAATGATCAGGGTCGGCACCTTGAACGACGCCAGATCAGGACGAAAATCGGTCGTCGCAAACGCCCCGGCGCAGGCCAGCGTCGCTTTCAGGCTGGCCTGCATGGCCACCGTACGGGTCGCTTCCATCAAAGGCTCGCTGACCGAAGAGGACATCAGGCTGACCCCAAAGAAATCCCTGAAGAAACCGGCAAAAAATTGGGCCCGGTCTGCTTTCATGCCCGCTGCCATCTCGTCAAACACCGACTGCTCGGTACCGTCCGGGTTGCTGTCGGTCTTCAGCATGAATGACACCACAGAGGAAATCAGCACTGCTTTGGATACCGACTTGCCCGCATGGCGCGACATGTAGCGGGCCACCTCGCCACCGCCCATTGAAAACCCGACCAGCACGGCATCCTGCGCGCCGGTTTGATCAATGACAGCCGCCAGGTCATCGGCCAGCGTGTTGTAGTCATAACCACTCCAAGGCTGCGACGAGCGGCCAAAACCGCGCCGGTCGTAGGCAATCGCACGGTAACCTGCATCAGCAATGGCCATGGCCTGGTCGTCCCAGCTGTCAGATGACAGCGGCCAGCCGTGCAGCAAAATGACAGGGCGGCCTGTGCCCCAGTCTTTGACGTAGAGCTGGGTGTTGTCTTGCGTGGTGATGTATTGCATGGCGCGTTGTCCTGCTTTTGGATGAAATGAATCATTGTCGAGCGTTTATGCAGTGCGGTCTGTCGGCTTAACCCAGACGCCCCTGTCAGGCTTTGCCGCTGCGGCTTGCGCTGTCACGTGCCGATTGGCTTGGCCTCGCCTTGTGCAGGAATATTTTCAGGGATCAATTTGCCCATGCTGATATTGGGCTCGACGCCATACCCCATGGACGCATAAAACGCGGCCACTGCTGCGTTGCTTTGAAGCAGCTGAAGCTTTATTTTCACGCAACCCATGCTGGTGAGCGCCTGCTCTGCATGCAGAACCAGTCGCCTGCCAACGCCCAGTTTGCGGTGGTCAGGCAAGACCGCTACCGAGTACAGCCAGCCCCGGTGGCCGTCATAGCCCGCCATCACGGTGCCCACCACCTGAGCGGCCACGTCAGCGACAAAAAACAGGCCGTCCTGCATGGCCCGCTTTTTGTCAATCACCAGGCCTGGCTCGTTGTGCGCCATCTCGTACCCAAAGCAGGCACGCCATACCTTGATGACCTGGCGACGGTGAAGGGTGTTGTCAAAAGGAGCGATGTTCAGAGTGGTCATGGGCGGGTGCGGGTGCGGGTGCGGGTGCGGGTGCGGGTGCGTTCGAACGATAGATCCGACCCCATGAAGTATCAGTTTTCCGTTCGGGCTGAGCTTGTCGAAGCCTCGCTGGTACTGGAAAAACCCTTCGACAAGCTCAGGGCGAGCGGACAGAGGGGTTCAGACTTAACCAGGCTGGATCAATAAACACTTTACAACACCTTTTAAACGACCAAAGCGCGCCGCGCTATGCTTGCAGGCCAACCGCACCCGCCACGCATGACCGCCCCCCTTCGCCGCATTGCCCACCTCGACATGGACGCCTTTTTTGCGTCCATCGAGTTGTTGCGCTACCCGCAACTCAAGGGCTTGCCGGTGGTGATTGGCGGCGGCAGGCGCAAGGCCGATGACGCCCTGCTGGCAACTGGGCCTGGTCAGCCAGCACGCGAGGCGCGGTTTATTCCGGTTGCAGACTTTCCGCTGCTCAGGGACTACGTGGGCCGCGGCGTGATTACTACGGCCACCTACGCCGCCCGGCAGTTTGGTGTGGGTTCGGCCATGGGCATGATGAAGGCCGCCAGACTGTGCCCGCAGGCGATTGTGTTGCCAGTCGATTTTGAAGAAGTGCGCAAATACTCGCGGCTGTTCAAAAGCACCATCACAGAAATCGCCCCACTGATGGAAGACCGGGGGGTTGATGAGGTGTACATCGACTTCACCGACGTGCCGGGTGGTCAGCGCAGTGGCGGGCGCGTGCTGGCGCGGCTGATTCAAAAAGCGGTGTTTGGCGCCACCGGCCTGACCTGCTCGGTTGGCGTGGCCCCCAACAAGCTGCTGGCCAAGATGGCCAGCGAGTTCAACAAGCCTAACGGTATTTCGGTGGTGTATGCGACTGACCTGCAGACGCTGATCTGGCCTTTGAGGTGCCGCAAGATCAACGGCATTGGCCCCAAGTCCGATGAAAAGCTGGCCAGATTGGGCATTCAAACCATCGGTGAGCTGGCGGCACAAGACCAGGCGTTTTTAATGGCCAACTTTGGCAAAGCCACCGGGGCCTGGATGCACGAGGTGGCCTGGGGCCGGGACGAGCGCCCGGTGGTCACCCAGAGCGAGCCGGTCAGCATGAGCCGTGAAACCACGTTTGAGCGTGACCTGCATGCGGTGCATGACAAAGCCATATTGGGCGAGATTTTTACCGAACTGTGCCGCAAGCTGGGCGACGACTTGGCTACCAAAGGCTATGTGGCTAAAACTTTCGGCATCAAGCTGCGCTATGACGACTTCAAAATCGCCACACGCGACCAGACCGGGGAAGCCTTCACCGCAGACGGCAACGCCATACGCCAGCTGGCAGGCCAGTGCCTAAAACGCGTGCCGCTGGATAAAAAATTGCGCTTGCTGGGGGTGCGGGCCAGCAGCCTGATCCAGACCAGTGGTCTTCAGGTTCTGCAAAATTCAGAACAAAAAAGGCCTCCAGCCCATGATCCGAATGGACCAGGCGCTATACAAAAAGGAGCAAATAGCTTGCCCATGGGTGGTCAATTGTTTTAACGTTCAAACCTGGCGCAAGCGCTGCCAATTATTTGAGCGTGACCAGGTAAGCAATCAAATCTGCGCGCTCTTGCAGGTCTTCAACCTGAAAGCCCATGCGCTGACCGGCAACGAGCTCTTCCGGGTCTTGCAGCCAGACATTCAAGGTCTGGGGTGTCCAGCGCAGCCGTGAGCGGACCAGCTCGTCCGAGTATTTGTAGCCCGGCAAGCTGCCCACGCGCCGACCGACCACTCCGCGGTGTGCTGGACCGATTTTGCTGCTGTCAATCGCATGGCAGGCGCTGCAGTACTGAAGGTACAAAGTCGCGCCTTTTTGCGCATCGCCCGGCGGCGGGGTCATCCATTGACGTACAGGGTACAGGCATGACCTGGGCCGCCACCATGGCGCTGAA
Organism: Burkholderiales bacterium; assembly: GCA_038230935.1. Classification (GTDB taxonomy): domain Bacteria; phylum Pseudomonadota; class Gammaproteobacteria; order Burkholderiales; family Burkholderiaceae_C; genus Polaromonas. The sequence continues at coordinate 14,905 of JBBRMH010000062.1, read as the reverse complement.
CACGCATCCCAGCAGTGGGGCAACAGATCGTATCCATGAAGTCGCGCCTTGTTTCATGCTGGGTTGTACGTGGCCTGCTACCGGTCTGGATTCACGGCACTGACAAAATAACTGAACCAGGGCAAAAATTTTGAATCCGTTATATGTTCGGTGTCGTATTTCGATTTAAATACATCTGATGACGTTTCTTGCCACTTACTTCCTGCTACAACGGAGCCCCATGAAAAAAAATATTGTGACCGCCCTGATCGCTGTCAGTGCAGCCGCACTTTGCGCTGGCGCGCAGGCTGAAACCGGCAAACTTCTGCTCACCGGCGGCGTCAGCAGCATTGACGGCGCAGCCGGTGGCGGCCTCACGCCCTAGGCGGTGATTGGCAGCAATGCCACCGACGGCGAGGTCGGTGGTTCGGCCTTTTTCACCCATGTGGGTACCAAAGACTATGGGCTGAATATTGCAGGCGCAGCGGTCGGCTTCAATGACCGCTACGAGCTGTCCATCACGCAGCAAGACCTCAACACACGGGGCACCGGAACGGCGCTGGGCCTGCCCGGACTGCACCTGAAGCAGACCATCGTCGGGGCCAAAGTCCGCGTGCTGGGCGATGCGGTGCTGGACAGCGACACGCTCATGCCGCAGGTTGCAGTCGGTCTTGAATACAAAACCCTGGGCTCCACCGGCTTTGACGGCACATTGAATGCGCTGGGTGCCAGGCGCAATGGCGTTGATTTGTACGTCAGCGCCACCAAGCTGTTTTTGGGCCAGAGCCTGCTGGTCAATGGCACGCTGCGCGCGACCAAAGCCAACCAGAACGGTTTGCTGGGTTACGGTGCCACACTGGGTGGCAATGAAGACCGGCTCAGCCTGCAGCCCGAGCTGTCGATTGGCTACCTGCTCAGCAAAAACGTGGTGGTCGGTGCTGAATACCGCTTCATGCGCAACAAGCTTGAAAAAGCGGGCTCCGTCACCGGGCTGGGCAACGGGTTGCGCTCTGAAGACTGGAAAGACATTTTCATTGCCTGGGCACCGAATAAAAACGTCTCGCTCACGCTGGCTTATGTGGACCTGGGTGTGATCGTGCCTGCCACCACCGCCAGCCGCAAACAGACGGGTTACTACCTCTCGGCCCAAGTGGCCTTTTGAACGTATGTGACTGATCCCCATCCCAACCTTATTTTTTGGAACTGACATGAAACAAACCCTGATTTCTATCGCCGCAAAATTTGTTATCGCCTCGACCGTGCTGGTCGCAGGGGCCTCGTTTGGCCAGCAGATGGCTCCCAAAGATGATCAGCTGTACAAGGCTTTTGGCGAAAAAGCCGGTCTGGTCGCCTTGATGGACGACTTCATGACTCGGTTGCTGGCGGACCCGCGCACAGGCCCGCACTTCAAACCCGCCAACCAGCAGCACGTCAAAGAGCAACTGGTCGAGCAGCTGTGCGCCCTCGGTGGTGGCCCGTGTGTGTACAAGGGGGCTGATATGAAAAGCTCACACGCCAACCTGGAGATCAAAAAATCAGACTTTCATGCGCTGGTCGAAGTGCTGCAGCTCAGCATGGATGCCAGGGGCATTGCGTTCGCCAAGCAAAACGAAATGCTGGCGTTGCTGGCCCCGATGAACCGCGACATCATCACGCCCAAGTAAGCGCGCCTGCTGAACCAGAATTGAAAACCAACATGAAAAAAAACCTGCTTTTGACCGCACTGTGCGGCCTGTCTGCGCTGTGCAACCTGGCCTGGGCCGGTAACCTCGTGGTGTCGGTCATCGACAAGGACGGCAAACCGGTGCCTGACGCGGTGGTGGTGATTGTGCCCACTGACAAGACCAGGCTGCCCAAAACGCCGCTGCCCGTCACCGCCACGATCAACCAGGAAAAGATGCAGTTCATACCCGCTGTGTCTCTGGTGCCTGTGGGTGCGAAAGTCAGTTTTGCCAACAACGACCCCTGGGACCACCATGTGCGCTCATCGCCTTCCGGCATGGGCCAGTTCAACGCCACCAACGCGGGTTTTGAGTTGCGCCTGGAGGGCAAGTCTGAAGGCAAACCCGCCAAGCCGGTTGAAATCACTCTGGACAAGGCAGGCGTCGTTGGCGCGACGCTGCTGGGCTGCTTTATCCATGGCTCCATGCGCGGCTATGTGTATGCCAGTGAGTCGCCCTGGGCGGCCAAAACCAGTGCAGAAGGCATTGTCACTTTTGAAGACTTGCCTGACGGTGCAGCGCAAGTCAAGGTCTGGCAGGCCGACCAGCTGGTCGATGTGCCGCTGCAAAGCGCCACCATCGGGCCGGTACTGGCCAAGAACATTGTTCAGCTTTCCGTGGTGCCGCGCAGGCGGCGGAGCTGAAGGCGCGTGCCTGAAAAAGCCCATTAAAAAAGCCCGGCAACCTGCTTGTACAGGTTGTCGGGCTTTTGGGAAATCAGCCAGACGTCTGGCTGATCAACGCATCAAGGCAGCGGCGTGGGGCTGGCCGTTTCGTCCGTTGCCAATGTGAAGCCGTTGATGTCTACCGGGTCGGTGTTTTCGCCATTGTTGGCGATCAGGCGGCTGACGTATTCAAAGACCGTGTTGATGTTCTGGCTGATGTCTGAGACGGCGAAGCCGCCGCTGGCGCTGTTGCCAGAGTTGTCGTCGCCACCGCCGCAACCTGCCAGCAGTGCCGCCGTCAAGGCCGCCGTCAGCACCAGTTTTGAATTGAGCTTGTGCATGGTATGTCCTTCAATGGTGTTGACGCTTACTGACCACCGCCAATGGCGCCGCGGTTAGGTGTGTTCAGGTACGGGAAGCTGGTCAGGAAAGGCACGGTCGCCTGGTCCACAGCGTCATGGATATTGGCAGCGTTAGGCAGACCGTTCGCACCAGGTGCGGCCATCAGGGCGCTCAAGGCTGTTGCATCGCACTTGGAGGTCAGCGATGGAACGCCGGGCACCGAGTTGAGCTTGAGCGAATCATTCGCACCGTTGATGGCGCACAAGCCGCCTACTGTCGCTACCAGGGCGATGTCCACCACGTCGTCTTTGGGACGGCGACCGTTCGGGAAACCAGCCAGGTCTTTGGCTGCTGCCAGATTGGCCGTACCGCCGACACGCAACACTTCACCGGCCACACCCAGACGGTTCTGGTCGGCAAACTGCACCGGCTTGATCGCCGTGTTCAAACGCAGCATTTCAGATGCTGTCACATTCGCTGGCTTGTTCACGCCCGTGATACCCGTCAGGAAGGTGGTGAGCAAGTCGGTACGTGGCAGGTTTTTAGGTGCGACGTCGGCACCCAGCACCACGCTGAGCAGCGCTGGCAGGGTCGGATTGCTGACATAGGTCAGGAACTGGCCATCGCCCGAAGGTGACGATGCGTTGAACTTGTCTTTGTCAGGCAGGCCGATGACCAGTTCGTTGACCAGCGGGTTGCCCAGACGCGAGACCTGAACCCAGGCACCACCGGCTTTTTCAGCATTGGTGTTGCCAGATGCCGGGGCCGGGTTCATCAGACGGCCCTGGCGCAGGCTGGCGGTGGTCCAGCCACCGATGACGGTTTCACTGCCAGCGGTCAGGCAGTCTTTGTGGACTTCCATCGCAATGGTGGTGACGTTGGATTTTTGCACAAGGCCATTGCCGCCCTGGCCTACCGCGTCTTTATTGGCGGGGTCAAGCAATACGGCCGCCGGGGCGTTGACCAGGTCAAAGATCGGACCCAGATTGACCGCAAAACCGTCTTGTCGCTGACCGACAAACACGCGGCCCTGGTCCTTGCCTGCGGGACAGCCTGGAATGGTAACGGTGTGAATATGCTTGGCCGCATAGCCGGCATAGTCAGGAATGGTTTTGACGCCGATGTTATCGACCGGTTTTTCAAAGGTGGTGCTGCCACCGGTTTTGGTCACCGCAGATACGCTGCCCTTGCGACGGTCACCACGCACCAGGTTGACACTGTAGGTTTCATTGACGTTGAGGTTGGCGTCGTTCAGATTGCTGACCGGGCCGACCTGCACCAGCGGAACCGCCACATTGGCGCTGCCAATCGGCAGGGTGACGGACTTGAGGTTGTTTTTGAACCGGAACTGGAACGTCATGGCTTCTTTGCCGCTGCCGGTGTTGTCGATGTGGATTTCATACAGCGCGTTCGAGTCCAGCTGGAAGTAGTTCGGGCCGCCGTACGGGGCCTGCAGTGGCTGGTAGTTGGCCAGCAGCGTGACATAGTCAGAACGTCCGCCGGTGCCGTCAGCAGCAATGCCTTCGTAGCTTCTGAACATATAAAAATCGGTGCCATCCACTTTGGGGCTGGACGTGATGCCGGGTGCTTCACGGTGGCTGGATGCCATCGCGCCGCCTGCGGCCACTAACAATAGGCAAGCCTTGGCGAGACGAGAGAATTTCATTTGCATGGTGGACTCCTGGGTTTAAGTAACAGCAGATGCTGTTACAGATTTACGCAACGTATTGATATCTGGATTCAAAAATATTTAAACCAGCGCCATGTTAGGGTCGTAAATACATTGTTTTACAGAATGGGACGGCGGCCTACACGCACTTGAGAAAATGCCCCGTAGGTTATAAATCCCGGTACAGGCCTGTTCAGGGACCCGATTTGTCCACGCTGTTTATGGCTTGATCTGCCAGCTCCTGGCTGTCCACACACTCCCATCCTCTGATAGACCCCGAATGCAACGATTCACCATTTCTCTCGACGACACACTGGCCGAACAGTTCGATGCGCTGATCACGACCAGCGGCTATGTCAACCGCTCTGAAGCCGTGCGTGACCTGATTCGCACCCGGCTGGGCGATGCCTGTCTCGAAGCGTCCAAGGCTCTGTGGTGCGTGGCTACCCTCAATTACGTCTACGACCACCATGACAGGACTGTGTCTGAACGGGTGCTGTCCCTGCAGCATGACCACCATGATCTGGTGGTGACCAGCCTGCACACCCATCTGGACCACGATGACTGCATGGAAACCGTGGTGCTGCGGGGACCCACGCCCGCCATTGCTGCTTTCTCCCAGTTGCTGATTGCCTTGCGTGGCGTGCGGCACGGCAACGTTCACATCGTCCCGCTCGGTCAAAGCGGCCACAAACACACCCATACCCACCCGCATTCACCTGGCGAGGGCAAAAAACAGGGGCATAGCCATGTGCACTTCAAACCCATCAGCTGAAAACAAGCGCCAGGGCAGCAACAGCGGGCGCTAGCAGCTATGCTTTTTATAGCGTTTGAGGTATTTACTGACGCGCCGTGCGAATGTTCGGCGGCAGCGCCTGCGGGTAGCTGGTGCGAAACGGGTTGATGTCCAGCCCGCCGCGCCGGGTGTAGCGGGCATAAACCGACAGCTTCAGGGGTTTGCAGCGCGTCCACACGTCCATGAAGATGCGCTCGACGCACTGCTCGTGAAACTCGTTGTGGTTGCGGTAACTCACCAGGTACTGCAGCAACCCCTCCTGGTTGATTTGCGGGCCGGCGTAGCTGATCTGCACACTGCCCCAGTCCGGCTGGCCCGTGACCAGGCAGTTGCTTTTGAGCAGGTTGCTGGTCAGGGTCTCGGTCACCGGCGGCTCGTCAAATTCGGCAAACAGCAGCTCGGGGGCCGGGGTGAAATGCATGCATTCCACGTCCAGCCGGTCCAGGTTCAGGCCGTCCATTTCCTGCACGGGTTCACGGTCAAACAGCTCGGGGCCCAGGGTTTTGATGCCCACACCCATGCCAACGGCGGCATTGACATCGGCCCGGATGCGCTCGCGCACATCCCGCGCATCGGCAAAGCGCGTGTTGTTGAAACTGTTGAGGTACAGCTTGAAGGACTTGCTTTCAATAATGTTGGGCGACTCGCACGGCACCGTGATGTGCGCCAGCGCCAGCTGCGGTTTGCCGCGCAGGTTGAGCCAGCTCAGCTCAAAAGCCGTCCACATGTCAGCGCCAAAAAATGGCGGGTTAGCGTCCAGACCCAGCTCGGCACGCTTGACCGCACGGGGAATGGGAAACAGCAGCGAGGCGTCGTACTGGTCAATGTAAGCTGAGGTTTTGCCGAGTTGGGAGTTTTCAGGAAGGTTCATGGGCTGATTGTCCACCGGTCTGGTTAGCCTTGAAGTGCGCTGTGAGAAGCGGCAGCAGACGGTCCACCACACCGGGGGGCAGATCATGGCCCATGCCGTCAATGCCGACCAGCTTCGCACCCGGTATACGCCGCGCGGTGTCTTCACCACATGCAAACGGCACCAGGGGGTCGGCCCGGCCGTGCACCACCAGCGTCGGGGCGGTGATGGTGTGCAGTGCATCGGCGCGGGTCTTGTCGGCCACGATGGCCACCATCTGCCGCGTGATGCCTTGCGGGTGAAAGCTGCGCTCGGTTGAGAATGTCACCCGCTCGCGCAGTTCGGCCTCCTGCATGGGAAAGCCCGGGCTGCCAATGGCCTTGAACAGCTTGACAGAATGCGCAATGACCGCCTGCCGGCTCTTGCCCGCCGGACGGCTGAGCAATGCGCGCGTCACAGCCGGGCTGGCTGCAGGCAGGCCGCGTGCGCCGCTGGAACTCATGATGCTGCTCAAGGAGGCGACCCGGCCAGGTGCCAGCAACGCCAGCCGCTGCGCCACCATGCCGCCCATGCTGACACCCACCACATGCGCGCTGGCAATCTGCAGCGCGTCGAGCACGCCCAGTGCATCGCTGGCCATGTCATGCAGCGTGTAAGGCGGCGTGGTTTTGAAGCCAAGCCGGTATTTCAGCCCTTCCCACAGCAAATTGGGCGTGCCCAGCGCGTCGAAATGCTGGCTCAGGCCAATGTCGCGGTTGTCAAAACGCACGACCCTGAAACCCGCATCAACCAGCCCCTGCACCAGGGCCGGTGGCCAGGCGACCAGCTGCATGCCCAGGCCCATGATGAGCAGCACCACCGGACGCTCAGCGTGCGCGCGCTCCCCGCTGTCTTCAATCTTGATGTCAATACCGTTTGCTCTTATTTTCATAGCTGGATGCCGCCGTGTTTAATGCCGTGGAAGGCTTTTTTTTCATAGAAACTCAAAAACTAGAAACCTTTAACACAGAGGCGCAGAGGCGCAGAGGCGCAGAGAACGCAGAGTGACGCAAAGAAAAACATATATTTTCTTCAGCTCTGCGGCCCTCTGCGCACTCTGCGCCTCTGCGTTGAATGACTTATCTCCCGCGTCGTTTGTAACCACCGCTTATCAAGCAAACTCGCCCTCGCGCAGCCATTTGGTGGCAATCCATTTTTCACCTGCAGTCACCGGGTCACCCCCATGCAGGGTGCGGCTGTCGGCGTGCGCTTGCGGGTAGCTGAAAAACACCGCGTTGCCGCGCACAGGCGCGACCTGCACATCAATATCAGGAAACACCGTTGCGCCACCAGCCTCGGGCTCAAACAGGTACATGATCAGCGTGGCCACGCGCTGCCCACCGCGCTTGAGGATGGCGGGCGTGCCCGCCTCACGCGGGTCAAAGTAGTCGTAATGCGGGCGGTATTGCGCGCCGGGCGGGTAACGCAGCACCTGCAGGCCCTCGCCGTTCTGAACGGGCCAGTTAAGCAGCCGGGCGATGCGGGTTTCAATCCGCTGGACCAAGGCGTTTTCACTGCGGGTAAAAAACATGCCTTCGCTGGTGCGGTCCGGGTGCAGCTCTTCACCGCCAGTTTTGGTGTCCACCGTGAGCGAGCGCGACATGCGGGGCCGGGCGGCATCAATCAGGGCGTCGCACTCTGCCGGGCTGAGCAGGTTGGCAAACACCATCAGATGCGGGGCCTGACGGTGCGTGATGACATGCACCCATTTGTCACCTGCATCCACCATGGTGCCCGAGGCGTCCAAAGTAGCACATGGCACAGAACCGGGCACGGAACCCGCTGCCACCGCCACCGGTGCGGCACGCTGCGTACCAAAAGCGGCGTCTTCGTCAGGCGTGAGCTTCATGATGCGGGCGGCCACGGCGGCCTGCCAGCCCGCGTCCAGCATGGACTTGAACAGCGCGGGCCGGGCGCAACCGCGCGCCATCTGGGCCGCCAGCCAGGCCAGGACCTCGGGCGTTGCAGGATCAATGGACGTTGTGGGGGTACCGGGCTGGTTCATACGGAGTGTCCTGTTGTGGTGGCTTGAATTTTTTACAGAGGCAGGTTGCGCCTGAACACCAGGCGCTCAGGCGCTGATGCGGCGGCATCAAACCGGTAACCTTCAGCGTTGAAGCCTTCAAGTTTTTTGACGCTGCCCAGTTTGTTTTGAACTGCATAGCGCACCATCAGCCCACGCGCACGCTTGGCATAAAAGCTGATGATTTTGTACTTGCCCTCGCCTGGGCCGCCCTTGAAGTCTTCAAACACGCAGCTCACCACGCGTGCCTTGAGGGCTTTGCGGTCAACCACCTTGAAATACTCCTCGCTGGCCAGATTGACGATGACGGGTGATGTGTCTGCCGCCGCCCGCTCGTTGAGGTAATCCGCTGGCTTGCTGCCCCAAAAGTCATACAGGTTGTTGCCACGGTCGGTGGCCAGCGCTGTGCCCATTTCCAGCCGGTGCGGCTGCATCAGGTCCAGCGGGCGCAGCACGCCGTACAGGCCACTCAAAATGCAGACATGCGCCTGCGCCCAGTCGAGTTGCTGCGCGCTCAGGGTTTTCGCGTCCAGCCCGCCATACACATCACCATTGAAAGCCAGCACCGCCTGCCGGGCGTTCTGGCCAGTGGCTTTGGCCGACCACGCCTGGTAACGCGCCACGTTCAGCCCCGCCAGCGCATCGGAGAGCTTCATCAAGCTGCTGATCTGCTGCGGCGACCGTGCTTTGAGGATGTCGATCAGCTCCGCCGACTGGTGCACAAAAAGTGGCTGGGAATACGCCTGGCTGTGCAATGGCGTTTCATAGTCAAGGGATTTGGCAGGCGAGATTAAAAACAGCATGGCTTGAGGACGTGAAGGCGTGGTGAATGAATAGCGAAAGCCTGACTTTACGACAGCTGCGGCTTGCGCGGCACCGCTGGGTTAAACGATCACCTTGTCAACACCTGATATTGCGCAGCCGCCTGGGGCGTGTCATCCATCAAATTGGCAGCTCCTGAACAGGCAGCAACAGCGCCTCGCCAATCCGCCCCTACCCAACCCACCGGCGCGCGTTATGCCACAACTGCATCCACGGGCTGTGCGCGCTGGCGTCCAGTGGGGTCCAGCTCATCTGGATATTGCGGAACACGCGCTCGGGGTGCGGCATCATGGCGGTGAAGCGCCCGTCTGCTGTGGTCACTGCGGTCAGGCCGCCGGGGCTGCCGTTGGGGTTGGCGGGGTAGCTGGTAGCTGGCTGGCCGAAATTGTCAACGTAGCGCATGGTAGCGATGGCTTGGCTGGCGTCGCCGCGTCCGCCCAGGTGCTTCTCAAAATTGGCAAAGCCTTCACCGTGCGCCACTGCTATGGGCAGGCGGCTGCCCGCCATGCCTTTAAAGAACAGGCTGGGGGAATCGAGCACTTCAACCAGGCTCAGGCGGGCTTCAAAGCGCTCGCTGCGGTTGGTGGCAAAGCGTGGCCAGTGCGCTGCGCCGGGGATGATGTCAGCCAGCTCGGCAAACATCTGGCAGCCATTGCACACACCCAGGCCAAAGGTGTCTGGCTTGGCGAAAAAGGCCTTGAACTGCCTTGAGAGCACCGGGTTAAAGGTAATCGACCGTGCCCAGCCGATGCCTGCGCCCAGGGTATCGCCATAACTGAAACCGCCACAAGCCACCACGCCCTTGAAGTCGGCCAGTTGCGCCCGGCCGGTTTGCAGATCGGTCATGTGAACGTCGCAGGCCTCAAAACCCGCCTGAGTGAAGGCGTAGGCCATCTCGATGTGGGAGTTGACGCCCTGCTCGCGCAAGATGGCTACTTTGGGGCGGGACAAATTCAGGGACGGGGAGCCCTCACCCCTGCCCTCTCCCAGTGGGAGAGGGAGTAATTCGCAGAATGGGTCTGCCTTGCTCCCTCGCCCCTCGGGAAAGAAGGCTGGGGTGAGGGGATTCGGGATGAAAACATGCAAACCAGGGTTGGCCAGGTCTCCGACTGCTGCATGTTCGGCGTCCGCACCCGCCGGGTTGTCTCGCTGCTGGCAAATCTTCCAGCTGACGGCGTCCCAGACCTGATGCAGGTCTTGCAGTTTGGCCTTGAAGACGGCTTTGGTGTCGCGCCAGACCTGCACTTCACCCTTGCCGACATTAAGCGCGGCATGCTGCGGGCGGGTTTTGCCGATGAAGTGGCTGAATTTTGACAAGCTGTGTTCGCGCAGCGTCTGCATGACATCGTTGCGCACCTCGGTACGGACCTGAATCACGGCACCCAGTTCTTCATTGAACAGGGCCTTGAGCGTCAGCTCGTCACGGCGCGCGCCGATCTGGGAGGCCCAGTTTTTGCTGTCGCCCATGTCCATGCGGCTGTCCGTAATGCCATCGCCTTCGACCAGCAGCATGTCGATATTCATAGCCACGCCCACGTTACCGGCAAACGCCATTTCACAAACCGTGGCAAACAGGCCGCCATCGCTGCGGTCGTGGTAAGCCAGAATCTTGCCCTGAGCCCGCAAGGCGTTGATGGCGTTGACCAGATTGACCAGGTCTTTCGGGTCGTCCAGGTCGGGCACGGTGCCGTCTTCGCACTCCAGCGTCTGCGCCAGGATGGACGCACCCATACGGAGTTTGCCTTTGCCCAGGTCGATCAAAATCAAGGTGGTGTCGGCCTCAACAGCGTTGAGCTGGGGTGTGAGCGTGCCGCGTACATCGGCCAGCGTGGCAAAGGCGCTGACGATCAGGGACACCGGGGAGGTGACTTTTTTGGGGCCTTGCGTGTCGCTCCAGACGGTGCGCATTGACAGCGAATCCTTGCCGACCGGGATCGACACGCCCAGGGCGGGGCACAGCTCCATCCCTACCGCCTTGACGGTTTCATACAGCGCGGCGTCTTGCCCCGGCTCGCCGCAGGCTGCCATCCAGTTGGCCGAGAGTTTGACGCGGGCCAGCTCAATCGGCGCGGCCAGCAGGTTGGTGATGGCTTCGCCCACGGCCATGCGACCTGACGCGGCGGCATTGACAACGGCCAGCGGCGTGCGCTCGCCCATGCTCATGGCCTCGCCTGCAAAGCCCTGGTAGTCGGCCAGCGTCACAGCGCAGTCAGCCACCGGCACTTGCCACGGGCCGACCATCTGGTCACGGTGCGTGAGGCCACCCACGGTGCGGTCGCCAATGGTGATCAAAAAGCGTTTGGAGGCGACGGTCGGGTGGCTGAGCACGTCGATACAGCTTTTTTGCAGATCAATGCCGGTCAGGTCGATGGGTTTGATGATGTGCGTGACGGTTTTAACGTCGCGGTGCATTTTGGGGGGTTTGCCAAGCAACACATCCATCGGCATATCTACCGGAGCCCCCACGCTTGTCGCTTCGCGTACTGCGCTGCCCCCCGAGGGGGCCGCTGCGCCTGCAGCCCGGCTAAGCCGGTTCTGCGGCCCCGGCTGATAGGGAGGGCCACTACATGCTTCATCTGTGACGATCAATTGCCGCTCTTCAGTCGCCACGCCCACCACCGAAAACGGACACCGCTCGCGCTCGCAAAACGCCTGAAACAGCGCCAGCGACTCGGGCGCAATCGCCATGACGTAGCGCTCCTGGCTTTCGTTGCTCCAGATTTCCTTCGGAGAAAGGCCGCTTTCTTCCAGCGGCACGGCACGCAAGTCAAAGCGCGCGCCCCGGCCTGCGTCATTGACCAGTTCAGGGAAAGCGTTTGACAAGCCACCTGCGCCCACATCATGAATCGCCAGAATCGGGTTGTTAGCACCGAGCTGCGCGCACTGGTTGATGACCTCTTGCGCACGTCGCTCGATTTCCGGATTGCCGCGCTGTACCGAATCAAAGTCCAGCTGTGCCGCGTTGGCACCTGAGGCCATGGAACTGGCTGCACTGCCACCCATGCCGATGCGCATCCCGGGACCGCCGAGCTGAATCAAGAGCGTGCCCGCCGGGAAAAGTATCTTTTTGGTGAGCCCGGCATCAATCGTGCCGACGCCGCCTGCAATCATGATGGGCTTGTGGTAACCCCAGCGCTGGCCCGCGACGGTTTGCTCGTATTCGCGGAAATAGCCATTCAGGTTGGGTCGGCCAAACTCATTGTTGAACGCCGCACCGCCCAGCGGGCCTTCCGTCATGATTTGCAGCGGGCTGGCGATGTGTGCTGGTTTGCCATAGCCGCCATCAAACAATCTGGACACGGTGAACCCCGTCAAACCCGCTTTGGGTCTGGAGCCGCGCCCGGTGGCACCCTCGTCTCGAATCTCGCCGCCTGCGCCCGTGGAGGCACCGGGGAAAGGCGAGATCGCCGTGGGATGGTTGTGGGTCTCAACCTTCATCAGCACATGCATCAGGACGTCATCAGTGACGCTATAAGTTTGATAGCTGCCAGCGCACGTATTTCCTGCGCTAGAGGCCGATTTGGCATTAAAAACCTGAATTTTCGAGCCTTCCATGACCGAGGCGTTGTCCGAGTACGCCACCACCGTGTGCTGCGGGTTGCACTTTTCGGTGTTGCGGATCATGCCAAACAGGCTCATGTCCTGACGTGCGCCGTCAATGGTGAAGTCGGCATTGAAGATTTTGTGGCGGCAATGCTCGCTGTTGGCCTGCGCAAACATCATCAGCTCGACATCGGTCGGGTTGCGCTTGAGCTGGGTGAATGCAGCCACCAGGTAGTCCATCTCGTCGCCCGCCAGGGCCAGCCCGAACTCGGTGTTGGCAGACGCCAGTGCGGCCTTGCCACCTGCCAGTACGTCAATGCTTTGCAGGGCTGCGCCGTGCAGTTCGGTGAAAAGGCTTGATGCCTGCGCCCGGTCAAACATCACGCTTTCTGTCATGCGGTCATGCAGCAGCGCGGCTACTGCGTCGCGCTGGGCATCGGTTAGCGCAGACTTGCCAAAGAACCCCGCCAAGCCTGATTTCAGGGCAATTCGGTATTCGGTTATGCGCTCAATTCGCTTGACGGCCAGGCCGCAGTTGTGGGCAATGTCTGTGGCTTTGGATGCCCAGGGCGAGACGGTGCCAAAGCGTGGCGACACGATGAACAAAGCGGTATCTGCCAGTTTGGCAGTGGCTGCGGGGCCAGGCTCGCCGTAAGTCGTCAGCGCCGCGAGCTGTTTTTTTTCAGCGTCTGAGGGGGGGACATCGGTGGCGACCAGGTGCACAAAGCGGGCGGTAACGCTATTGATTCTGGCGTCGATGGTTTGAAGTTGTGAGAGCAGGCGTTGGGCGCGAAAGTCGCTCAGGGCATTGATGCCGCAAGGCTCGCCCTCAAAAGTCGTCAGGTGCAGGGTCACGTGAAAGGCCTGGAAAGTGGGCTGTCGAGTTGAATTAAAGACACGCAAAAGCGTGATGCAGGCGCTGAATCGGCCTGCTGCGTGTCTTTGATTTTAACTGCCATGCCCATCCTGATATTGCGTGGAATTAAAGCTGGAACCACTTTATGAAAGTTGTCAACGTCAACCAAGCGTTCATACGGGTTTGCAGACGATGGAATTTAAACAACGTTTTCTAAAGTCGTAGACAAGTGGAGCGTCCGACTGCTTCTGGCAGAGATCGGTCATTTGCACATTTCCCACAAAGCAGTCACTGAACCGACAAAATTAAATCCAATGGCGAGGCCGCGCCGCCTGCCGCGACCTTCAGTACGTGGGTGTAAATCATGGTGGTTGACACATCGCTGTGATCGAGCAGCTCTTGTACCGTCCGGATGTCAGTGCCGGCCTGCAGCAAATGGGTGGCAAAGGAGTGACGCAGCGTGTGAACGGATACCGGCTTGCAAATTTGTGCTGCGGCGCATGCCAGCTTGATGGCGCGCTGCAGCCGCTCCTCGTACAAATGGTGTCTGCGCTCAATGCGGGAGCGCGGGTCAACTGACAGCTTGGGCGAGGGAAACAGCCAGAACCAGCCCCAGCGCTGCCCCAGATCGGGGTATTTGGTGGCCAGGGCATCGGGTACCTCTACACCCGGCTGATGTTGTTGACGATCATGCTCCCACAATGTACGGGCTTGTACCATCTGGGCCTTCAAGGCCGCTTCAAGCGTGTGCGGCAACATCACCACCCGGTCTTTGCCGCCCTTGCCCTCACGCACCACCAACACCCGCCGGTCAAAGTCCACATCTTTGACCCGCACACGCAGCCCCTCGTTTAACCGCATGCCGGTGCCGTAAAGCAGCTTGGCCAACAACAATTCCACGCCTGTCATGGTCTTGAACAATGCCGCCACCTCGGCGGTGGTCAGCACTGATGGAATACGCCGGGGGCGCGTGGGGCGCTGCAAATCATCCAACCAGGGCAACTGTACGCCCAAGACCTCGCGGTACAAAAATAGCACGGCACTCAGCGCTTGATTGTGGGTGGACACCGACACGTTGCGCTGCGTGGTCAGCATGGACAAAAACTGCTGAACCTCAGCCGCCCCCATGTCACGCGGGTGGCGCACCTGGCCGTTGCGCCCATGCCAACGAACAAAAAATTTCGCCCAGTACACGTAAGCCTCTTCGGTTCGAAGGCTATAGTGTTTGTAACGCAAAACCTCCCGAAGTTGATCCAGCAACCGGGCCGATTGGGGAATATAGGAGACGGATTTCATGGGTGACACCAATACTGTATTTGTATACAGTTTACTGTCTTTAGCGCGAGGCCACAAGCGGCTTTTCAGCGTGTTGGAAAAGGCTTTGGGTGATGGCTAGCCCAGTTTATTTCGTCGTCTAGCTTGGATTGTCCAGGATAGGCGCTCGGCTACATTATGTTAGCCCTCATCTGAGACGCTTAGCTGACGTGCTTGCTCTTGGTACGGCATTGCCGTATGATCCCGGTATGCGCACTGTTGCCGAGACGCCGATCTTCATCCGCTATGCGTCGGAGATCTGGTTCGAGGTGGAGCGCCAGGAGTT
>JBBRMH010000061.1:0-19470 GCA_038230935.1 Burkholderiales bacterium | reverse complement strand
CTGCTGCTGCCGAAGTTTCTGGCGGGCTATTCGGGCAAGTATGTGGACACTTTTGGCTACAGCCATTTTTTCACGGCGACTGCCGTGCTGGGCTTGCCGGTGCTGGTGCTGGTGTGGCTGGCTTCACGCATGCAGGCACCGCAGCAAAAAGGACACGAAGACTTTTAACGCAGAGGCGCAGAGAACGCAGAGCAAGAGGAGCAAGAGGAGCAAGAGAAGGGAAATCATTGCCTTTATTAAAGAAAAACCTCTGCGGCCCTCTACGTTCTCTGCGCCTCTGCGTTGAATGAACCCGCTCCCGAACCCACTCCCGAACCCACCCCGCATTTACCCCAGCTTTACGCAAGCGACAAGCACACTTGCCGCAGTACAAGGAGTATTCAGAGATGACCCAACAGCAACTTTTGATGATTGAAGATGACACCCGCCTGGCCAGCATGGTGGGGGAGTACCTGCGTCAGTCGGGCTATGGTTTTACCCACGCTGCTGACGGCATGAGTGGCCTTGCAGCGCTGCAGTCCAGCCCGGCGGACCTGGTCATTCTGGACCTGATGCTGCCGGACATGGACGGCCTGGAAGTGTGCCGCCGCATCAAGGCCAAAAGCAGCACCAGTGGCGAGCAGGCCAACACCGCTGTGCTCATGCTCACAGCCAAGGGCGACCCGATGGACCGCATCGTGGGCCTGGAGATCGGGGCTGATGACTACCTGCCCAAACCCTTTGAGCCGCGTGAGCTGCTGGCCCGCATACGCGCGGTGCTGCGACGGGGGGGCGACGCCAGCAGCGTGGCAGGCGGCACCCACAAGGTCATGCGTTTTGGCTCGCTGGAAATTGACCGCGATGCGCGCACGGTGAGCGTGACGGGCAGCCTGTGCGACCTCACGTCTTACCAGTTTGACCTGCTGGTGACACTGGCCGAACGTGCTGGGCGCGTGCTCTCCAGAGACCAGATCATGGAAGCGGTGCGCGGGCGTGAACTCGAAGCCTTTGACCGCTCGATTGATGTCCACATGGGCCGCATCCGCAACGCCATCGAGCTGGACGCCAAAGACCCCAAGCGCATCCTCACGGTGCGTGGCGTGGGCTATGTGTTTGCCAAGCAGCAAGACTGATGCTTCCAGGCTGGGCGCGTTTGACGGCGCACCTGTATGTGCGAATCTGGTTGGCGGTGGTGGCTACGGTGGTCGTGCTGACGTTTCTGGTCGGTGCCTCCTGGCACATCACGCGGGAGCCACCCCAGCTGCCCATACACGAGGTACTGGTCCACAACATGGCAGGCGAGGTGATTGGCACAGCGCAGACCCGGGCAGACCGCAAGATGGGCGACGGGCTGGAGTTTGATGTCACCACCACCGATGGGCAGGCCTTCAAGCTGATACTGCCACGGCCCAGGCAGCCGCCGTCTGGCGCATGGGCACGCGCACCGTTCAGCTTTGGCTGGATGCTGGTCATCGTCGGGCTGGCCGTGGCACTCGGGGCTTACCCCGTGATCCGGCGTTTGACACTGCGGCTGGAGGCACTGCAGCGCGGTGTTGAGCGCTGGGGTACGGGTGATTTATCGACCCGCGTCAATAGCAGCGGCCACGATGAAGTGGCTTTTCTGGCCGCTGACTTCAACAACGCTGCCGAGCGCATTGAAACACTCATGAACTCACACAAGGCCCTGCTGGCCAATGCATCGCACGAGTTGCGCTCGCCGCTGGCGCGCATCCGCATGAGTCTGGAATTAATAGCCCCCACGCTTTCTGCTGGTGTGTCCTCGCTGCCCCCCGAGGGGGCTGACCTTGTTTGGGGCGGCCCAGCGCTGCGGTCGTCTTTGCCTTCGCTGGAGATGGTACAGAAGCAAAAGGAAGAAATTTCACGCAGCATCCACGAGCTGGACCAGCTGATCGACGAGATTTTGCTGGCCAGCCGACTGGACGCCCGCCAGTCGGATGCCGAGCCTTTTGAGACGCTGGACCTGACCGGACTGGCAGCTGAAGAGTGCGCACGCGTTCACGCAGAACTCAGCGCCGAGCTTCAGGTCGGCCAAGGCGCTGACGCCACAGGCCACAGCCTGACAGTACAAGGCTCACCGCGCCTGCTGCGACGCCTGATCCGCAACCTGCTTGAAAATGCCAGGCGTTACAGCACGGGTGCGATCAGTCTGGAACTCTCGCAAACCGGCACTGGCAGCCAGGCCATGGCTGTGATCACGGTCAATGACCGCGGCCCTGGTGTGCCGCTGGCCCAGCGTGAGCGCATTTTCGAGAAGTTTTACCGCCTGCCCGGTGCCAGCGAACGCGAAGGCGGCGTCGGGCTGGGGCTGGCGCTGGTCAAGTCGATCTGCGAGCGCCATGGCGGCACGGTACGGTGCGAGGGCCGCGTGGGCGGTGGCGCGTCTTTTGTGGTGACGCTGCCAATGGCTGGTGCAGCGCCCCATTCTTGAATCACCCGGCGCATGTTGTTTGAGGTTGGGCTTTACGCCGCAGCCTTGACCTTCAACCGCCACGCATGCAGCAGCGGCTCGGTGTAGCCACTGGGCTGCTCCAGGCCTTTGAACACCAGGTCGGTCGCTGCCATGTACGCCATCGAGGTATCGAAATGCCCGGCCATCGGTTTGTACAAGGGGTCGCCCGCGTTCTGGGCATCGACCACACCCGCCATGCGCTCAAAAGTTTCTGTGATCTGCGCTTTGGTCACCACGCCGTGCAGCAGCCAGTTGGCCATGTGCTGGCTGCTGATGCGCAGGGTGGCGCGGTCTTCCATCAGGCCGACGTTGTGGATGTCGGGCACCTTGGAGCAACCCACGCCCTGGTCGATCCAGCGCACCACGTAGCCCAGAATGCCCTGGGCGTTGTTGTCGAGCTCGGCCTGGGTTTCGGCTTCGGTCCAGAACGGCACCAGCGCGGTGGGGATTTGCAAAATGGCGTCCAGCAGGTTTTCTTCCATCGCCAGTGATTTCCTCTCGTTGACGAAGGTCTCCATGCTCTTTTGCAGCGCCGCGACATCGACTTGGTGGTAGTGCAGGGCGTGCAGTGTGGCGGCTGTCGGTGAGGGCACCCAGGCGGTGTTGGCACCGGCTTGTGGATGAACGATCTTTTGTTTCATCATGTCGGCCATCAGGTCGGGCATGGCCCACATGCCCTTGCCGATCTGGGCGCGGCCACGCAGTCCGCAGGCCAGGCCAATCTGCACGTTGCTCATTTCGTAGGCGCGCAGCCAGTTGGAGTTCTTCATGAGCGGCTTGCGCATCATGGCGCCCGACTGCATGGCGGTATGCATTTCGTCGCCCGTGCGGTCTAAAAAACCGGTGTTGATAAAAGCCACGCGGGCAGTGGCTGCGGCAATGCAGGCCTTGAGGTTGACGCTGGTGCGGCGCTCTTCATCCATGATGCCCAGCTTGACGGTGTTCTCGGGCAGGCCCAGCATCGCCTCGACCCGGCTGAACAGCTCTGCGGCAAACGCCACTTCAGCGGGGCCATGCATTTTGGGCTTGACGATATAGACCGAACCCTTACGGGAGTTTTTGATGCCTGGCAAGTCCTTGCGCTTGAGGTCATGCATGGCAATGGCTGTGGTCACCACTGCATCCAGAATACCTTCGGGGATTTCCTGGAGCGTTCCGTCTTCGGACGTGTACAGGATGGCGGGGTTGGTCATCAAGTGGCCCACGTTGCGCAGGAACATCAATGAGCGGCCAGGCAACGTGAGCATGCCGCCTGCCGGGCGGGTGTACTCGCGGTCAGGGTTCAGGCCACGGGTAAAGGTTTTACCCGCTTTTTCCACCTGTTCGGTCAGGGTGCCTTGCAAAATGCCTAACCAGTTGGCATAAGCTGCCACCTTGTCCGTGGCGTCCACCACGGCTACGGAATCTTCCAGGTCCAGAATGGTGGACAGGGCCGCTTCCACCACCAGATCGCTGATGCCAGCGGCATCATCCTTGCCGATGACGGTGCTGCGGTCGATGCGGATGTCAAGGTGGTTGCCGTTGTGCTTCAGAAGAATCGACGAAGGTGTGTCGGTAGCGCCCTGGTAGCCCACAAAAAGCGCGGGGTTCTTCAGCCCGGTGGCTGTGCCGTTTTTGAGCATGACCACCAGCTGGCCGCCAGTTACGCTGTAGAGCACAGCGTCCTTGTGGGAGCCAGCAGCCAGCGGCGCGGCTTGGTCAAGCACGTTGCGTACGTAGGCGATGACCTTGGCACCGCGCGCGGGGTTGTAGCCCTTGCCTTTGTCGCTGCCCTCGGTCTCCGGGATCACGTCGGTGCCATACAGCGCGTCGTACAAACTGCCCCAGCGCGCGTTGGCGGCGTTCAGGGCGTAGCGGGCATTCAGGATCGGCACCACCAGCTGTGGCCCGGCCTGCAGCGCCAGCTCGTCATCGACGTTGGTGGTGGTGGCGGTCACGTGGTCGGGTGAGGGGACCAGGTAGCCAATTTCCGTGAGAAAGGCGCGGTAGGCCTTCATGTCGGCAATCGGGCCGGGGTGGGCCTTGTGCCAGCTGTCCAGCTCGGTTTGCAGGCGGTCGCGCTCGGCCAGCAGAGCGATATTTTTCGGGGCCAGGTCAGTGACGATGGCGTCAAAACCTTTCCAGAAATTATCAGTGCTCACGCCAGTGCCGGGCAGCACCTTGTCGTCAATGAACGCTTTGAGGTTGCTGGCAACTTGCAGGTTAAAAATGGGGGTGCGTGGGGTCATCTGGGGGCTCCGTCAGGGTTCAAAAAACTGGAAATAAAAATAAAAAACTGAAAATCAGAAAAACGACAGCACGTCGCGCAGGCTGCTGCCAGTGCGTACCGGCTGGGTGCCCAGCTCTTCAAAAGGCGCGTTGGCGCGGTTGACCCACAGCGTCTGGTAGCCGTACCAGGTGGCAGCCAAGGCGTCCCAGCTGTTGGAGCTGACAAAAGCGATCTGGCTGGCGGGCAGGCCACAGGCTTGCTCGCCCAGCGCATAGGCATCGGGGTCGGTTTTGTACTTGCGCAGCGGGTCAACGCTGATGATGTGGTCAAGCACATCAGCCAGACCGGCGGACTGGACGGCTGCGCCCAGCATGGCTGCATCGCCATTGCTCAAGATACCAGTGGCTATGCCCTGGGCCTTGAGCGTGGCCAATACCTCGCGGTTTTCAGGAAAAGCAGTCAAATGCCGGTACTGGTTCATCAGTTGCCCGACCTGCACGCCGTAATGTGCATCAAATACGGCTTCTGCCCATAGTTTCTGGTCGCTGACAGCTATTTTTTTGATAGCAAACACCAGCGCAGCGCGGGTCAGTTGCCAAAACGGCTGGTACACCGACTCGCGGCTGGGGCCGCGCTTGCTGGTGGTGACCAGCCGGGTGTATTCAATCTGTTTGTCCCGCCAGAGCACACCAAGGGCCTGGCCCTGCCCGGGGAACAGCTGCTCGGCCAGCAGGCTTACGCTGTACACGTCAAACAGCGTGCCGTAAGCGTCGAACAGGACGGCTTGGATGTTTGAGGGCGGCTCAGGGTCTGGGGTGGCGTGGGGTTTATCCATCCACTGATTTTATTGGATACTGGCTTGTGTATTTGCTTGAGTGAAATGAATTGATCCACACCTCATGTGCAGGTCATTGGTGCACCAAAATGCCAGCAAAGGCCCGCCAGAAAGTCAGCCTGGTAAATCCAGCCGGTAGCCCACGCCATAGACCGATGCAATCCCGGCATCGCCTGCCCCGGCTTGCTCCAGCTTGCGGCGCAGGTTTTTGACATGGCTGTCGATGGCCCGGTCGCTGGTGTCGCGCAGGTCTTGGGTGCAGGCTGTCGAGCAGCCGTGCCCGTGCCAGCACCTGGCCGGGGCGCAGCAGCAGGGCACGCAGCAGCCTGAACTCCACCGGCGTTAGTCCCAGTGGCTTGCCAGCCCAGCGGATGGTCTGAGCCGCCTCGTTGACCTGAAAAGCCGCTGCACCGGGCGCACTGGCGTTGCTGGAGGCTGCATCCATCGCGCCCTCGGCACGGCGCAGCAGGGCTTTGATGCGGGCCACCACCTCGCGCGGGCTGAAGGGTTTGCAGATGTAGTCGTCGGCACCGGTATCCAGCCCCAGCAGGCGGGCAATCTCATCGACCCGGGCCGTCACCATGATGATGGGCATACTGGAGAACTGCCGCACCGCCTGGCACACGGCCACGCCGTCCAGGCCGGGCAGCATCAGATCAAGCAGCACCAGCGCGGGCGCATGGCTTTGTATGCTGGCCACAGCCTGCAGCCCATTGCCACACACCTCGGTGGCGTAGCCGGCCATGTGCAGGTAGTTGGTCAGCATGTCGGCAATTTTGGCGTCGTCTTCAACCACCAGAATGCGCCGCGGGGTGCTGGCTTGCGGGGTGTTCACGGGCGGGGCGGCTCAGGCAGTAGCCAGTATCAGGTCAGCCTGCAATGGCAAATAAACACACAGCAACAAGCCGCCGCGTGCCGATGCGCTGGCGGCCACTGTGCCGCCGTGGGCCTGGGCGATACTGCGCACAATCGCCAGGCCCAGCCCGCTGCCATACGCGTTGCCATACGCGTCGCCGTAGCGGGTGCCGCGCTGGCGCGCTTTGTCGGCCCGGAACAGGGGCTCAAACAGCTGCTGCAAATCCGCTGGGTTTACGCCGGGCGCGCTATCTT
Organism: Burkholderiales bacterium; assembly: GCA_038230935.1. Taxonomy (GTDB): domain Bacteria; phylum Pseudomonadota; class Gammaproteobacteria; order Burkholderiales; family Burkholderiaceae_C; genus Polaromonas. The sequence continues at coordinate 12,867 of JBBRMH010000061.1, read as the reverse complement.
CTACTGACAAAACCAGCTGCTGTGGCAAGCTGCCATTGGCTTGGGTGCTATCAATTTTCCAATTGAGAATGACCTCGCCGGGGGCGTCGGTGTAGCGCAGGCTGTTGGTGAGCAGGTTGCCCAGCAGCTGCTCAATGCGGCCAAAGTCCCAGCACACGACAATGGCCGGGCTATCGCCGGGCGGCATGTGCAGCTTCAGGCCGCGCTGGCGCGCCAGCTCGGCAAAGCGCTGAGCCACGCGCAGCAACGCCGTGTGTGCATTGCCGTGTGTGCATTGCCGTGGGTGAAATCGCAGCGCAGGCCATCTGCATCGGCTACCGACAAGGTGTGCAGGTCATTGACCAGGCGGGTCAGTTGCAGCACTTCCTCGCGCAGGCTGGCCATGACTGCAGCTGTCGGCTGGCGTGCACCGTCTTCAATCGACTCGATCTCACCGCGCAACACGGCCAGCGGTGTGCGCAGTTCATGCGAGATTTGTGCAATCCACAGGCGGCGCGCGTCTTCCAGCCGTGCCAGCTCGGCGGCCATGCGGTTGATGCCCTCCATCAGCTGGGCAATCTCCAGCGCGCCAGTGGGCTGCAGCTTGCGCGGGCGTTTGCCCGCTGCAATATCGCGGCTGGCCAGTTGCAGGGTCTGCAGCGGCCGGCTCCAGCGCAGCGCCACGATCCAGGCCGTCAATACGGCCCATGCCAGGGTGCCCAGCGCGGCCACCGCCAGGCCGGTGTACTGACGCTGCAAAAAGCGCGCGTCCAGCCCTTCGGGTTCCGGCTCGGCAGCCAGTTCAATGTGCGCGACCTCAACGCCATTGACCTTGACGGCGCGCACCGTGCGGCGCACACCCGGCGGGGCCTCGCGGCCTGCGAGGCGAAAGCCTTCGCTGTCGGTGATCAGCACGCGCTGGCCGAAGTTGTCCGATGGCGGGGGAGGTGGCTGCTGACGTGGTTGTGGTGGTGGTGTTGGTCGGCCAGGCTCGTCGTCACGCGGTGGTGGGCGGTCAAAACGCGGCGGCGCACCGGGCGGGCGGCTACCTGAGGAATTGCGTGCCGGATTGCCGTTGAACTCGTCCATCAGCGTGCGAATGGCCTCCCGGTTGTCGCGCAGCCAGTCCATGCTGGCATCAGTTGCAGCGCGCTGCTCTACCAGTTTGACAAGGCGCGTCAGCTGGTCTTCATCGCGCAGCTGCAAATAGTCCAGAAAGCCGCTGCGCAGGTTCCACACACTCAAGGCCCCGACCGAAAGCACCGCCAGCGCCACGGCTGCAGCAATCAGCAGTGAAAGCTGGTGCGCAATACGTAACCTGGGTAGCCTGGGCAGTGGGGCAAATCGCATCGGGCTATCTTAGGGGGCTGTGCCTGTAGCGGCCATCAAAGGCGTGCGGTAACCGTCACTGAGGGTGCGTAAAAACGCCACGATGTCGTTGATCTCAGGCTCGGTCAGCGCCGGGCCTGCGGTGGCTGCGCGGTTAAACGGTGCTTTGACTTTTTCTATATTGGCCTGGTACTGGGCGGGCAGGTCGTTGCTGGTCGAGCTGGTTTTGCGGTTGGCATAAAAGCGCACCACGTCCCGCAGGTCCCTGAAAAAGCCGTTGTGCATGAAGGCCGGGCGCTCGGCCACATTGCGCAGCGTTGGCATGCGGAACTTGCCGCAGAAGTTTTCAATCGTCACGCCCGGCAGCACGTTGGCGGGTAGCAGGGGTGCGACTCGCTCGGGGCCGCACAGACCCAGGTCATAAAAAGACGGGTCCGCATTTCTGGGAATGGCCATGTTGCGCGGAATGCCCGTGGCGTAGTACGTGAACTCTGAAAACAGCGAATCTTCGGGTTTGCCGCTGTCGGGGTTCATGAGGTGGCAGGCTGCGCAGTTGCCCTTGGCTGCATCTGCAAACAGCGCCATGCCGCGCGCCTCAGGCGGTGTGAAGCTGGCCTGCTTGCGCACCACGGCATCGTATTTGGAGCTGAAGGACTGCAGCGCTGTCGAGCGTTCAAAGGCCTCGATGGCCAGACCGATCTGGGTGAAGGCATCGTCAGTGTTGCTGAAGATGGCAGCGCCAAACTCTTGCCTGAACAAAGGCGCGTAGGCAGATGCCGCAATTTTGTCAACCACGCTTTTTCGGTCCGGGTTGTTCATCTCCAGCGGGTTTAAAAATGGCCCCAATGCCTGCAGCGGCAGCGTGTCGGCCCGGCCATCCCAGAAGTGACCGCCTGCGGCTTCTGTCTCCAGTGCGCTGGTTTTGAATTCAAAGGCAGGGATAAAGCCGGTGTAGGCGTTGGTCATGGCGTTGCGCAGGCCAATCGAGCCTGGCTTGCTGCCGATGGCCACGCCAATGAGCGAGCCATTGTTGCCCGCAAAGCCCGTGTTGGGCTGGTGGCAGGCCACACAGGCCGTACCGCGCGGCTCAGACAGGTTACGGTCGGTAAAAATCAGCTGCCCCAGCGTGGCCCGGTCACCGGGCACCAGTGGGACAGGTCTGGGGGCAGGCGGGACAGGTAGCGTGGGTAGCGCGGGTGGCGCAGGCCTGGGTGCGGCTGCCGCGATGGGGACAGGAGCAGGGGCTGTGCCTGCCAGCGGCGCTGTATCGCCACCGCCGCCACAGCCTGCAAACAGCAGGGAAAGTCCTAAACATACAGCCCCTGCAAGGCGTTTTGGTGTACGGGGCGCTGGCTGTGTTGAATGCATGTCCGATCTCCTTCAAAAAGTGGGTGAAGGTGACTATGCCCACCAACTGTGGAGCAAATATGGAGATGCAACAGCCCACGGACGAAATGATTGCCAGGATGGGCGCCCTGCATCCTGATAATCAGGGCTAACCGAAACACTTCGGCCCCATGCCGTCACCCTTGCCCCACAACAGCCGAAAAGCTTTCGCCCCATGAGCCCTGAAAACCTGCCTTACGCCGGCCTGCGTGTCGTTGAGTTCACCCACATGGTCATGGGTCCGACCTGCGGCATGGTGCTGGCTGATCTGGGGGCGGAAGTCATCAAGATCGAGCCGCCTGAGGGTGACAACACCCGCCGGCTGATTGGCTCGGGAGCCGGTTTTTTTGCGCTGTTTAACCGCAATAAAAAAAGCATTGCGCTGGACCTTCACACCGCGCAAGGCAAGGAGGCCGCACTGCGGCTGATTGCCACCGCCGACATCGTCAGCGAAAACTTCAGGCCCGGTACCATGGCCCGGCTGGGGCTGGACTATGCCACGCTGCGCCAGCTCAATGAACGGCTGATTTATGTCAGCCACAAGGGTTTTTTACCCGGCCCGTACGACCACCGCACTGCGCTCGATGAAGTGGTGCAAATGATGGGCGGCCTGGCTTACATGACAGGCCGTGAAGGCGACCCGCTGCGCGCAGGCAGCAGCGTGAACGACATCATGGGCGGCATGTTTGGTGCCCTCGGTGCCATGGCTGCACTCGCGCAGCGTGACCACCCGACCACTGGCACCGGCAAAGGTCAGGAAGTGCAATCCGCCCTGTTTGAAAACAATGTGTTTCTGGTGGCCCAGCACATGATGCAGTTTGCGGTGACAGGTGCGCCTGCCGCGCCCATGCCCAGCCGCATTTCTGCCTGGGGCATTTATGACGTGTTCACTGTCAAGGATGGCGGGCAGATTTTTCTGGCAGTGGTCAGCGACTCGCAGTGGGGGGTGTTTTGCACGGCTTTCGGGCTGGCAGCGTTGCTGGCTGACCCGAGGCTGGTTACCAACAATGACCGGGTGCGTGCCAGAGACTGGTTGATGCCGGTACTGCGCGCCCACATGGAGGCTTTCAGCGCTGTCGAGCTGGGTGGTGTGTTCGAGCAACACGGCTTGCCGTTTGCACCGATCACGCGGCCAGAGGATTTGTTTGATGACCCGCACCTGCTGGCCACGGGCGGTCTGGCACCCATGATTTTGAACGACGGACGCACAACGCGGGTGCCTTTGATGCCGATCACACTGGGCGGCGAACGCCCCGGCCTGCGCAGCAACCCGCCGCAGCTGGGCGAGCACACCGATGCCTTGCTGGCAGAGGTGGGTTATACCGAGGCAGAAATTGCGGCGTTGAAAGCCGCAGGATCAGCGGTTTAGAAACCGCTTTTGTTGCCTGCGCAGTCCTGGCCGCTAATCAGATTCAGCTAACCGCCAAGCGCGTCCAGCACCCGCTGCGGCAAAACGTCATTCAGACACCGCGTATGACCCAGCGGGCATTCACGCTCAAAGCAGGGCGCGCAGTCCAGCGGCGGCTGGTAGCTGGCATCGGTTTTCAGCCACAGAACGGCGGCCTTGTCATTGAGCGGTGGGGTGTGCAGCGGGCTGGAGGAGCCAAAAATCGCGACCTGTGGTACGCCAAAAGCAGCCGCAACATGCATCAGGCCCGAATCATTGCTTACTATGCTTTTGGTAGCAGCTATCACATACAGCGCCTGGGCTAACGTCGTTTTTCCTGCAAGGTTGATGCACTGACCAGCGCGCGCGGCATTGACCGGTGCGGCAATCGCATCGCACAGCGCGGCCTCTTTGCCAGAACCCAAAAGCACCACGGGCAGGGTCAGCCGGGCGGCCAGTTCCGAAAAGTGCGCAGCGGGCCAGCGTTTGGCCGGGCCGTACTCCGCGCCGGGCGCAAACACCACGTAGCCGCTGCGCTGCAGATTCAATTGCGCCAGTGCCGCGTCAATGTCTGAAGCTTCGATAGTCAGTTGCGGCCGGTCGGCTTCAAGGTGCGCCTGGCCACTGAGTGCCGAATAAAACGCCACCATGGGGGGTTTCTTTTTGGGATTTTTCAGCCGGTGCGTGAGCAGGCCGACACGCGCCTCACCGAGGTAGCCAATGCGCCGGGGAATGCTGGCCAGCAGCGGCAACAAGGCGCTTTTCAGCGAGTTGGGCAGCACATAAGCAGTGTCAAACCGGCCTTCGAGTTCTCGGGCCATCGCGCGCCGGGCCTTGAGCTGCAAACCGCCATGCGCAAACGGAAACTCAATGACTTCTGCGACCTGCGGCATGGCCCGGTACACCGGTGCCACCCAGGGCAGGGCACCGACGGTGAGGCGTTCACCGCGCGCGTGCAGTCGGCGCAGCAGCGGCTCGGTCATCACCGCGTCGCCAATCCATTGGGGGGCGATGACGAGGGTGTTGGTCAACTCTGACGCCGCTTGACAGGTGTCATTTTTTTAGCCGGCAATCCAGTCAATTCAATGACTCGCGTCATAAATTCACCTCTGGTCGCAGAGGTCAAATCCATCAACTCTGAAAGTGAAAAGAACTGGTCGGTCGTTGGCGACTGCCGTGACGCAATTTCCAGCGGTATCTGATCAACGTTGGTAATGGTCCAGAACTGCGTGAACCCGCGCGCTTTGGCCTTCAGATGACTTTTCTCGGCCTCACCAATACGGTTGTGAATGTTTGACTTGTCTTTACCGGCCTTCACCTCAATCACAACGAGTGGCCTGTCATTCTGGCTGGGTGACTGCTCTGAAATGACGATATCCGGATCAGCTGCCACCTCAATCAAGACCGTGCGGCCTGCCGCATTGATGAGCGTGATACGGGTAGTTTCGATCTCATGTCGGGAATGCGAAACCGCCTCTTTAATGAGCGAAAAAACCTCGGCAATACCAGCTTGCCCCAGCAAGTTGTTGTTGCCCCCGCGAAGTTGGGGTCCTACAGAAAGAAGACTTAATTCATTCAGGAAACCGGTACTTAAATCAATGCCCTCCAAACCTGCAAGCAAAATGGATATTTGCAGATTCAAGAACTTGCAAAATTCAGTCAAATGGGAGGCAGCTGCAGCTGACAAAATACCTGTCTCTTCGGCGCTTTTAAATGTCCCTAATCCTGTGCCACTTTTATAAAACTCTTTCTGGCTATAACCCAGCAGGGTTCGGTAGTACGTCAACAGTGTGGGGCGCGTCTTCAGTACGGTGGGCAATACAAAGGCTGTTTCGGCGCGCAAGCCGAACTTTGCCAATGTGCGCAAGCCATCGGAGGCAGCAAGCTGGGCAACCTCCGCATCTAAAGCCACGATATCCAACCGGGAAACGGTCTCAAGCAACGCCTGCTGCAAGTGGGTTTTCTTCAACGCCAGAAGGCGATTCGCAAAACCGATTTGCAAATTTGGTGGTGCTAACTGGAATGCGGGCTTGCCAGGGTTGAGTGGCTTACCCATTGGCTACCAGTTTAAAAACCTGACTGTCCGCGCCGTTAAGTCGCGCTGCCGCCAGATGAACATAGTCCGGGTTGAGTTCTATACCCACATATCTGCGATTTTCCTCTCGTGCTACAAGTCCAACAGTTCCTGAACCAAAAAAAGGATCCAGCACGAAATCCCCAGGAAGCGTGCTGGCGAGCACGCATGGACGAATGAGCTCAGGAGGAAATGTGGCAAAGTGGGCACCAGCAAAGGCTTTGGTATTGACATTCCACACAGTACGCCGGCTTCGCATGGCACCGCCGTCGGTCTTTTCCTTCACTGCCCAGTGGTTGTAGTAATATTTTTCAGACTTGGTCAACATGAAAAGATACTCATGAGACCGTATGGGCCTGTCTTTGACGCTCTCTGGCATGGCGTTTGGCTTGTTCCAGACAACATCACTGCGCAAAAACCAGCCATCGTCCTGCAATGCAAAGGCCAGACGCCAGGGCACGCCAATAAGGTCTTTGGGCTTTAAGCCATCAGGGGTTGGCGGTCGTGAACTCATCGCGCGTGCGGGGTTTTTTTTGTCTGCTGCGCGGTAACCACGATTACCGCTGGTGTAGCCATCACCGATATTCAGCCAAAGCGTGCCATCTGCGGTCAGCACCCGCCTGACCTCAGAGAAAATAGCGATTAAACGGTTGAGGAACTGCGGCAGAGATGGTTCCAGTCCAATCTGGCCGTCAATGCCATAGTCTCGCAGGCCCCAATAAGGGGGAGAGGTGATGACACAACGCACCGATTCCGCAGGCAACGCTTGCAGCACCGAGAGAGCGTTCCCCTCAAACAACGCAGAATTTGTGAGTTGCAGCGGCGCGCACACCTGTGAGGCGTGAATATCCTGAGTGGGGCCGAAAATCGACACTGTAGATTTATCCATACACTGCAAATTTACGAGCAATACACGCGAATGACAAGTGCGCCCATATCAATGCGAGTGAAAATGCTCACCCGCCTTCAATGCATAAACAGTCCCGCAGTACGGGCATTTGGCAGAACCTTCCCGTGCCACATCCAGGTAAACCTTGGGGTGGCTGTTCCAGATTTTCATGTGGGCTTTGGGGCTGGGGCAAAAAATACCCCCCTGCTCGTTCAGCTCAGACGCCAGCAGCTCGATGTGCGAAGAAGTGGTCATACCTTGGCCAGCCACGACGCGTACTTTGGATTGCGTCCATTGACAATGTCAAAAAACGCCGCCTGAATCTTTTCAGTGATCGGGCCGCGTGAGCCGCCATCGCCCCGGTTGCCAATTTCAACGCGGTCGAGCTCGCGAATCGGCGTGACTTCAGCTGCAGTGCCGCTGAAGAACGCTTCGTCTGCAATGTAGATTTCGTCGCGGGTGATCGGCTTTTCTTTCAGCTCCAGTCCCAGGTCCTGGCAGATTGAAAAGATGGTGTTGCGCGTGATGCCGTTGAGTGCGCCGGCGCTGGAGTCCGGCGTATAGACCACGCCCTTGCGCACGATAAATACATTCTCGCCGGCACCTTCAGACACAAAGCCTTGCGGGTCCAGCAGCAGGGCTTCGTCGTAGCCCTCGTCTGTGGCTTCCATGTTGGCCATGATCGAGTTGGTGTAGTTGCTCACCGCCTTGGCGTGGATCATGGTGATGTTGACATGGTGGCGCGTGAAGCTGGAGGTTTTCACGCGAATGCCGCGCCGCAAACCTTCGTCACCCAGATACGCACCCCAGGGCCATGCAGCGACCATCAGATGGATTTTGTTGCCCTTGGGCGAGACGCCGAGTTTTTCAGAGCCAATCCAGGTCAGCGGGCGGATGTAACAGCTGGGCAGCTTGTTTTCACGCACCACAGCCAGTGTGGCCCGCATGACTTCTTCTTGCGTGAAGGGGATTTTCATACGCAAAATCTTGGCACTGTTGAACAGGCGTTCGGTGTGCTCTTCGAGGCGGAAGATGCCGGTGCTGCCGTCGGCCAGGTGGTAGGCGCGCACGCCCTCGAACGCACCGCAGCCGTAGTGCAGGGTGTGGGTCAGGACGTGGATTTTGGCGTCACGCCACTCGACCATCTGGCCGTCCATCCAGATTTTGCCGTCGCGGTCTTCCATGGAGGGGGCTTGTGGGGGTACTGAAGACATGCTGATCCTGTGTAGTGGGTGAAAAATGTGAATTTTTGATTTTACGGGCTAAGCATCTGGCGATGCTGGCCTGAAAAGCGCGTAGTGCGAGAGTTTGCCGCCAACAAACGTGCAGGTCACGTGGGACTGCGAGCCATCCGTCCAGCGAAACACCTCGGGTTGCTCACCCTTGGCCGACTGCAGCGCGCCCAGTGCCCGCGTCATGGCCACCACGTGCAGCAGCGTCGCGCCCGGTTTGAGTTTGGCGTTGAGCATGACGGCGCTGTCCACATAGCCCATCGGTCTGGCTGCAGCGCGCTTGAGCACCTGCATCATGCGGCTGAAGTGCAGCAGGATCCAGAACACCAGCACGGTGGCCACCGCAGCCACGCCGGCCCAGCTGTAAGACCGATAAGCCAGCACCACAGCCGTCAAAGCGGCAATCGGTACAAGAATTTTTTGAAGGTTCATGGCGCTATTTTCGCAGCAGTCGCGAGCCTGACTTGCAGGCAGCAGGCCGCTGGCTTGACGTCTTCACCCCCCACCCCTATTCACAGGGTTTTATGGTGTTTTATGGCTTCAGCCCACAGATTGCCTGCGCTGCCAGCTATTATTTTCATAGTGAATTGCCTTTACCGTCAGGGCGGCCAGCACGGGTGTCATTATTTTTTTGCCATTGAACCATCACCAAAAGCCCGCCCAGCGCGACCTGCGCCTGGGCGCGAATCGCGGCAATCGGTGTGCGCAGCTCGTGGGCGGCATCTGACGTGAACCGGCGTTCCAGCTCCATCATGCTGGCAATACGTTCCAACAGCGCGTTGAGCGACTGCACCAGTGGCTTCATCTCCGTTGGCACATCGGCCAGCTGTACCGGCTCCAGCGCATGGGCCTTGCGCTGGCCCAGCTGATGGCTCAAAAGCCTCAGCGGCTGCAAGCCACGGCGCACCGCCCACCACACAACCAGCGCGACCAGCGGCAAGGCAAACGCCAGCGGCAACAGCAGGCTGCGCAATACCGCACCCAGAATATCGCTGCGGGCACTTTCCAGTTCAGCGACATAAACCTGCACATCGTTCTCAAGCCCACGCGTGGCAAAAACACGCCAGCGGCTGGCATCGGCCAAACGGGTGCTGCTAAAGCCATTGCTGACCACTGACATGGGCATATCGCCCACGTTGGCTGAACGCATGACCAGCACCCCCTGGTGAAAGACCTGAAAAGCCACACGCGGTGCGTATTTGTGCAGCAGCGGTGCGTCAGCGACTGCTTTGTCTTCGTCAGCCGGTTGCGCCTGTTGCATGACCAGAAGTGCTGCGGCCTGGGCGAGGTGCCCGTCGAGCAGTTCATCCATCTCGTGGCGGGTGTCGTACCAGGTCAACGCAGCTGCCGTGAGCCAGACCAGCGTGACCAGGCCCAGCACCCAGACCAGCAGACGGGCCTGCAGTGAGGCGTTGAGCAGGCCGTTTTTCATGCCGCAGCCTGACGCGCCAGGGTATAGCCAACGCCGCGAACAGTCTGGATCACCTCGGGGTAAAGCTTGCGTCGCAGGTGGTGAATGTGGACTTCAATGGCATTGCTTTCCACCTCGTGGCCCCAGCTGTAGAGCTGTTGCTCAAGCTGGGTGCGCGACAAGACGCGTCCGGCACTGAGCATCAGCGCGTGCAGCAGGTCAAATTCGCGCAGCGACAGCGCTATGGCCTGGCCGTCCAGACTGACCAGACGTGCATCGGGCTGAAGCACCAGTCGCCCCTGGCAAAGCTGCTGCTGTACCTGGCCGTGGGCGCGACGCACCAGCGACTGCAGGCGCGCGGCCAGCTCGTGCAGGTCCACCGGTTTGACCACGTAATCGTCAGCGCCCAGATTCAGTCCGCGAATCCGGTCTGGCACGGCATCGCGGGCGGTCAGTACCAGAATGGGGGTGTTGACTTTGCGCGCGCAGGGCCTGTAGCACCTCCAGACCGTCCTTGTGCGGCAGGCCCAGATCGAGCACGGCGGCCTGGTAAGCGCCAGCGGCGATTTCACGTTCTGCCGCCAGCCCGTCCCGGACCCAGTCCACCTGAAAACCCAGCTGGCGCAGACCAGCCCGCAGGCCGTCACCGAGCAGGAGATCATCTTCAGCAAGCAGAATGCGCATGGCTAGCGTTTTAACAACATGGGTGCTTCGTCATGCGACGGCCTGGAGGTCTGGGCGGCGCTGGCAGCGGCAGTGGTGCCTTTAAAACCACCGTCAGGCGCTACTTTGCTAAAGCGCACGAGCGCCGTGCTAACGGGGTCGTAATAGGCTTCGACGATGGAGCCGTCTTTGGCGATAGCGTAGAACTCGTAGCAATTGCTGCGAGAGACCTTGAAGATAACTTTGATGTACTGGTCGGCACCAAATTTCTGACGAATGATGGCCTCGCTGACCCAGGTGTTTCGGCTGGCTGTGGTGCATTGGACGACTTCGTCAGGCGCGCTTGCCTGCGCCAGACTGGCCAGCAGCAATTCAGGCAGCAGCAGGCGTTTGAAGGCAACCATTGTGGTGGATAGCATGGCGGGCGCTCCAAAATAGTGTGTGCCACAAACCGGTCAGGCAGTCATGGCTGACCGTTCAGGGTGGCGGCGCGTAGCGGTGGGTGATTGAGCGTGGAGTCTGCCCGGAAAGTCTTAAAGAATTCTGAAGGATGTGGTCAGGAATGATTTCCCGGTTCAGACCGGGGAGTCCTGATGCGCTGTGAGGCGCAGACGTGCGCTGTGTGGGCGGGCCACACAAGCGGCTTGCAACGAAGCAGCGCCCCCAAATCCGGCAGAAAAAACTCGGGAACTTATTTCTCGCCACATCCTTGAACACGCGGCGTTCGGTAAATGGATATAGTTACAACCCGGTAACAAATTTTTAAGTACCTTCATACGTACACGACATTACCCTCGGGTAAGGCAAGCCAGGTGCTCGCCGCTACACCACCCAATTCGCATACTGTTGAGAAAAATTCATGACCTGGTCCATCGTTGCACGGGACGTTAGTGGTGCCTTCGGGGTTGCTGTTGCAAGCAAGTTTTTTGCGGTGGGCTCGCTTTGCCCTCACGCCCAAAGCCATGTGGGCGCGCTGGCCACGCAGGCATTGGTCAACCCGCTGCTGGCGGCTCCTGCACTTGCGGGTATGGCACAGCATCGCGATCCGAATGAGCTGCTGGCGGCACTGCTGGCCACAGACGATGGCAGTGCCATGCGGCAATTTCACATGATCGATGATCAGGGCCGGGGTGCGGCGCATACCGGGGCCAGCTGCATTGACTGGTGCGGACACACCTTGCGCGATGGGTTTTCTGTGGCGGGCAATATGCTTGAAGGCCCCCAGGTCATAGAAGCCACGGCTGACAGCTATGCGTCGAATGCGCATTTGCCTTTTGCCGAGCGGCTGCTCACCGCCCTGGCTGCAGGCGAGGCAGCAGGCGGTGACAAGCGCGGTAAGCAGGCCGCCGCGCTGCTGGTGTACAGCGGGCAGGACTACCCGGCGCTTGATTTGCGGGTCGATGACCACACCGAGCCCCTGCTTGAACTGCGCCGCTTGTACGACGTCAGCCTGGAGCGCTTCCAGCCCTTTGTCGAGTGTCTGCCCAGCCGCGAGAACCCGTCGGGCATTGTGGACCGCAGCATGATTGAGGCGAACATTGAACGCTTTCATGCAGCGCGTAAAAACGTCGATGGAAGAAGCATCTCTGGATCGTCCGTATGAACGCCCTGCTTGAGGTGCGCGGACTATCGACACGCTTTAAGGTCGAGGGCGGTGAATTCACGGCGGTGGATGACATCAGTTTTTCAGTCACCGCCGGGCGCACGCTGGGCATTGTGGGCGAGTCCGGTTGCGGTAAAAGCGTGACGTCGCTGTCCATCATGGGATTGCTGCCCAAGGGTCAGGGCCGCATCGCAGCGGGCTCCATCACCTTTGACGGCGTTGACCTGGCCAGCTTGAGTGCGTCTGAAATGCGGGCCTTGCGCGGCAACCGCATGGCCATGATTTTTCAGGAGCCCATGACATCGCTGAACCCGGCGTTCACGATTGGCGACCAGCTGATTGAAGGCATACGCTGCCACAGCCAGCTGGACCATGCAGCAGCGCGTCTGCACGCCATTGAAATGCTGCGGCGCGTGCGTATTCCGTCGCCCGAGCGACGCATTGACGAGTACCCGCACAAACTCTCGGGCGGCATGCGCCAGCGCGTGATGATTGCCATGGCCCTGTCAAGCCAGCCTGCGCTGCTGATTGCCGACGAGCCGACCACCGCGCTGGACGTGACGATACAGGCGCAGGTGCTGGAGCTGATGCGCACCCTGCGTGAAGAAACTGGTACCGCCATCATGCTGATCACGCACGATCTGGGCGTGATTGCCGAGCTGGCCGACGATGTGGTGGTGATGTACAGCGGCCGCATTGTCGAGCGCGCCAGCGTGGCACGCCTGTTCGAGCAGCCGCAGCACCCTTATACGATTGGCCTGCTGGGCTCGATCCCGAAGCTGCACCTGGAGCAGGACAGGCTGGCCGCCATTGAAGGGCAGGTGCCCACGCCCATGAGTGGCTTGCAGGGCTGCCGTTTTGCGCCGCGCTGCCCGTTTGCCGATGACAAATGCCGAACCACCCAGCCGCCGCTG
>JBBRMH010000060.1:0-19483 GCA_038230935.1 Burkholderiales bacterium | reverse complement strand
TTATGGTTTGAGAGTGGTGATGGATAAGCAAAAGAGCAGAAATGTCGCTATTTTTTTTGCATCAAAAACAAGCTAAAACGAAGAACGAAGATTTGCCTAAAAAGGCCGTCTTTGGGAGTTTGGGCACGTAAAAACGAAGGACTCGAAGTAATTGGGGAAGTCTTCGTCAAGGAAAATGGCCATCTTTCATTGGGGAGCAGAGGTTTTCGGTCAGGCACTAAATATGTATTTTGAAGAATCGGCAGGCTTCAAATGTACTTTTTATTTCTTGAACATCGCTTGTCATCACGGCAGGAAAATGCCGTTCTGACCCGGCAAAGCCGGCTCGATCCACTTAATTGTGATCTAAAATGATCAGACGAATGACCAGATAGATGACCAGTTGAACCGAAAGTATCGCAATGAAAACATGGCCTGTTCAGGATGCAAAAGCGCGTTTCAGTGAATTCCTTGATGCCTGTCTGGCAGACGGGCCGCAGATGGTCACGCGTCGGGGCGCTGAAGCGGCTGTGCTGGTGCCCGCTGCCGAGTGGAAACGCCTGCAGTCTGCGGCCAGGCCTTCGCTGAAGGCATTGCTGCTTTCAAGCGCTGCCCGCACCGAATTTTTGGTGCCGCCGCGCGGCGCAGTCCGAAGGCGGCGGGTTGCGCCGCTGGGGTAAGCCATGTACCTGCTGGATACGAACGTTATTTCTGAACTGCGTCGGCCCAGGCCGCATGGCGCAGTGCTGGCTTGGTTTGAGTCGGTGGCTGATGGCGATCTGCACATTTCGGCTGTCAGCCTTGGAGAGATTCAGGCGGGCATTGAACTGACACGCGGTCAGGACGCGGCCAAGGCGGCTGAGATAGAGCAGTGGGCCGACCTGGTGGCCACGTCTTACAACGTGTTGCCGATGGAGGCCGCGACCTTTCGACTTTGGGCAAAGCTCATGCACCGGCGCTCTGACACGCTGTATGAAGACGCGATGATCGCCGCAACGGCTATTTGCCACCAATTGAAGGTAGTCACGCGCAATACGGCGGACTTTTCTGATTTCGGGGTCGCGCTTTTCAACCCGTTTGAATCTGTCTGAAACAGGCGTCAGCCAACAGGTGCCAGCGCTCAGTTGTCTTCAAGATGAAAGCGGTGACTTCTGGTGTCGGCTTGAAGGCATGAAACGGGTGGTCGAAGGGCGCTGTGGCAGGTGCAAGCTGGCCACCGACTCTGCGGTTGCTGCCAACAGCGCTCCCTTCTTCCAGACCTTCAACCGGTTCGCTCGCAAACGGATGGCTTCTACCGCATCCCGCGCCTGCAGCAGCACAAAGCTCGCATCACAGCCCGGTGCGATGCCATAGCCTTCCAGGTGCATCACCTTCGCGGCGTTGACCGTCACCGCATCAAAACATTGGCGAATACCTTTCTGGCTGGTCATCTGGGCCACGTGCAGGCCCATGTGCGCGACTTCGAGCATGTCGCCACTGCCCATGCCATACCAGGGGTCCATCACGCAGTCGTGGCCGAAGGCGACGTTGACACCGGCGGCCATCAGCTCGGGCACGCGGGTCATGCCCCGGCGTTTGGGGTAGGTATCGTAGCGGCCTTGCAGGGTGATGTTGATCAGCGGGTTGGCAATCACGCTGACGCCGCTCTCGGCAATCAGCGGTAGCAACTTGCTGACGTAGTAGTTGTCCATGCTGTGCATGGATGTGCAGTGGCTGCCGTTGACGCGGCCCTGCAGCCCGAGGCGCTGGGTTTCAAGCGCCAGGGTTTCGATGTGGCGGCTCAGCGGGTCATCGGACTCGTCGCAGTGCATATCGACCAGCAGGCCGCGCTCGGCGGCGATCTCGCACAGCAATTTCACACTGGCTGCACCTTCACTCATGGTCCGCTCGAAGTGGGGAATGCCGCCGACCACGTCCACGCCCCGGTCGAGCGCGCGTTTCAGATTCTCGACGCCGCCTTTGCTGCGCAACACCCCGTCTTGCGGGAAGGCGACAAGTTGCAGGTCGATGTAAGGCGCCACCTGTTTTTTGACTTCCAGCAGCGCATCGACGGCCAGCATGCTCGGGTCGCTGGTGTCCACGTGGCTGCGGATGGCGAGCAGGCCTTTGGCCACAGCCCAATCGCAGTAGGTCAGCGCGCGTTCGATGATGGCGTCGGTTTTGAGTGTGGGTTTCAGCTCGCCCCACACAGCGATGCCCTCCAGCAGCGTGCCGCTTTCATTGACACGCGGCAGCCCGTAGCTGAGTGTGGCGTCCATGTGAAAGTGCGGGTCGACAAACGGCGGGCTGAGCAGGTAGCCGCCTGCATCGACCATCTCGCTCGCCTGCGCGCCAGTGATCGGGCCTTCAGTGACGTTGGTGATTTTGCCGTCTTGCACGGCCACAGACATGCCGGTGCGGCCATCGGGCAAGCTGGCGTTGGTGATCAAGAGGTCGAGCATGTCAGCGTTCTCCTTTGCGGTAAGGTTTCATCAGCGCCTGCGGGTAGGCAGCCTTGCGCGCCACCAGCACCAGCGCCAGGATGGACAGCACATAAGGCAGCATCAGGTAAAGCTGGTACGGAACATCGACCAGACCTGCGGTTTGCAGGCGCAGTTGCAGGGCATCAAAAAAAGCAAACAGCAGCGCACCGAGCAGCGCCTTGCCAGGGCGCCATGAGGCAAACACCACCAGCGCCACACAGACCCAGCCGCGCCCGTTGACCATGTTGAAAAAGAAGGCGTTGAATGCCGAGAGCGTCAAAAACGAGCCCGCCACACCCATCAGCGCCGAGCCCGCCACGATGGCCGCCGTGCGCGTGGCTGAAACCGACACGCCCTGGCCTTCAGCCGCTTGCGGGTTCTCCCCGACCATGCGAATCGCCAGACCCGCTGGCGTGCGGTAAAGCATCCAGGCCAGCAGCGGCACCAGCAGCAGCGCCAGCAGGGTCATGGGGGTTTGTGCGGCCAGAACAGACAGGCCGGTGCCATCAAGCCAGTGCATGGGCACAAACGGCGTGATGGTGGGTGGTGACTCCACCTTGGGAAAGCTGACGCGGTAGCCGTAGTAGCTCAGCGAGCTGGCCAGCAGCGTGATACCCAGCCCGGTCACATGCTGCGACAGCGCCAGGTTGACGGTTAAAAACGCATGCAGCAGGCCAAACACCGCGCCCGTCAGCGCTGCCACGCCCACGCCTGCCCAGAGCGGCGCACCGCCATACACGGTCAGCCAGCCAGTGAATGCACCAGCGACCATGATGCCTTCAATGCCCAGGTTAAGCACACCCGCGCGCTCGCACAGCAAAACGCCCAGCGTGCCCAGGATCAGCGGCGTCGCAATGCGCAGCACTGCTGTCCAGAAGGAGGCATTGGCCAGAATATCGACCAGCTCGCTCATACCTTGTTGCTCCTCTCAGATGCTATGAATTCAATAGCTGCTTGTGCAGGTAAATCAGGGGCTGAAGGCATATTTGGCATTATTTTTAACAATTATCCAGGGAGAGAGCCGACCAGGTCATTAACGCAGAGGCGTTGAAGGTTTTCTGACTTTTACCTTGCGTAGTCACTGTTTCCAAGCAGTTTGTACACAATGACTTCATACTGACGGCTCCCGCCTTTGCAGGACCACCCGGTACTGCGTCAGCAGCGTAGCCACCAGCACAGACAGCAGCGATGTCGCCACCATCACATCGGCAATGTAAGTAGGCACACCGACCGCCCGGCTCATGCTGTCGGCCCCGACCAGCACCCCCGCCACCAGCACACTGGCAGCCAGCACGCCCAGCGGGTTCAGCGCGGCCAGCATGGCGATGACGATGCCGGTGTAACCATAGCCGGGCGACATGTCCAGCGTGACGTAGCTGGTGCGGCCCGCCACTTCAATGGCACCCGCCAGCCCCGCCAGCGCGCCTGACAGCATGGCCACCAGCACCACCGTGCGGGTGACAGGCACACCCGCAAACGCAGCGGCTTTGGCATTCGCTCCCAGGGCGCGAATGTCAAAACCCAACACGCTGTATTTCATGAGTGCCCACAGCGCCACAGCCAGGCCCACAGCCCAGAGCAGGCCGGTGTGGACGCGGGTTTGTGCAATCAGTTTTGACAGCTCCAGCTCGCTTTGCAGCGCCACGCTTTGCGGCCAACCCATGGCGGTTGGGTCTTTCATGGGGCCATCGAGCATGACCGAGACAAACAGCAGCATGATGAAGTTCAGCAGCAGCGTGGTGACGACTTCATCGACGCCCAGCCGCGCCTTGAGCAGCGCCGGACCCAGCAGCAGCAGGGCACCCGCCAGCGCAGCGGCCAGCATCATCAAAATAAACAGCAGCCAGATGGGCAGGTCAAAACCCGTGCCGCCATGCAGGCCGCCAACCGCTACAGCCGCCAGTGCGCCCGCATACAGCTGGCCTTCAGCACCGATATTGAACACTCTGGCCTTGAAGGCAACGGTGGCGGCAAGGCCAGTGAGAATCAGCGGAATCGCGCGCGTCAGGGTCTCGCTCAGCGCAAAAACCGAGCCAAACCCGCCCTTGAACAGCAGGCTGTAAGTCTGACCCAGCGGAGCGCCTGCCCACAGCACCAGCAGCGAACTGACCAGCAGCGTGAAAATAACCGCGCCCAGAGTGGCCAGTACCAAAGCCAGGCGCGAGGTCTGGGTACGTTTTTCAAGTCTCATGCTGGCACCGCTTCTTTTGCAGCAGCTTCAGCACCCGCCATCTCCAGGCCAATGGCTTCCCGCGTCCACGCTTGCGTTGGTAACGCCTCTGTCAGGTGGCCCGCATGCATCACAGCCACGCGGTCACCCAGCGCCATGACTTCGTCCAGATCGTCAGAAATCACCAGCACTGCCGCACCTGCATCGCGCGCAGCGATTAATTGCTGCTGCACATAAGCCACCGCACCAATGTCCAGGCCCCAGGTCGGCTGATGCGCGATGATGAGCTTTGGCGTTTGACCGACCAGTGCCCGCCCCAGGATGAGTTTTTGCATGTTGCCGCCAGACAGTGAGCGTGCCGCCGACTGCAAGCCGCCACCGCGCACATCGAACTCGCGCACGATGCGGCTGGCGTGGGCTTGGGCCGCCTGACGCTTGACCCACAGCGCTTTTGAAAAGGCTCGACTGCGCAGGCGTTCAGACACAGCGTTTTCCCAAAGGCTCAGGTCACCGACCACACCCACGCCATGCCGGTCTTCGGGGATGCGTGCCACGCCTTGCGTCACCAGCCAGGCGGGTGACGCTTTGAGCACTTGCCCTAAAAAATCAACGCTGCCCCGGCTCAGGCTGCGCACGCCGCACAGCAGGTCAGCCAGTGCAAGCTGGCCGTTGCCAGACACGCCGGCAATTGCCACAATTTCACCAGCGTTCAGGCTCAGGGTGACGTCATGCAGCCTGTCATGTCCGGCACCTGGTGTGCTGACAGCGTTTAAAACGCAAACGGCCTTGCCTGCAGATAACGCTGGCCGCCGTTGCACTGTGTTGACGGCATGGCCAACCATCCACTGCGCCAGTTGCGCCTGCGTGGTGCCTGCAGCGGGCGCTTCGGCTACCAGCTTGCCGCCGCGCAGCACCGCCACGCGCTGCGACACACGCAGCACTTCTTTCAATTTGTGGCTGATAAAAATAATCGACAGACCTTCAGCCACCATTTGCCCAAGGGTCTCAAACAGGGCCTCGCTTTCCTGGGGTGTCAGCACGGCGGTAGGCTCGTCGAGGATCAAAATGCGCGCGCCCCGGTACAGGGCCTTGAGGATTTCAACCCGCTGGCGTTCACCGACGGACAGGCAGCCGACTTTGACCTCTGGCGATACGCGCAAGCCAAAGCGCTGCGCCACAGCCAGCAGTTTGGCCCTGCCCGTGCTGCGGCGTGAAAACGGCTGCCATAGCGGCTCACTGCCCAGCATCACGTTATCGAGCACGCTCAGATTGTCGGCCAGGGCGAAGTGCTGGTGCACCATGCCAATACCGGCGGCCAGAGCGGCTTTGGGGTTACCGGGCGGCAGGGGCTGGCCAAAAATTTCAATCTGCCCGGCGTCTGCCGTGTAGTGGCCAAACAGAATCGATACCAGGGTTGATTTGCCCGCACCGTTTTCACCGAGCAACGCCAGAATCTCGCCGCTGTGCAGCGCCAGCGAAATATCGTCGTTTGCCACCAGCGCGCCAAAGCGCTTGGTGATACCGGTCAGCCGAAGCACAGGCGCAGTCATAACGTCATAAAAAAAAGGAGGTCTTCTATCCAGCAGGGGCCGGGGTCCGGCTTCGCCGCCCCACAGGCACCGTCCCCTGGAAGGGGAAAAGGCAGCGCGCGCAGTGAGCGCCGATAGGGGTAAGCCTATTTAGCGGTGGATTTCGGCTGGCTGTCGTCCACTTTCACGGTGTAGCTGCCCGCCAGAATGGCTTTTTCTTTGGCCATGACTTTGGCGACGATGTCTGCAGGCACTTTTTTCTCAAAGGTGCCCAGCGGTGCCAGCTCTGAGCCTTTGTATTTCATCATGGAGAGCGGGCCGTAATCTTCAGCCTTGAATTTGCCGTCCTTGACCAGCTTGAGTGCGCGGTCAATGGTGGGCTCCATGTTCCACAGGGCCGACGACACCACGGTATCGGGGTATTTATCTTGCGTGTTGATGACATTGCCAATGGCCAGCTTGCCTTTTTCCTTGGCGGCGTCACTGACACCAAAGCGCTCGGCATACATCACATCTGCGCCCTTGTCGATCATGGCAAACGACGCTTCCTTGGCCTTGGGTGGGTCAAACCAGCTGTTGATAAAGCTGACGCTGAACTCGACCTTGGGGTTGGTTTCTTTGGCACCGGCCATGAAGGCGTTCATGAGGCGATTGACCTCGGGAATCGGGAAGCCGCCAACCATGCCGATTTTGTTGCTTTTCGTCATGCCGCCCGCCACCATGCCTGACAGGTAGGCGGGCTCCTGGATGTAGTTGTCAAACACCGACAGGTTCGGTGCCTGCACCTTGCCGGACGAGCCCAGTAAAAAGTTGACTTTCGGAAAATCTTTGGCCACCTTGCGGGCGGCAGCTTCCACGGCAAAAGCCTCGCCAACAATCAGGGTGTTGCCCGCTGTAGCGTACTCACGCATGACGCGCTCGTAGTCGGCATTCGACACGTTTTCAGTGGCCTTGTACTCAATCTCGCCCCGCGCCTCAGCGGCCTTGAGCGCCTTGTGAACACGGCTGACCCACTGCTGCTCAAACGGCACGGTATAAATGGCAGCGACCTTGGTTTTGGCCTGAGCCACGACAACGCCTGGCACAACCAGCGCGGCTGCAGCAGCCAGGGCCATGAGGTGTCTGCGCTTGAAAAGATATGGCATTGATTTCTCCGGTGTTAAGGGTTAAGGGTTGGGGCGACAGGCAGGAAACTAAATCAATGGCGCACACGCATGCGCTCTAAACCCCCGCTCGTCCAAGCAGGGATTGCGTCCATACGAAGTGGGAAAAAGTGTGGACATGTATTCGCAAGCATGGGCCGCGGAACCGGCTTTGCCGGGCCTCAGGCGCAGTCCCCTGCAAGGGGAAAAGGCGCTACACGCAGTGAGCGTCCGATAGGGGTGTGCATTATTTCGTTCCGAAGATGCGATCGCCAGCATCGCCTAGCCCCGGCAGGATGTAGCCATGGCTGTTGAGCTCGCGGTCAATGGAGGCGGTGTAGATGTGTACATCCGGGTGCGCTTTTTGCAGGGCGGCGATGCCTTCGGGGCAGGTCAGCAGGCAGACAAACTTGATGGACTTGGGGTTAAGCTCCTTGAGCCGCTCAACCGCTGCAATCGCCGAATTGCCGGTGGCCAGCATCGGATCGACCACCACCACATCGCGTGCTTCCATGTCGTGCGGCATCTTGAAGTAATACTCCACAGCGGTCAGGGTCTTGGGGTCGCGGTACAGACCCACATGGCCGACCCGTGCGCCGGGCACCACGCTGAGCATGCCTTCCAGAATGCCGTTGCCAGCGCGCAGGATGGATACAAACACCAGTTTTTTGCCGTCAATGACTTTGAAGGTAGCGGTCTCCAGCGGAGTTTCAACTTCGATGTCCTGCATCGGCATGTCGCGTGTGACCTCATAGGCCATCAGCATGCTCAGCACATTGAGCAGGGTACGAAAGGTGTTGGTAGAGGCATCCTTGCGGCGCATCAGCGTGAGCTTGTGCTGCACCAGGGGGTGGTCAATCAGGTGGACTTTTGGATGAATGGTCGGATTTTGCAAAGTCATGTTTTTTCAGGTTTGTTCAGAAGACGGTGCCGTCGCTTTGAATGTTCAGGGGTGGCAGGCCCTGGTGCAATTGCTGTGCCAGTACCCGGCCTGCGGCCCAGGTTCCGCCTTCAAGCACACAGGCCAGCGGCATCTGCGCGGCGGTCAATCCTAACTGCTCGCGCACCAGTGGGGCCAGCTCGTCCAGCAGCGCCACTGTCAGGGCGCGCCACTCGACAATCAGCTCGTCGCCTGCGGCATGCGGGCGACTGGCCTGGCCGGTGTCACGCAGGCGCAGCACGCCCGCATCCAGAAACAGGCCACCGTTGCGGTATTCAGGCAAACCAGTCAGGGCGTCCAGCCCGTCCACTTGAACACCGGCCCATTGAAACGGCTCCAGCAGGGAATAGGTCAGCCACTGCGAGAGTTTGTGAAACGGCATCCAGCCGTCGCTGGCGCTGCCCGCCGTTTCACCCCTTGCCGCCGGGTGTCGCCAGCAGTCGCCCAGTGCTACGTTTTCAATAGCGTTCTGCGCAGGCCAGATATGCCCCAGACCGGTTAAAAGCACGTCAAGAATATCGCGGGTGAGGATCGTTTTTTTACCCTCGGTTAGCAGATCAAACAGGTGACCGGGGCGTGCCTGCGGGCCAAACAGTTCGGGCTGGTCTTGCAGCGCATGGCCCAGTCGGCGCAGCAAGGCGGCGCGCCCTTCGAGTCCCACCAGCGGGTTGCTGGCAGTGACCTGAAAAGCCGTACCGAGCTGCTCTGCTGTCACGCTTTGAAGTCCCTTGGCGTCGGCCTGCAAGGGAAACGCGGCATTGCTTGAAAACAGGCCCGACATAAAAGCGTGAAAGCTGGCAACGCCCAAGCCTTCCGAGCGGCTGAATTCCTGCGGCAGGCCGGGCACGCCGCTTGCGTCCTCACCCGCCTCGTGGTAACGCCAGCCTGCGCCTGCACCCGCGTCAAGCAGCACGCTGACCAGCGCCAGATCGATATGCGCTCTGGCACGTTCTGCCGGGCTGGCATGGGGCAACAGCTTGTCAAACCGCCGGTTGAAAACGGCCAGCCGGTCATGCCCGCCTGCCTCAAAATGCCGCCAGCGGCTGTGGTAGGGAATGTTCAGGTCGGGGTAGCGTACACGCGTCAGTTCGGCCACCAGTGCAGCGGTGGTCACCATGGCCCCGTCGTTGACGGTGAACCAGGCCGATTCACCACGCCTGGCCCGCGCCAGCAGTGCATTGGCCCGCAGACGTATCGTGGTTGTAGAGCGTAATTCGGCTACAGCGCTTGTTTTACCTGGGGGAGTAGCTACACTATTCATAGCATATTGGATTGTATTGTGAGGGTCGGTGGTGGGGTGTCGTCTCAAGCATCGAGGCTTCGTCCCTTGGCTTTTTTCAGTTCTTCGGCAGTGGGCACCGCACCGGGTGTGAAGTAACCAGCGGCCATTTTGGCGTCCATCTCGACCTGCGCGTCTGCCGGAATCAGGTTGTCCGGTATGTTCACTCGCTCAACCACCTCAATGCCTGCGCGGGTGATCGCGTCGTATTTCATGTTGCTCATCGACACCAGGCGATGGATTTTGCGTATGCCCAGCCAGTTCAGCACGTCGGGCATCAGCTCCTGAAAACGCATGTCCTGCACGCCCGCCACGCATTCGGTGCGGTTGAAATACTGCGCTGCGGTGTCGCCACCGACTTGCCGCTTGCGGGCGTTATAGACCAGAAATTTGGTGACTTCGCCCAGGGCACGGCCTTCTTTGCGGAAGTAGGACACCAGCCCCACGCCGCCACGCTGCGCACCTTCAATGCACTCTTCAATGGCGTGCGTGAGGTAAGGGCGGCAGGTGCAGATGTCCGAGCCAAACACGTCCGAGCCATTGCACTCGTCGTGAACGCGTGCGGTCAGTTCAATCTCGGGGTTGGCCAGGTCGCGCGGGTTGCCAAAAATATAGGCTGTGAGCCCGCCAATCGGCGGCAAAAATACCTCCAGGTCGCTGCGGGTGACCAGCTCGGGGTACATGCCGCCGGTTTCTTCAAACAGCACGCGGCGCAAGTCGGCCTCGGTGCAATTAAAGCGTTTGGCCACTTCCGGTAAAAACCAGACCGGCTCGACCGCTACCTTGGTCACCATGGCTGCGCCGCCAGCGGTTAAAAACTTGCCATCGGCTTTGAGCCGGCCCGATTGCAGGGCTTCAATCACCTCCGGCAAAATCACATGCGCCTGCGTCACAGCAATGGTCGGGCGAATGTCGTAGCCCGCTGCCAGTTCGCTGGCAAATACCTCGGCTACCGTCGCACCCCACGGGTCCATGGCGACGATGCGGCCCGGCTCGCTCCACTGCGGGTACGGGCCAATCACGTCGGTAGGCATGGTGTTGGTCAAATCTGCCTTGTGTTTGGGCGACAGGCCACCAGAAGCCACGGCCAGCGCACGGTAAATGCTGTACGAGCCGCTGTGGGTGCCAATGACATTACGGTGGCTGCGCTTGGTGGTGGTGCCGACGACCGGACCACGCTCTGTGGCCGTGGCTGCGGCCCAGTGGATGGGTATTGCGCCTTGACCGCCTGCGTGCGAGGTCAGGCGAATATGTTGCGGCCCCGGCTTGGATGGCGATTGAGGTAGGGGCGGTACAGACGCGGTATCGAATGGCGTGACGACAACTTCAGCAGACATTGCAACTCCTGTAAAGGAATCAATGTAGCAATGACCGTGCCGCTTGACAAGGCGATTTGATTTTGAAAGGTCGCGAAATAGCGACAGCCTGGAGCAACTGTTGGGTGACCCATCGGGTTGGACATCCCTTGTCAGTGCCTAAATTTCATGGCTGCATGAGTTGCCCCAAATCATGAGAGTCATTTCACATGCAGCAACCTGTGTCACGTAATCCCCGGCAATCGGTGAGGGCGCGACGATGTTTGGGACATTTCGGTGGGCTTAACCAAGGAATGCCGTCCACGCACTCATTGTTCCTGATGGTTCAAAGCGTGTCCGTCTACCCATGATGGGTACGCCTGTTCAAAACGCCATCGCACTTTGCGATATCCGCCACCAAGGGCGCAATTGCCGTTCCGGCCGCACGCCCCAACCCGCAACAATAAAGGCCAGATCGAATCGCTTGACGGCTGCGTCAATCGCCATGGCATTGTCCAGCGCCATGGTGCGTACATACTGGCGAGTGGACAATTGTTCGCACCCTTGGATTCAGACGTGTTGCTCTATTTTTTGTCGCGCAGTTCACGGCGCAAAATTTTGCCGACCGGGGTTTTTGGCAGGTCAGCCCGGAACTCCACCACCTTGGGCTGCTTGTAGCCGGTGAGGTTTTCCTTGCAGTAAGCGCGCACCTGGGCTTCCGTCAGGCCGGGGTTCTTTTTGACAATCACCAGCTTGACGGCTTCGCCTGATTTTTCATCGGCCACACCCACGCAGGCGCACTCCATCACGCCGTCGAGCTTGCCGACCACGTCTTCAATTTCGTTCGGATAGACGTTGAAGCCGCTGACCAGAATCATGTCTTTCTTGCGGTCCACGATTTTGAAGAAACCTTTGTCATCGAGAATACCGATGTCGCCAGACTTGAAGTAACCGTCCGGTGTCATGACCTTGGCGGTCTCGTCCGGGCGCTGCCAGTAACCGGCCATGACCTGCGGGCCTTTGATGGCGATCTCGCCGGGCTCGCCATGAAGCACTTCGTTACCATCGTCATCCAGCAGCTTGAAATACGTACCCGGAATCGGCACGCCGATGGTGCCGGTAAACGCCTTGCTGTTGGTCGGGTTGCAACTGGCCGAGGGCGAGGTCTCGCTCAAACCATAGCCTTCAACAATAGGGCAACCGGTTTTTTCCAGCCATAACTTCGCCACGGCACTGGTCACAGCCATGCCGCCCCCCAGCGAGATTTTCAGTTGCGACCAGTCCACCGTGTTGAAATCGGGGTGATTGGCCAGACCGTTGAACAGCGTGTTGACCGCCGGAAAACTGTTGACCTTGTGCTTGGCCAGCTCCTTGAGCACAGCGGGTAAATCGCGCGGATTGGGAATCAGGATGTTTTTGCCACCGGTGCGCATGCCCAGCATCATGTTCACAGTAAAAGCGAAGATGTGATACAGCGGCAAGGCACACACATACACGGGTTGCACGCCCGCCTGCATGCTGGACATGGCTGGGATGTTCCAGGCTTCTGACTGCAGCACATTGGCAATCACATTGCTATGCAGCAAAACAGCGCCTTTGGAGACACCCGTGGTACCCCCTGTGTACTGCAGCACCGCTACATCGTCCGGCTTTAACTCGGGTTTTTTAAGCGTGGCTCGGGTTCCACGGGCCACCGCATCGTTAAAACGTATGGCCCCAGGCAGCGTGAAGGCAGGCACCATTTTCTTGACACTGCGCACCACGTAATTGACCAGCGCACCCTTGAGCATGCCAAGCTGGTCGCCCATGGCGCACAGCACCACGTGTTTGACGGGCGTGTTGGCAATGCACTGCTCCAGCGTGCTGGCAAAGTTCTCGATGATGACAATCACCTTGGCACCCGAGTCCTTGAGCTGATGCTCCAGCTCGCGCGGCGTGTACAGGGGGTTGACGTTGACCACCACAAAACCGGCCCGCAAAATGGCCGCCACCGTGACCGGGTACTGCGGCACATTGGGCATCATGATCGCCACGCGGTCGCCCTTGACCAGACCCAGGCTCTGCAGGTAGGCACCGAAGGCCACCGACAGGCTGTCGGTCTGGCTGAAAGTGACCTCTTTGCCCATAAAGCTGTAAGCGACTTTGCTGGCGTTCTTTTTAAAACTTTCCTCCATCAACGCGACCAGCGACGGGTACTGCGTGATGTCAACGTCATAAGGCACGCCAGGTGGGTAGGCTTTTAGCCAGGGGCGCTGCAGGGTTCCGACGGTCATACTGGTTTTCTCCATTGTGGTTTTTACTTACGAAGCCGGATTCTCAAGGCTTAACCAGTTGGTGGCTATTGTGTTTTCCCTAGGGTGACCGGGAATTTGAAGGGAGTTGCCTCTAACGCCGCTGCAAAAACGGGGGCATTCAGCGCAGAGAACGCAGAGGGAATCAACACAGAGAACAGAGAAGTCGTATTTTTTACTTTTCTTCTACAAACCCCTGCGTATCTCTGCATACTCTGCATACTCTGCGCCTCTGTGATGAGTGAATCAGGACTTACTCAATCGCCTTGCCCATGTCCTCAATCACCTTTTTGGCATCGCCAAAGACCATCATGGTTTTGTCCATGTAGAACAGCTCGTTGTCCAGACCGGCATAGCCCGCAGCCATGGAGCGCTTGTTGACGATGACGGTCTTGGCTTTGTAGGCTTCCAGAATCGGCATGCCGTAAATCGCGCTGCCCTTGACGTGCGCCGCCGGGTTGACCACGTCGTTCGCTCCCAGAATGATCGCCACGTCGGCCTGACCAAACTCGGCGTTGATGTCTTCCATCTCGAACACCTGGTCGTAAGGCACTTCAGCTTCTGCCAGCAGCACGTTCATGTGGCCTGGCATGCGGCCTGCCACTGGGTGAATCGCGTACTTGACGGTGATGCCCTTGTCAGTGAGTTTTTGTGCCAGTTCCTTGACCGAGTGCTGGGCACGTGCCACCGCCAAGCCATAGCCCGGCACGATGATGACGGTTTCTGCATTGCCCAGAATGAAGGCCGCGTCGTCTGCCGAGCCGGACTTGACAGGACGCTGCTCTTTGCTGCCAGTAACTGCGGTGGCAGCTTCGCCACCAAAGCCGCCCAGAATCACATTGAAGAACGAGCGGTTCATGGCCTTGCACATGATGTAGCTCAAAATGGCACCCGACGAGCCGACCAGCGATCCGGCAATGATCAGCATGGAGTTGTTCAAAGAAAAGCCAATGCCTGCCGCAGCCCAGCCAGAGTAGCTGTTCAGCATCGACACCACCACGGGCATGTCGGCGCCGCCAATCGGGATGATGATCAGCACACCCATCACAAAAGCCAGTGCGAGCATCGCAAAAAACGCCGTCCAGTTACCGGTAAACATGAACACCAGACCCAGGCCCAGCATGATCAGGCCGAGCACCAGGTTCAGCATGTGCTGGCCCGAAAACGTCACGGGTGCGCCCTGAAACAAACGGAACTTGTACTTGCCGCTGAGCTTGCCAAACGCAATGACCGAGCCACTGAAGGTAATGGCGCCGATGGCTGCACCCAGGAACAACTCAAGACGGTTGCCCGCTGGAATCGGCATGCCCTTGGCCGCGATGTTGAAGGCATAAGGCTCGGCCACCGCCGCCACGGCAATAAACACCGCTGCCAGACCAATCATGGAATGCATGAAAGCCACCAGCTCAGGCATCTTGGTCATCTCGACACGTTTGGCCATGAGCGTGCCCGCTGCGCCGCCTACTACCAGCGCACCCAGCACGTAGACCATGCCCTCGACCTTGCCGCCAGCGGTCTCCAGAATCAGCGCACCGGTGGTCAGCACGGCAATCGTCATGCCCACCATACCAAACAGATTACCGCGCAGCGATGTGGTGGGGTGGCTCAGGCCCTTGAGTGCCTGGATAAAAAAGACAGATGCCACCAGATACAGCAGCGTGACGATGTTCATGCTCATTTCGCGGCTCCTTCAGCGGCAGGCGCAGCCCCTTCGGCTTTGCTCAGGACAGGCTTTTTCTCTTTTTTGCGGAACATCTCCAGCATCCGGCGCGTGACCAAAAAGCCGCCGAAAACATTCACTGCAGCCAGCGCGACCGCCAGCACACCCATGGTTTTACCCAGCGGCGTTTCGGTCAATGCGGCGGCCAGCATGGCGCCCACGATGACGATGGCAGAAATGGCGTTGGTCACCGCCATCAGCGGCGTGTGCAGTGCGGGGGTGACGGTCCACACCACGTGGTAGCCGACGTAGATGGCGAGTACAAAAATAATCAGGTTGGTGATGGTGGGGCTGACAACAGTAATGGCTTCCATGCGCTTCTCCAGGCAATTCGATGGGTTGACGGATTGGTTTATTTGCGCTTGACGTCGCCGCCCTGCGTCATCAGGCAGGCAGCCACGATGTCGTCGGTCATATCGATGTTCAAGGCACCTTCCTTGGTGACGATGAGCTTCAGGAAGTCAAGCAGGTTGCGGGCGTACAGCGCGCTGGCATCAGCGGCTACCAGTGAGGCGATATTCGTCTCACCAATCAAGGTCACGCCGTACTTGACCACCGTTTTTCCCGGCTCGGTCAGGGGGCAGTTGCCGCCTTGCGGTGCGGCCAGGTCCACAATCACGCTGCCGGGCTTCATGGCCTTGACCATGTCTTCAGTCACCAGCACGGGTGCAGCGCGGCCCGGAATCAGTGCAGTGGTGATCACGATGTCAGCGTTGGCCACACGTTTGGCCACCTCGCCAGCTTGCCGTGCCAGCCAGCCGGGCGGCATCGGCCGGGCATAGCCACCGACACCGACCGCGGCTTCACGCTCTTCGTCAGTTTCATAGGGCACATCAATGAACTTGCCGCCCAGTGACTCGACCTGCTCTTTCACGCTGGGGCGTACGTCGCTGGCTTCAATCACCGCCCCCAGACGCTTGGCCGTGGCAATGGCTTGCAAGCCCGCCACACCCACGCCCAGAATGACCACACGGGCGGCCTTGACGGTGCCTGCGGCGGTCATCAGCATGGGCATGAAACGCTGGTAGGCGTCCGCTGCCATCATCACGGCCTTGTAGCCCGCAATATTGGCTTGCGATGACAGCACATCCATGCTTTGCGCGCGGCTGGTGCGGGGCGCAGCTTCAAGGGCAAACGACGTGAGCTGGGCGGTGGCCAGGCGCTGCAGGCCGGTGGCATCAAACGGGTTGAGCATGCCGACCAGCACGCCACCAGATTTGACATGCGGTATTTCACTGTCCAGCGGGCAGCGCACCTTGAGCACGATGTCTGCGGCATAGGCGCCCGCAGCGTCGGTGATCTCGGCACCAACTGCCACGTAAGCCTCGTCAGGCACGCTGGCGGCAACGCCAGCACCGGACTGGATGCGAAGGGTATGGCCTTGGGCTTTTAGCTTTTTGGCAGTTTCAGGCGTAATGGCGACGCGCGTTTCGCCATCCATGATTTCAGCGGGTACCCCAATCAGCATGGGTTTCTCCTCAAGTATTTTTGGTTTGCTGGCCGCTCGGCGTGAGCTGGCAACAGGTGTTTTTACCTGTCGGTTAGCTTACATGAGTTTTTTACAGCGCATATCTGGGTAATCCATATTTTATTGCCCCCACGGTCGCGCACTTCGTGTCGCTTCCTGCCCCCCCGAGGGGGCCGCTGCGGCCCCTGCTTGCACGGATGCCCTGTGGCTCATCCTCGGTTGTTATGTATCTTCAGTCGAGCAGAGAACGATAGCATCGGATTTGCCGGGTTGAGATATAGCGCTCCCCGTCTTCACCAGTAGGGGCCGCAGGGCTGGCTTCGCCAGACTGCAGGCGCAGCGGCCCCCTCGGGGGCAGGGCGCTTCACGAAGTGAGCAACCGTGGGGGCTTTACCTCGCCGTAGGCATCACAAACTCGGCACCTTTGCCAATGCTCTCAGGCCAGCGCTGCATGATGGATTTTTGCTTTGTATAAAACCGTACGCCCTCTTCGCCGTAAGCGTGCATGTCGCCAAACAGGCTTTTCTTCCAGCCGCCAAAGCCGTGCCAAGCCATCGGCACCGGAATGGGCACGTTGATTCCGACCATTCCAACCTGAATGCGGCGGCTGAATTCGCGGGCCACATTGCCGTCGCGGGTAAAACAGCTCACGCCGTTGCCAAACTCGTGAGCATTGATCAGCTCGACAGCCTCTTTCAAGTCCTTGACGCGCACGCAGCCCAGCACAGGGCCAAAAATTTCTTCCTTGTAGATACGCATGTCAGGTGTGACGTGGTCAAACAGCGTGCCGCCCATCCAGAAACCGTTTTCGCATTCAGTGCCCGCATCTTTGCCGGTGAAAGTACGCCCGTCCACCAGTAGCGTTGCGCCTTCTTCAACCCCCAGGTCGATATAGCCGGTGATGCGCTTGTGTGCAATGCTGGTCACGATGGGGCCCATTTCGGCGTCCAGGTTCACACCGTTTTTGATCACCAGCGCCTTGGCACGCGCTGTCAACATCGGCAGCAGGCGTTCGGCCACGTCACCGACCAGCACCGCGACCGATATCGCCATGCAACGCTCACCCGCCGAGCCGTAACCTGCACCTATCAGGGCGTCAACTGCTTGTTCCAGATCGGCGTCGGGCATGACCACCATGTGGTTTTTGGCACCGCCCAAAGCCTGCACCCGCTTGCCATGGTGCGCGCCTGTCTCGTAGATATAGTTCGCAATCGGCGTCGAGCCAACAAAAGACACCGCCTTGACGTCAGGATGTACCAGCAGCGCATCAACCGCTTCTTTGTCGCCCTGCACGACATTGAACACACCATCCGGCAACCCGGCTTGTTTGAGGAGTTCTGCCATGAACAAACTGGCGCTGGGGTCAATCGGGCTGGGCTTCAAAATAAAGCAGTTGCCTGCGGCAATCGCCACCGGAAACATCCACATCGGCACCATCACCGGAAAATTAAACGGCGTGATGCCCGCCACCACGCCCAATGGCTGACGCAGCGTCCAGTTGTCCATACCGGTGCTGACTTGGTCGGTGAAGTCGCCTTTGAGAAGTTGCGGCATGCCGCAGGCGAACTCAACAATATCAATGCCGCGTGAGACCTCTCCCTGCGCATCTGTAAACACCTTGCCGTGCTCAGCCGTGATCATGTGAGCCAGCTTGTCTTTGTTGGCATTGAGGAGTTCCAGAAACTTGAACATGACGCGCGACCGGCGCAGCGGCGGCAGGTCGCTCCAGGCCGGGAAAGCCGCTTGTGCAGATGCAACAGCCGCATCAACCTCTGCAGCACTGGCCAGCAGTACCTCGCTGGAGACCGCGCCGGTGGCCGGGTTGAACACGTCCTGGCGGCGTGAGGCGGTGGGAGCGGCGACTTGTCCGTTGATGTAATGGCCGATGGTAGAAGCTGACATGGTGAATCCTTTGAACGGAAGTGATACCAGAGTCTAGGTTTGCACCGCTGATTTGATAAGCCCCCATTTTCTGATTACATTGTTCACTTATCTGAACAATAAGAGCCTTTATGTCATCAGACCAACTCTCCCCGCTCATTGCCGACCTGCACTTGCTGAGTGTGCTGGCAGAAACCAAAAGCTTTACCGAAACCGCACGTCGCCTGGGCACGTCGAAGGCCTCGGTCAGCATGCGCATCAGCGAGCTGGAGCGCGCCGCTGGCGTGCTGCTGGTGCGCCGCACCACCCGATCGGTCGGGCTGACTGAAGCCGGACAACAGCTGGTTAACGACATACAACCCGCTTTTAACCGCATCAGCGAGAGCTACACGGCCGCACGCGACCTCGTCGGCACCCCGCGCGGACTGGTTCGCGTGACGGCGCCTGTTGCACTGGGCAGACAGCACCTCGCGCAATGCGTGGCCAGCTTTCTCATGCGCTATCCGGACATTCACATCGAGCTGGAACTGACTGACCGCTTTGTCAACCTCGCCACCGAGGGATTTGATCTGGCCATACGCCACACCAACACCCCGCCTGACACCCATGTGGCCTGGGTGTTGTGTGAAACCCGCTCGATTTTGCTGGCCAGCCCAGACTATCTGGTGCGGTGCGGCGTGCCTGCGCACCCTTCCGAGTTGATGGCACACAACTGCCTGCTGTACCTCGGCAACCATGCGGACAGCTGGACTTTTGTGCGTTCAGGAAGGAAAAAATCAGATGAAAAGCTTGGCGTCAACATCAGCGGCTCACTCAAGGCCAACAACAGCGAAGTCCTGCGTGAAGCACTGCAAGCGGGCCTGGGCATCGGTCTGCTGCCAGACTTCAGCGTACGACCCAGCCCCACAACCTGCCACCCACCACTGGTGCAAGTCCTGCCAGACTGGCAGGTACAGGGATTTTTTGGCGGCCGCATCTACGCCCTGCGTCCCTGGTCACCCCAGGTGCCCAAAGCCGTGCAGTGCCTGGTCGGGCATTTGCGCGACAGTTTTGCCAGCAGCTTTCAGGCAGCCAGGTAACCAAACAGGAACGGCATGTGGCTGCACGCCGTGGATGCTATTGAATAACGCCACTTGAACAATCTGGGTCAAACAGGTCATCTGCTGCTGCGTAGCGGTCTGCCTAATTAGTGCCTGACCGAAAACCTCTGCTCCCCAATGAAAGATGGCCATTTTCCTTGACGAAGACTTCCCCAATTTCTTCGATTCCTTCGTTTTTACGTGCCCAAACTCCCAAAGACGGCCTTTTTAGGCAAATCTTCGTTCTT
>JBBRMH010000059.1:0-20010 GCA_038230935.1 Burkholderiales bacterium | reverse complement strand
GCTTTTCACCGCTGATGACCAGGTTGCCGTTGGGCAGCACCTCGACGACCGTGACGGTGATCACACCATTGAAAGTGTTGGTGGCATTGGCGCCGCCTTTGGCGCTCAAAGTATTTCCGCCTGAAGCTTTGGTGTTTTCAGAGCCGGAAATCAATCCTTTGAGCAGCTTGGGAATCAGGCTGAAGTCGGCACTGGCGCTTGAGCTGCGGGTGGCGTTTGCTGCCGAGCTCTTGGTGGCATTGACGTTTTCACTCACCAGGATGGTCAGGATATCGCCTGCATAACGTGGACGCCGGTCTTCAAACAAGGCCTGGGCACCAAAACCGGTACGGTAAATGGCACCGTTGACGGTCGGCGCAGGCTTGACCTGCGCCTCAGAGCGCAAGGTCATCGGTTGATGCACCAGCGGCTCACGCGGCATCTGTGCACAGCCGGGGAGCAGCAGCCCAAGTGCAATAATTTGCACTGGCGTCATCGCACTGATCAAGAGTTTAGACATCACTTTAGACATCACATCTGTGCCAGGCGAGCCAGCATCTCATCAGAAGATTTAACGGCTTTGCTGTTGATCTCGTAGGAACGCTGTGCCTGGATCATGTTGACCAGCTCTTCCACGACATTGACGTTCGATGCCTCGACATAGCCCTGGTTGAGAATGCCCGCGCCGTTCTGGCCTGGCGCTGTCTCGTTGGCACCACCCGACGCATCGGTGGCGACCATCAGGTTTTCGCCGTTGCTCTGCAAGCCCGCCGGGTTGAGAAAAGTTGCCAGCTGTATTTGCCCGATCTGCGTACTGGCGGTGCTGCCAGCCTGGGTGGCAGACACTGTGCCGTCGCGTCCTATCGTCAGGCTGGTGGTGTTCTGCGGTACCGTAATCGCTGGTTGTACGGGGTAGCCACTGGCTGTGACCAGCTGTCCGCTCTGGTCGGTCTGAAAAGAGCCGTCGCGGGTGTAGGCCGTCGTGCCGTTGGGCATCAGCACCTGAAAGAAACCGCCGCCATTGATGGCTACATCTTTCGGGTTTTCGGTTTTTGTGGGAGTGCCCTGTGTATTGATACGCTCGGTAGCCACGATACGCACGCCTGTTCCCAGCTGCAGGCCCGATGGCATGCGGGTCTGGTCAGAGGTCTGGCCCCCACTTTGGCGCAGGTTCTGATACATCAGATCCTCAAACACGGCGCGGCTGCGCTTGAAGCCGGTGGTGCCGACGTTGGCCAAGTTATTACTGATCACGTCCATCTGCATTTGCTGCGCATCTAGACCTGTCTTGGCAATGGATAAAGAACGAATCATGGGTAAAACTCCTGAGGTATGGCCGGGGCCGTGTTCATGTCAAACGGGGTTGGATGAATGACTGCGCTGGTGCTAGCTGTTGGACAGCAATTTGTTGGCCTGCTGGTCGTTGGTTTCGGCCGTCTGCATCGTCTTCATCTGCATCTCAAAACGCCTGGCATTGGCGATCATGTCCACCATGGCCTCCACAGCGTTCACGTTGCTTCCCTCCACCGTGCCTGTGAGCAGCTTCACATTGGGGTCAGCCTGAGGGGCGGGTGCACCTGCACGCATGCGGAACAGCCCATCGTCACCGCGCAGCATGTCTTTGGCGGCAGGATTGACCAGCTTGAGGCGTCCTACTTCCGCTGCGCCAACCGCCGGGTCTCCAGCGCCGATTGCGGTGACCACGCCCTCGGCCGTCACAGTCACCGTTGAGCCGGGCAGCACCACCAGCGGCCCTGCATCACCGAGTACCGACAAAGAGTTCATTGTCAGAAGTTGTCCTTCAGCGCCTACCTGCATATTGCCCACGCGGGTGTAGGCCTCGCCACCATCGGGTGTCTGCACGGCCAGCCAGCCATCGCCACTGATGGCGACATCCATGGCCCGGCCTGTTTGTGTCATCGGGCCGGCACGCATGCTGGCACCCGGGGTCATCGTGACCACCATGGCACGCGTTGCTGCTTCGTCGCCAACCACTGGCACAGCCCGGGCCATGTTGATCTGCGCACGAAAACCCGGCGTGGACACATTGGCCATGTTGTTGGCCATCGCAGCCTGCTGATCCATGGCCTGTTTGGCTCCGCCCATACCTATGTAGATCATCCGGTCCATGGTTTACTCCTGTTTTTCTCAGCGCAGATATAAAAGGGGATCAACGCATGTTGATCAGGGCCTGCACCACCTGATCCTGGGTCTTGACGGTCTGTGCGTTCGCCTGGTAGGTGCGCTGGGCAATGATCAGATTGACCAGTTCGGCCGTCATATCGACGTTGGACGCTTCCACCGCTCCACCCACCAGTGAGCCGAGCTTGGTGCCGGCACCCGGCGAGCCCGTCAGGGGCTGGCCTGACTCAGCCGTCTCGGCATAGACGTTGTTGCCTTTGGGTTTCAGGCCGCCTGGATTGACGAAGGACGACAAAACGATTTGACCGAGGGGTTTGGATTGCTCGTTGGTGTACTTGCCAGT
The DNA here is from genome assembly GCA_038230935.1 of Burkholderiales bacterium. Classification (GTDB taxonomy): domain Bacteria; phylum Pseudomonadota; class Gammaproteobacteria; order Burkholderiales; family Burkholderiaceae_C; genus Polaromonas. The sequence continues at coordinate 17,546 of JBBRMH010000059.1, read as the reverse complement.
CAGTACGCCGTCGCGACTGACGGCGTATGAAGTCAGCTGGCCGGGTGCATAACCGTCCTGGGTCAGCTTTCTCACATCGTTGGTAGCACCGAACTGGGTCGTGCCGGTGATGTCCATGGATATCGCCGCCATCGGAGTGGTCGCACCGTTGGTCAGCGGAATGCCACTGATGGCTATTAATCCGGTCGCAGGTGCCGTCAGCTTGCCCGTGCTGTCAAAAGTCAGACTCGCTGGAGCCGTTGTGATGCCGGTTGCACTGCCATCAACCGTTACCTTGACATCGAAGGCGTTGGCCGCAGTTTTCACAAAGAAGGTAGACATCTGGTGCGACGTACCCAAAGAATCAAAAATTGTGGCGGTGGTGGCGTAGTTGTAGGTTGCGGAATTGTTCGCGTTGAACGGCGTTACTGTCGGGACGGTTTGGCGTGAGTCGATATTGAACTGGGTCGTGATCTTTTGGGTCGCTGATGGCGGCATTCCCCCGGTTTGAAATTGCAAGGGTCCCGGGGCGCCGCCACCGATCGTCCCGTTGGCTGCCACCTGGTAGCCCGTCAGGCGTAAGCCGTCCGCATTGACGACAAAGCCGTCCTTGTCAACGTCGAACTGACCGTTGCGTCCATAGGCAACCTCGCCACTGGGGCTGGCCATCCGGAAGAACCCTTCGCCGTCAACAATGGCCACATCCAGAGGTTTGGTACTGGTTTGTACGGCTCCTGCAGTGAAGTTTTGCATGACACCTGAGACGGCAGTACCCAAACCTGTTTTAGAGCCCGCATACACGTCGGCAAATCGCACCGTGCCTGACTTGAAACCAATGGTGCCTGCATTGGCAATGTTGTTGCCAATCACGTCGAGATTAGCGGCTGCGGCATTTAAACCGCTAACGCCTTGTGAGAAACCCATGATGTGTCCTTAGTGAAGTGAGTGGTGGAGAAAAAAAGCTTCCGGCCCTGGATATGACTCAGAGAATCTGCCGGACATCACTGAGGTTGGCCTTGCGGTTACCCCCCAGATCAAGAGAAACGCCGTTGGCGCCTTGAGCCACGCTGACAACGTTTGCATAAGTCATCGCATCGGCAGTCACCGGTTTATCACCGGCCGACGCAACAATATTGAGGGTGTAGGAGCCGTCGGCGACCTGCGCGCCGCTGTCTGACTTTCCATCCCAGGAGAGCGACTTCACCCCGCCGGGCAAGGCTCCGAGGTCAAAGCTTTTGATGGTTTTTCCAGTAGCATCTGTGATCGTGGCCTTGACCTTCTCGGCAGGCCCTGCCATATCGACGGCAAACTGGGCGTCAACACCCTGCTTGACCACCAGATCGTTGCCCGCCACAAGAACAGAGCGCCCGATCAGCGAAGCTGACTGCAGCACCTGACCTGAACCGCTTTGCGTGATCAGTGACTGAAAGGCAGAGTTGAGTTTTTCTATACCGCTGACGGTACTCATCTGTGCCAGTTGTGATGTCAGCTGAGCGTTGTCAAGGGGATTGAGAGGGTCCTGGTTTCTCAATTGGGTGACCAACAGCTTGAGAAAGCGTTGCTCACTGGCTGCACCAGTAGGAGCTGGCGACGTTAAAACCGGCTCGGCAGTGTTAGCGGTTGTGGAGATTGCGGAAACAGACATGTACGTTTTGTCCTTGAGTTGGGAGTTTGTCTGGGTGACGGCTTACTGACCAATCGTCAGCGTTTTCAGCATCATCGATTTGGCTGTGTTGAGCACTTCGACATTGGTCTGGTAGGAGCGGGATGCCGAAATCATGTTGACCATTTCTTCGACGACATTGACGTTGGGCATCGCCACATAACCATCCGAATTGGCCAAGGGATTTTTAGGGTCATGCACCATGCGCATGGGCGACGGGTCTTCGATGATTCGGGCAACCTTGACCCGACCAACGGCCTGCCCCTGAGCGGCATCCATCTCGAACACCACCTGACGTGCGCGGTAGGGCAAGCCATCCGGGCCTGAGGCACTTTCAGCATTGGCCATGTTGCTGGCGGTGGTGTTCATGCGCAGCGATTGCGCCGTCATGGCGGAACCAGCAATGTCAAAAATACTCAGTGAATGGTTGGAAATAGGCATAAAAAGCTCCGCTCGCTTGGTTACTGAACCGCTGAAAGCATCGATTTGATTTTGGAACTGATGAGCGTCAGATTGGCCTCATAACGCATCGCGTTATCGGCAAAATTGACCCGCTCAACATCCATCTCTACTGTGTTGCCATCCAGACTGGACTGGTTGGGTGTGCGGTACATCAACTCAGCGTCATCACTGACCTGGACCGAACCCGGCAAATGCCGTGCAGACGTAGCGCTCATCGCCAGAGACTGTGACTGCCTGCCCCGGTCAACCGCCTGCGAGAGCACGCTGCTGAAATCAAAGTCACGCGCCTTGAAATTAGGGGTGTCTGCATGCGCAATGTTGGAAGACAAAACTTCCTGCCGTCTGGCGCGCAGATTAAGAGCCTCCTGATGAAAGCGCAGCGATGCATCCAGCTTGTCGATCATTTTTTCGCCCATCCTTTGAAGTCGCACCACCTGGACCCCCTGGCAGCGCTGTTCAAAAATTATTAAGCAAAGGCCTTTTGGGCAATCGACCAAACAAACGCAGTTTCAAGGGTCAATTCAGTTCTTTTTTTCGACATGTGCAGCGTGAACAGGCCAATCTGCCCAACAGCAGGCACATTGCGCTGCAGTTCAGACCTTTGCAGGTGCCCTGCCCTTCCTAAAATGCTGACATGCCTTCCAAAACACTCCTGCGCATACCGGTCTGCAGCCTGCAAATAAGAGGTAATTGCTCGCACGGTATGCTTTGCCTGACAGCATTGCTTGCGCTTGTCGTGTGTTTTGCTGTCAGTACACCAGTGCGCGGCCAAGGGCGTTTGCCAGCGCCCTTGGCAGGAAGTGCGCGGCCTGTCATTGAGCAATTCCTGATGCACCAAACGGTCGGCCTTCCCGGCAAGGTCACCATCAGCATCGACACACCGATGTCAGGTGCCTTGCCAGAGTGTGAGCTGCTAGAGCCTTTTTTGCCGCCACGGGCACGTCTGGGGGGAAGGGTATCGGTAGGGGTGCGCTGCCTGTCCGGTCAGCCGTGGACACGCTATGTACCTGCCTACATTGCGCTTGTTGGCAGCTATCAGGTTGCCACACGTGCCATCAGTGCCGGTACGGCCTTGGGACCTGCCGATGTTGCAGTACGCGAAGGTGACCTCACGGCTCTGCCCGCCAGCGTGGTGACGGACCCATCACAACTGCTGGGTATGACAGCGGTGAACGCCATTGCTGCAGATGCGCCCATCCGCCGGGAGCAATTGCGCGGTGTGATGACGGTGCGTCAGGGGCAAAGCCTGAAGGTACTTTCGCGCGGCGCCGGCTTTGAAGTCAGCGCCGAGGGCAAAGCCATGACGGACGCAGCGCTGGGGGCCGTGGTTCAGGTCAAAATGGAAGGCGGCAAGTTGCTCAGTGGTATCGTACGGCCAAACGGCATCGTTGAACGGTCACCCTGACTTTTCAGGTCGATAGAGGGTCAGGCGCAAAGCGGCAGACAGTGTTCCAGCAAGGCACGGTACAGCGAAGTAATCTCACACCGCATTGACCTGGAAATCGGGTCGCGTAAAAAAAATGGAATTCACCCTAAAGTTTCAGAACAGGCTGCCGTCATATCAATGATATTTGTTGAGAAAACATCATGAAAATCGATAAAACCATTACCTTCCTGAAAAATACGCCGACCACGCCTGCTGCTGCGAAGAGCGGCGTGAGTGCCCCCCCGGTGCCGGCAGTCGCTGCGGCCAGTCAGGCCCGCCCTGTGTCAGCCACACCGCTGCTGCCTTCAGCCAGTGGGGATTTTGACGCGGCCCGGGTTGCTGAAATCCGCGAAAGCATCAGTGCGGGCCGCTACCAGGTCGATACCTCCAAAATCGCCGATGGTCTTTTGGCGTCTGTGCGTGACTTGCTGAACGCCAAAGCCCCATGAGCGCCCCGTTCCTCGCCCACTTGCAACAGGAACACGCCGCTGTCGGCGAGTTCATGGCGCTGCTGGAACAGGAAGCGCAGGCCATGACGCGTGGCGAGTTTGCGGCGCTGCCCGCACTGGCCGAGCGCAAGTCGCAGCTGGCCAGCCAGATCGGGACTTTGAGCAGCCAGCGCGAAAAAGAACAAATCGCCATGGGCTACCCGGCGGGCCGCGCTGGCGCACAGGCTTATGTCATGCGTTGCGGTCCAGCCGTGGAACGGGCATGGGCCAACTTGCTGGCGCAAGCCGCGCTGGCCCGCGAACAGAATCTGCGCAATGGCGTGATGATTCACACCCACCTTGATTTCACGCGCAAGTCCATCAGCTTTCTGCAAGCGAAGGGCCAGCTCCTTTACGGCGCAGATGGCAGCCACCATGCGGGCTCTGCAAGCGGCAATCGCCTGGCCATTGGCTGATTTCAACGCCAGAGCCCTCTTGTGTCAAAAGAGCCTGGGCATCACAATTTTCAGGCTGCTACCAATTAAGTAGCGTGCCACGTATGTATTGATTGGGCCAGAACCATTTTTACCCATGAAAAAGCGCCTCAAGAGGCGCTTTTTTCGCAGGGAGGCCAAATCAGCCTGCCAGCAGCCAGAGACGGATCAGCCGCCCTTTTTAGGACGCTTGCCGGGGTTCTTTTTGCTGCGGGTGGATGTACCGCGCTCAAGACTGACTTTTTGGCCGTGGCCTGACGAGGGGGTGAAACCTTTTGGTGGCACGGGCTTGGGGGCACAGATGTCGGCTTCGACTCTGATTTTTTTGGGCATGGAGGACTCCGGTTGAAAAAAGCGTAATCTGCGATTTTAAGCCACAGCGCGCCTGCGTTGTCGCAGCGGCATCAAGCTCCGCTTGCGCCGTGTTTAAAAAGCTGGGTTTTTGCAACGTACCCAGGTTGTGGAGGACCGGCCCACGATGCCAGAACACATGCCCAGCAGGTCGGCAAAGTCAAGCCTGAGCAGGCTGACCAGCCGCTGCAGACGGGCGGGCTCCACATCGCGGCCTTCGTACAGATCATTGGGCAGCACGCTGGCTTGGAAAACCACTGCCCAAAGTGTCAAAACATCGGCGTGCCGGGTTGCCCGTCACGCAAAACTACCTAGTGTGTTACCCGGTTGCATGAAGTCAAGGGGCTAGCTATTATCGCGACCTGTTTCGGCAAAGGACGCGTTTTACATGCAACCGCTGTGAATGTCTTTTGCCTGTACTTGTTTACCTCATCCGCCGGAGAATCATTTGTCAGCTGAGTTCATTCTCGAAACACAAGGCCTTACCAAAGAGTTCAAGGGCTTTGTGGCGGTCAGCCAGGTAGACCTGAAGGTGCAACGCGGTCACATTCACGCGCTGATTGGCCCGAACGGCGCGGGCAAGACCACTTTTTTTAACCTGCTCACCAAATTCTTGACACCTACACGCGGCGTGATCACCTTCAACGGCGTTGACATCACCCATGAGCAACCCGCTGAAACCGCGCGGCGTGGCATCGTCCGGTCGTTTCAGATTTCTGCCGTGTTCCCGCACATGACGGTTCTGGAGAATGTGCGTGCCGCACTGCAGCGCAATATGGGAACCTCTTTTCATTTCTGGAAGTCCGAAAGCACGCTTTACCACCTGCACGCTCGGGCCAGAGCCCTGCTGGCCGAGGTGGACCTTGAAACCTTCGCCGACGAGATGACCGTCAACCTGCCGTATGGCCGCAAGCGCGCCCTGGAGCTGGCCACGACGCTGGCGCTCGAACCCGAACTAATGCTGCTCGATGAACCCACCCAGGGCATGGGCCATGAAGACGTCGACCGCGTGACGCAGCTGATCAAAAAAGTCTCTAAAGGCCGCACCATCTTGATGGTCGAGCACAACATGAATGTGGTGTCATCAATTGCAGACCGAATCACCGTATTGCAGCGCGGCGCCATCATTGCCGACGGGCCTTATGCAGAAGTTGCCAGAAATCCGCTGGTGATTGAGGCCTATATGGGAACGTCTGACACCGAACTGGCCGGTGCGCACTGATATGACCAAAGAATTTTTGAAGATCACCGACCTGCACGCCTGGTATGGCGAGTCCCATATCCTGCATGGCGTGAACCTGACCGTCAATGAAGGCGAAGTGGTGACCATACTGGGCCGCAATGGCGCAGGCCGAACGACCACGATGCGCGCCATTGTGGGCCTGGTAGGCACGCGCAAGGGCGCTATCAAGGTAGCGGGGGAAGAAACCATCAAGATGGCACCCAACAAAATTGCCCGTCTGGGCGTTGGCTACTGCCCTGAAGAGCGCGGCATTTTCGCCAGCCTGTCAACCGAAGAAAACCTGCTGCTGCCCCCAGTGGTGGCACCGGGCGGCATGGGTGTGGAAGAAATCTACGCCATGTTTCCCAACCTCAAAGAACGCGCCAGCAGCCCCGGAACCCGCTTGTCAGGCGGTGAGCAGCAAATGCTGGCGGTCGCACGTATTTTGCGTACGGGCGCTCGCCTCTTGTTGCTCGATGAGATTTCCGAGGGCCTGGCGCCCGTCATTGTGCAGAAGCTGGCAGAGATGATTCTGGACCTCAAAGCCAAGGGCTACACCATCGTGCTGGTGGAGCAAAACTTCCGCTTTGCAGCGCCGCTGGCTGACCGCTTTTATGTCATGGAGCACGGCCAGATGGCACTGGAGTTCACACAGGCCGAGCTGTCGTCAAAAATGGACGTACTGCACGAGTTTTTAGGCGTCTGAAGGATGTACGTCTGACAGTAATTGTTGCCACCCGATATTTTTCAGTTTGTTTTTCAACACCATCCCACAGGAGATAACCATGAAACATTTTTCAAAATCCACATTGAGCCTGGCACTTGCCGCTGCCGTCATGAGCGTCAGTGCCCTTGCCCCCAGCATCGGTCATGCAGCCGCCAATGAAGTCGTGATTGGCAGCATCGACGACATGTCCGGCCTGTACGCTGACGTGATTGGACAAGGCGGCGTTGAGGCCGTGAACATGGCGATTGCCGACTTTGGCCCGACCGTTCTGGGCAAGAAAATCGTGTTCCTGAGCGCTGACCACCAGAACAAGCCAGACATCGGCTCGTCTAAATTCCGCGAATGGTCTGACCAGAACGGCTTGAACATGCTGCTGGGTGGCTCCAACACAGGCGTGAGCATTGCGATGAGCAAAGTCGCTGCGGCCAAGAAGGTTCCTTTTTTCGCCATCGGCGCTGCCGGTGCGTCGCTGACCAATGTTGACTGCACACCCTACACCGTACATTACGCTTACGACACCACCGCTCTGGCCAACGGCACGGCCAGCGTGATTACAAAAAATGGTGGCAAGAGCTGGTACTTTTTGACAGCTGACTATGCTTTCGGCACGCAGTTGCAAGAAGCCGCTACCAAGGTTGTGACCGAGAACGGCGGCAAGTCGGTCGGTGCGGTGCGGGTGCCGTTGTCGGCGTCTGACTTCTCGTCGTTCCTGCTGCAGGCGCAGGGCTCAAAGGCCGAGGTACTGGGTCTGGCCAACGCGGGCAATGACTTTACCAACTCGCTCAAAGCTGCCAACGAGTTCGGTATTACCAAAACCATGAAACCTGCGGCGCTGCTGGCCTTCATCAGTGATATTCACAGCCTGGGCCTGAAAACAGCGCAGGGCCTGTACCTGACCACCAGCTGGTACTGGGACCAGAACGACAAGACACGGGCATTTTCCAAGCGCTTTTTTGACAAGATGAAAAAGGAACCCGGTGAGAACCAGGCCGCTTACTATTCCGCAACGCTGACCTATTTGGAAGCAGTCAAGGCTGCGGGCACCACGGATTCGGACAAGGTCATGGCGCAGATCAAGAAGATGAAGATCAACGACATGTACACCAGCAACGGCTATGTCCGGGCGGATGGTGTGATGGTTCATGACATGTATGTGATGCAGGTCAAAACCCCTGCAGAATCCAAAGCACCGTGGGACTACTACAAGCAAGTGAAAAAAATGGGTGGCGAAGAAGCGTTTGGTCCGGTCTCGACCACCTGCCCGATGTTGAAAAAATAACGCCCGACAGCTTTCCAACACGCGTGCATTCGGCTGTCTGGCTGGATGCACGGGAATTTTCATCTTGGCTGGTGCCACCACGGGTCTTGTCTTTGAAGACGCAAGCGGTTTGGCAGCAGTCCTGATTTCTTTGCGCGGACGCACATGACAGATTTTTTCGGTATTCCCTTTCCGGTGCTGTTCGGGCAACTGCTGCTCGGCCTGGTCAACGGCTCGTTCTACGCCATGCTGAGCCTGGGGCTGGCAGTGATTTTTGGTTTGCTGGGCGTGGTAAATTTTGCACACGGTGCCTTCTACATGCTCGGCGCGTATGCCGCCTGGTTCGGGCTGGAACGCCTGGGCATCAACTACTGGTGGGCGTTGATCCTGTCACCGCTGGTGGTCGGCTTTCTGGGCATTGTGCTGGAGCGTTTGCTGCTCAGACACCTCTACAAGGTGGACCCGCTTTACGGCTTGCTGTTGACCTTTGGCATTGCCCTGATTGCCGAGGGCTTGCTGCGTGAGCTGTTCGGCGCATCCGGGCAGTCCTACCCGGTGCCTGATCTGCTGCAGGGTGCCACCAATCTTGGCTTCATGATCCTGCCCAACTACCGTTTCTGGGTCATCATTGCCTCGTTGATCATCTGTTTTTCAACCTGGTTCATCATTGAACGTACCCGCCTGGGCGCTACGCTGCGGGCAGCCACTGAAAACCCAAAACTCGTGCAGGCCTTTGGCATCAATGTGCCGCTGATGGTCATGCTGACCTATGGCGCGGGTGTTGCCCTGGCTGCGCTGGCTGGCGTGCTGTCAGCGCCCATCATCCAGGTCTCGCCACTGATGGGCTCGTCGCTGGTGATTGTGGTGTTTGCGGTGGTCGTGATTGGCGGCATGGGCTCGATCATGGGGGCCATCCTGACCGGACTGGCGCTGGGCGTCATTGAAGGCTTTACCAAGGTGCTGTACCCGGAGGCGTCCAACATTGTGGTGTTTGTGATCATGGCCATTGTGTTGTTCTGGCGGCCCGCCGGCTTTTTTGGCAAAGAATAAAAGCACTCACCATGATGAAACCTGCAAACCTTTTTTACGCCGCGATTCTGGTCGCTGCCCTGATGGCACCCATGCTGGGCATCTACCCCGTCTATCTGATGACGCTGTATTGCTTTGCAATTTTTGCCTGCGCCTTTAACCTGTTGCTGGGCTTTGGCGGCATGCTGTCTTTTGGCCATGCGGCCTATTTCGGCTTTGCCGCTTACACCACCGGCTGGCTGGTCACGGCGCAGGGCTGGTCTTCGCTGCCAGCGATTGCTGTGGGCGTGGTCGCAGCTGCCTTGATGGGTCTGGCCATTGGTCTGGTGGCGATTCGCCGCTCTGGCATTTACTTTGCAATGATCACACTGGCCCTGGCGCAGGTGGTGTACTTCATCTGTTTGCAAGCGCCTTTCACGGGTGGTGAAAACGGCTTGCAGGGTGTGCCGCGTGGCGATGTTCTGGGGCTGTCGCTGCGTTCTGACACAGTGATGTATTACTTCGTGCTGGCCATGCTGGTAGCGGTGATGCTGTTTATTGGCCGCATTGTGCATTCGCCTTTTGGCCAGGTGCTCAAAGCCATTCGCGAAAATGAGCCGCGTGCCATTTCTCTGGGCTACAACGTCAACCGTTACAAGCTGCTGGTATTTGTGCTGTCGAGTGCGCTGGCAGGTCTGGCAGGCTCACTCAAATCATTGGTGCTGGGTTTCGCAGCGCTGTCGGATGTGCTGCAGGCCACGTCGGGGGAAGTGATTCTGATGACGCTGCTGGGCGGCGTGGGTACCTTTTTTGGGCCTGTTTTGGGTGCCGGTATCGTCATTACCCTGCAAGACCTGCTGTCTGACCGCGTGGGCTCGTGGGTTACAGTGATCATCGGGTCGATTTTTGTGCTCTGCGTGCTGGCCTTCCGCAAAGGCGTGGTCGGGGAGTTACAGGCGTTCAGGGAGCGGCGTCGCGTCGCTGCCCTGGTGCAAAAGTAAACGCTGCAGCGACAGGCGGGGTCTCAAGGCCCGTTAGACGACAGTGCATGCGCCACATGCTGCGGCACCACCAGCTGGCCCTGTGCATTGGGCACGGCCTGGATATGAATGACGGGCTGGGCTGGATTGACGTTGCCAAAAATAGTTGCAAAAGCAATGTCTGCTGCATCCCGGCCTGTGGCAAAACGCACAAAGCCCATGGGAATGGCGGTGCCTGACGGGTCAAACAGGTACCACCGGTCGCCGACAAACACCTCGACATAAGCGTGAAAGTCTTGCGGTCCGAGAATTGGGTCTGCACCATAGTCGATCCCGCTGGCCATGCGGGCTGGCAGGTTGGCTGCACGGCACAGGGCAATCATCAGATGCGCGAAGTCGCGGCACACGCCCACCCGGTCAATCAGGGTGTCGATGGCCGAGGTGGCGCTGCTGCTGGTATTGCTCTGAAAACGCACATGTCGCCCCACCCAGTCTCGAATAGCACTGGCACGGCTATAGCCCTGGGGCAGGTGACCAAACTCTTCGCTGGCAACCGTCAGAAGCCGGTCTGACTGGCAGTAGCGGCTGGGGCACAGGTAAGGCAAGACCTCGCCCGGCAGGGCGTGGATACCCGATTCCATCAACTGCCCAGGCTGGGCCTGAAAATGGGCGATGTCCACCACGGCGGCGTAGCGCAAAGTGAACAGCCCCGCTTCAGCATGCAAACGCAAAAACCGGCTGTTGGTAGCTGGGTCGGTGTATTCGCTGGAGGGGATGTTCTGGCTCAGTTCCAGGCGTTCGCTGACCACTGTCTGACGAGGGGTACGCGCCGCCTGCACATTGAAAATGAAGTCAGCGCCGGACTGGCCCACCTCATAGCTGAGTTCTGTCGAAAATTCAAGTCTGACCATGTGCTGCCTTTGTGCATTGGAGGTGGTCGTGGGGACCACGGTGTTGAGAGGGGGTTCAAAACAGGGCGTCAACGGGCGTACAAAGATGTTCTGGTGCCGCGAGTGACGATTTGACCAGCGCTGATTGGGCCAGCAAAACAGAACTTTTTCTACCGTCTTGACGGGTGGCGACTTCTGCCGAACCCACTTGAAGAAGTGGCCTGACACAGCCAACAGACGTTCACCTACAGCGTTCCACCGGAGCGCTCAGACCCTTGAGCCAGCTGATGTTTGCTATTTATTCAGTAGCAACCAGCAAAGGAAATACGCTGGGTGAAAGCCTTTTTGTGCCTGAAACCCGCCTCAAAATCACAGTACCTTGACTGCACGGCCAATGAACTGGATCGGACCGGTCGGCCGGCTCAGAGGCGAGCCGTTGACCGGCTCCAGCGTCAGTTCAAACAGCTGGTTGGGCTGCAAGGGCGGCAGTTTGTCCAGTGGTATCTGCACCGTCTGGCCGGGCTTGACCAGACCCAGCGAGACCGGGCCACTCCAGCTCTCGCCCTTGGTCCAGAACTGCAGTGATTTTTCGACCGGCACCACTGTCTGGCCGAGCGGGATCAGGCTCAGCTGTTGGGGGCTGCTGGCCTGAATGACCCAGCCGGGTGCCTTGTCCTGCGGTGCGACCAGCACCACCATGAATTGCGGTGCGCCGGGCAATGCACCCAGCCGTGTCACCAGCACAGCCGCCATCACGGCAGCCGCCGCAAACCCGCCGCCTGCCAGTGCGCGCCACAACTTCACACTGTTCCACCAACTGGCAGCATCAGCCGTTTTTGCATCGCGGGACGGGGCGGCGGATATGGCAGTTTTGGCAGTTTTGGCAGTTTTGGCAGTTTTGGCAGGTGCAACAGCTTGGGCCAGACTGCCCTCAATGCGTTGCCATAACTGCGCCGAGGGCTCTACCGGTTCGGCCAGGGCCGTCAAGGGCAGCAACCGTTCATGCCAATGCTGCACAGCTGTGCGCAGCGCGGCATCATGTGGCAGGCGCACTTCAACGTCACGGCGGCGCGCAGCTGAAAGCGTGCCCAGCACGTAGTCACCGGCCAGCGTCTCACGTTCATCACGTTCGTCGCGTTCACCATCCGTCGGGGATGAAGGCGTGCTCATGCCATGCACTCCCGCAGTGTGCCCATGCCGCGCTTGATCCAGGCCTTGACGGTGCCCAGCGGGGTGTGTGTGCGTTCGGCAATTTCGCCATGGGAGCAGCCGTCAACGTAGGCGTACAAGATGCAGTTGCGCCGGGCGAGCTCCAGGCGGGCCAGGCAGTCATTGAGTTTTCCCATGCTGGCGTTCAGCTCGAAAGCGTCCGTGGTGTGTTGGTAGGCCTCCATCAAACTTACATCGCTTTCCAGAAAATATAGTCCGCCTGATACTTGACGATTTCCTTGCTGCCCTTGTTGGCAGGGCTGCACATGCTGGCCGGTGCCACGCCACCCTTGATGGCCACGCGCTGGATATAGGTCACGCCGCTCATCATGCCGCTGCCCATCGCAGGGTTGCCCTTGACCAGCTGGTAAGGGATGTTGCCAGCACCGGCGGGCGCTACGGCGAGTTGCGTGGCGGTCAGTTTCGAGCCGTCCATGGATTCCCAGGTGGCAGGCGGTCCGTAGTATTTGCCGACCTGCTTGCCACTGCGGTCGTTCAGCGCGGCATTAGGGCCGACAAACACCCATTCGGTCATGCCCGGGGCATTGGCCTTGTCACGGCATTCGTAGGTGATCTCGCCCACGCCCACGGTTTGTACAGCGACCTTGTTGCCTGCAGGCACCTTGATGGTGTCAGGCAAACTGTCTTGCGAATACATGGGAGCCATCGGCATCATGGAACCGCAGGCACTGAGCAGCGCAGCAGCAGCCACGGCAGACGAGGTAGCAAGGTGTTTGATCGACATGAGGTTTCTCCAGAAAAATTTAAAAAAGTAATCAAGTGCGGCAACGAAATAAGGCAGCGTTTTTTGCGCTGCTGCAGGTACTACACACCAGGGACGCCTTTGGATGCACTGCTTTCAAATCTTTCCAGTAATTTCTGCAAAAACCCGCTGCTGCGTAGGACGACAACGCAAAGCAGTACGAATTAACCGAGCTTTACCTTGCAAATGCTCTAACGGCAACAAGTCAGGTTCACACTGGATTTTTTCACTTTGAAGGTCACATCATGAACTTCTTGAAACCCCAGAACCTGCTTGGAACGGTTGGCGCAGCACTTGGCCTGGCCGCGCTTGGCCTGTGCGCTGTGCAGCCAGTTGCAGCGGCCAGTGTGTTAGTCAATATCAACCCGCCCGGCGCTTATGGCCGCCTGCTGATTCGCGAGCCCATCCCTCAGGAAGCCTGGGTGTACCAGCAGCCTACGATGATCTCGCCGCAGCAATACAACCTGCAGCGCCAGCCCATTTATCTGTACGTGCCCGCAGCACAGTCAAGTAACTGGGGCCGCTACTGCAACCGTTACAGTGCCTGCGGCCAGCCGGTGATATTTGTCAAAGACGGCTGGATACGTGAGCGGCATGCGCAATACCAACAACAGCACCGACGTGGCAATGACCGCGACCACGACGGCATCAAAAACAGCCGCGACCACGACCGGGATGGCGACGGCGTGCGCAATTCACGCGACCGCTTCCCCAACAACCCGAATCGCAATTGAAACTGCTTGCTACTGATTAGATAGCAGGATGCTCATGTATTGACTGCCTGAGAGCCTTAAAACCCTGTTATTTTTTAGGGCTCAGAAAGGCAGCTTCTGGCCAAGGTAATCGACCAGGCAGCCGGTGTCTTCTGGCACCAGAGCCTCAAGTACTGCCAGTAGATCACCCGCCGCCTCGGGCGCAGGCCGCACGTTCAGGCCGGTTTTGGCGAAGGGCTCGCTCAGGGCTGTGCTGACGGTGCCCGGGTGCAGCGCGACACAGATGCTTTGCCGGTTACGCCGCATCAACTCAATTGACGCGGTTTTGACCAGCTGGTTAAGCGCTGCTTTGGAAGCCCGGTAGCCATACCAGCCACCCAAGGCGTTGTCGCCAATACTGCCGACTCTGGCCGACATCAAGCCCGCCACACAGCGCCCCTGCTTGGGCAGCAAGGGGAAAAAATGCTTCATCACCAGCGCCGGGCCGAGCGTATTGATTTTAAAAACATGCGCCAGATAGCCCGCATCCAGATTGGCCCAACTGCGTTCAGGCTGGCCAGAGGCCCCGTGCAAAAAACCTGTGGCGACGATCAGCAGGCGCAGTTCCAGGCTGGCAGCAGCGCAAACTCCAGCCACGGCCTGCGCCGCGCCGGCGATGCTGGCTTCGTGCAGGAAGTCGATGGGGGGGTCGGTGCGCCGCCCCAAACCCAGCACCTGCGCGTACTGCCCCTCGCGTTCAAGCTGCGCCACCAAGGCCGCACCCAGACCGCCGCTGGAGCCTATAACGACGGCCATGCTACGCGCTGGAAGATGGCCTGAGTTGTTTGTTGAAGCGTTAACTGACATGATTTCAGATACCAATCACTATTAAATTCATAGCTGCCCATGCAAGAAATACGTGGGCTAACGGCCTGTTTGACCAAATATATGCCCTTCAAGCCCTCAAACCTCGTCCATAAACCGCACCTTCACGCTTTTCCCCTTGACCCCGCCATTGGCCAGCTTTTGCTGCGCCCGGCTGGCCAGGCTGCGCTCGACTGCAACGTAGGTTGAAAACTCGTTCACATTGATCTTGCCGACCTGCTCGCGTGTGAAGGCGGGCACGTTGCCTGCGTCACCCGTGAGCGCACCCAGCACGTCACCGGCGCGGATTTTTTCTTTTCGCCCCCCCACGATTTGCAGCGTGACCATGGGCGGCAGCAACGGGTCATTGCTGGCGGATGTCAGCTCAGACAGTTTGTGCCAGGGCGATTCGGTCTTTTGCAATTGCTCGATTTTGCCGACGTAGCCCATCTCGTCCATGCTGACCAGGCTGATGGCCCAGCCCTCTTCGTCAGCGCGGCCGGTGCGGCCAATGCGGTGAATATGCACTTCGGCGTCCGGTGTCACGTCAACGTTGATGACCATTTCAAGCTGGTTGATGTCCAGCCCGCGTGCGGCCACATCGGTGGCCACCAGCACCGAGCAGCTGCGGTTTGCAAACTGCACCAGCACCTGGTCACGCTCGCGCTGCTCCAGTTCGCCAAACAGCGCCAGCGCACTGAAGCCCTGGTCCTTCAAATACGCCACCAGCGCCCGGCACTGCGATTTGGTGTTGCAAAACGCCAGGGTGCTGGCCGGGCGGTAATGCCGCAGAACGAGCGCCACCGCGCCCAGACGGGCCTCATCATGGTCGCTGTCGGGCACTTCGTACCAGCGCTGCTGGATTTTGGTTTTTTCATGCTGCGACTGCACGGTGATGGTTTGCGGCGTTTTCATGAACTGCTGGCTGATTTTGGCAATGCCGTCCGGGTAGGTGGCTGAAAACAGCAGCGTCTGGCGCTCTTTGGGGCACTGCTTGGCGACCACGCAAATATCGTCAAAAAAGCCCATGTCCAGCATGCGGTCGGCTTCGTCGAGCACCAGCGTGTTCATGGCGTCGAGCTGGAGGTGGCCGCGCCCCAGGTGGTCCATGATGCGGCCCGGCGTACCCACCACAATGTGCGCGCCGTTCTCCAGACTGGCGGTCTGGTTGCGCAGCGGCACACCGCCGCATAGCACCACCACCTTGACGTTTTCTTCAGAACGCGCCAAGCGGCGGATTTCAGTGGCGACCTGGTCGGCCAGCTCGCGCGTCGGGCACAGCACCATGGCCTGCACCGCAAAGCGCCGCGCATTCAGGTTGGCCAGCAGCGCAATGCCAAAAGCCGCGGTTTTGCCGCTGCCAGTTTTGGCTTGGGCAATCAGGTCTTTGCCCAGCAGCGCCACTGGCAGGCTGGCGGCCTGGATCGGTGTCATCTGGGTGTAGCCGAGCTGGGTCAGGTTGGCCAGTACATGGGCGGGTAAATTCAGGGTGCTGAAGTCTGCAGGGGAAGCATTGGAAGCGATAGTCATACCCCGATTATCGTGACCTGCCTTGTAAGCTTCTCTAATCGACAGGTTTGCCCCTTGTACGACTGCAACGCATCCCCGCGTTGGTGGAATGTAGACTGCCCTGACACTTTTGCAGTTTTACCAGGCACCATAAAGCTTTTGACCCGCATTTTTGCCCATGACCCAGTCTAAAAAATACCAGCGCTGCATGGTTTTTGCCGGTGGCGGCTTCCGTTTTGGCATCTACCTGGGCATGTACGCCGCCGCGCGGGACGCAGGCCGGGCGCCTGATGTACTGCTGGCCAGCTGTGGCGGGGCAATTGCAGCCACCATCATTGAGGCCTTGCCAAATGACA
Organism: Burkholderiales bacterium; assembly: GCA_038230935.1. GTDB lineage: Bacteria > Pseudomonadota > Gammaproteobacteria > Burkholderiales > Burkholderiaceae_C > Polaromonas. Next base: position 1,265 of record JBBRMH010000059.1, on the reverse strand, counting down.
CGCAACGCTTGGCCTGGATAAGCTCGCCGCAAATGTACCGTTTTTGGTGCAGTCTGCAGTCAGCCCCGCAGGCCAGCCTGAGCAACACCCTGGCCCAGGCTGCACGGCGAAAGCTCTCGCGCAGGCCAGCCTTGCGCGTTCCCGACCTGTTCAACGACTATTTATTCGATGTTCCGGCGCAGTTGCCCCTGCCGCCCGCTGCGCCAAACCCGGAGATTGACGTGGCTATCATGGGCGGCAAGCTGCTGTTTGGGCCAGATGACGTGGGGCAAATGCGCGGTCAGCGCAAGCTGTTTGTACAAACCGTGCTGTGCAATACACGTAGCGCCGCACTGCTGGACGGCATGCCTTCGCCGTTTGAAAGCCCGGTCTGGGGATCACACGCGGTAGCCGCCGGTGTCACGACCGACAGCAGTTTGAGCGTGGCCGAGGCGGCTCGTTTGTCGATCACTGACTTCTACTATTTCGCCTGCCATCGCCATGGCGCTGACCACTATATTGGCGGCGTGGTCGACCTGTTCCCGATAGAGGCAGCGCACCGTCTGGCCGATGAAGTGATGCTTGAGTTCAAGGAGTCGTTTGACCAGGCTTTTTCAATCCCCGCCTGGCGCGCCGTGCTGGGACTGGACGGCAATCAGCGCCTTCGGTATGTGAATGCACAGCCTGCCGACGTGTGGTTTGACACGTCGGACGTGTCCATAGCCCTCGCACGCCAGCAGGTACAAAAAAAGATCGACTGGCGGCGCAACCGCATCACCCTGACTCCGCCCGAAAGCTACGCCATTTATATGCAACACATGCAGGATCAATGGGACTACGGCTACCAGCGCGGGCGCGAGGCGCTGCAGCGTAAAAACCCGGGCGATACGTCCAGTATGCGCAGGGTGAACAGGCATAACCGCTAAGGATCCTCTGCATAACTCTGGCGAGGCTGTGGCAGTCGGATCGGAATGGGCTGCAAGGCGTCTTTTCTTGCCAATAGCACGGCTATTGGCAAGAAAAACAACGCAGCAGACCGCCCGAGTCCGGCTGACCACAGACCGCAGGGAGTTATGCAGAGGGTCCCTAATCTTACTGTGTCATAAATTAAATCTCTGACCACTCCAGCTGCAGTGTGGGCAGTAGCCCAGGGTTCTTGCGAGCGCTGCACTCAAGCGCAGGCGCAGTGTCGTGATCGAGTCTGCCACGTGGCGCTGTGCGCGTTGGGCTGCCCCGAGGTGCGTAATCTTCGGGAACGGCAGGGTTTTGGCGTTCAATGAAGTTTT
>JBBRMH010000058.1:0-20099 GCA_038230935.1 Burkholderiales bacterium | reverse complement strand
GCGGCTTCTGCTGCGTATCGTTTTTTTGCCGCGTGCCAACAGCTGGGTTTTTTCAAGCCTGCACACGTCTGTGGGTCTGGCGTTTGTGGGGGCCGTGGTCGGTGAATACCTCGGCTCTGCACGCGGTGTGGGTTATCTGATCTTGCAGGCCGAAGGCACGTTTGACGTCAACACCGTGTTTGCCGGCATCGTGGTGCTCACGGCCTTTGCGCTGGTGCTCGATGGCATGGTTGGCAAGCTTGAAAAACGGCTCATGAAATGGCAACCACGCACTGGTGAGACGGAAAAGCTCTGACGCCCTGATTGGCAGTTAGCGTTTTTTCCTGACCACGGTTTTGCTGGCGCTGCGTTTGACGGCGCTGACTTTTCCGGCTGAGCTGCTGACATGGCTTTTAAGGGGCAGGAACACCACAACCTGGTGCCCCAGCTTAAAGGCAGTCGCAGCGCTGACGCCGTTCCACTGCGCAACGCTGGCAGCGCTCAAGCCGTAGCGCTTTGCAATGGTGGCCACGGTTTCACCTTTGCGCGCTTTGACGGTTGTGCGGCGGGTGACGATTTCCGGTGCCAGTGACACCTGGGCGTTGTCAGCAATATGGCTGGTCACATCGGTGTCTGACTTTGCCGAACGCGGCACCAGCAGCGTCGAGCCGGCCTTGATCAGCATGCGCACCGGGATGTTGTTGACGGCGCGTAGATCCGTCTCATTCATGCCGACCTGTCTGGCGGCTTCGCTGCTGCTCAGGGTAGCGGGTGCAATCCAGGCGGTCCAGCTGGCATACTGCCCTTGACCGTAGGCTTGCAGATTGCGCTGAAATACGATGGCGTTGTCCCACGGCAGCAGGATTTGCGGTGTGCCAGAAGCCAGAATGACCGGGCGATGCGCCGACGGGTTGAGTGCCTTGAAGTCTTCAATCTTCACATCCGCCAGCCGGGCAGCCAGTGCCACGTCAATGTCGCGTGAAATGTCCACCTGCTGAAAATACGGATGATTTTCAATCAGGGGCAACGCACTGCTGAAGGCCTGTGGGTTGGCCACAATATTTTTGATGGCTTGCAGTTTGGGAATGTACTGCCTGGTTTCTGCAGGCATGTTCAGGTCAAGGTAGCCAGCGGGCAGGCCCGCTTTCTGGTTGCGCGCGATGGCCCGGCTGACGCTGCCCTCGCCCCAGTTGTAGGCGGCCAGTGCCAGGTGCCAGTCACCGAACATGCGGTGAAGTTTTTGCAGGTAGTCAAGTGCCGCGCGTGTGGAGGCCAGCACGTCCCGGCGGTCGTCACGAAAGGCGTTTTGCTTGAGGTCGAAGTACTTGCCGGTCGATGGTGTGAACTGCCACATGCCCGCCGCCTTGGCACTTGAAACCGCTTGCGGATTGAAGGCGCTTTCGATAAAAGGCAGCAAGGCCAGCTCTGACGGCATCTGGCGGCGCTCCAGCTCTTCAACAATATGAAACAGGTATTTGTTGGAGCGTGCGGTCATGCGCTGGATGTACTCTGGCCTTGCGGCATACCACTGCTCGCGTTCGGTCACATCAGCCGTCTGCAAATCCGGCATGGCATACCCACGGCGTATGCGTTCCCACAAGTCTTTTGGCGGCTCTGCAGAGTAAATGGCATGCGCGCCGATTTTGCCCGGCGTGATGTTTTGCAGGGGCCCGGCTGGAATCAGTGAGGGGATGGTTCTCTTGGCGGCTATTTCACTGGTCAGCACGGGGTCTTTGGCCAGACCTGCTGTGCCAGGCTCGCCGGGCTTGTTGGCACAGCCACCCAGGGCGGCCAGAGCCAGCAGGCACATCCCTAGACAATGGTTTGAAAAGGCAGCGCGGGTCGTCGTGAGCAGACTGAAAAAGCGTGAATGTCGATAGTGAGGTGTCATTTGAATCTGGTTTCAAACTGCCGTGGCCCGGCACATTTCAAGAAGCTGTCATGGTTGGCTACAGGGCTGTTCGGTCATATCAGCCAGCAGCTTCAACCGAAATTGAGGCAGCACGTAAAGGCATGGGTTCACACCTTTGGGGCGAGACCCTACATGAATCGGTGCGCAACGCAGCTCAGCCTGCGTCGCGAAAGTCTCGACATTGTGCATGGAAAATCCCGACGCCAGCCATTGCTGGACTGAGGCATGGCAGCCATTGGCCTACCGCCGTGCCTGTGAAGCCGTGAATCGGCCGTCGCAATAGCCGGCGCAAGCGCCCGATAGCCTGACTAGAATCGAGCCCTGTCCCATGCTCAGGACTGTCAGCGTGTTGGCGACCGGAACACAGTGGCAGACCAGGGGCGCAGACACCAGTTTCAACATGCAACGACCTGGATGAACTCAAAAATTATTGACTTGACAGATTGGCTGAAAACCCCGCCCGGCGCGTACCTTCTGGCATGGGAGGACGGGCAATTCAAAGAGGCGGTCAGTGACATATTCGGCTACCACGCCCTGCAACTGGGTCTGCCAGAGCTGGACACCCTTCAGGCCAACCGCATGCCGCATCAATGGCTGGCTGTACAGCCGCCAGGGTTGTCGGCTCCCATGCCGCCCCATGAGGGTGAGACCGCCGTGTCGGGTTCCCGGCCACGCGCTGCGCTGATAACAGATTCCTGTGCGTTGCCATTTGCTGAAAACTCTCTGGACCTGGTGGTGCTGCCGCACACGCTGGAGCAAAGCCACGACCCGCATGCCAGTTTGCGGGAGGTCGAGCGGGTGCTGGTGCCTGAAGGGCGCGTGGTGATCAGCGGCCTCAACCCCGTCAGCTTGTGGGGTATGCGGCAAAGGCGCGGGCATTTCTACCGGCGTCTGGGTTACGAGGACATGTTTTTGCCCGAGTCGGGTGAGTTTATCGGCTACTGGCGTCTGCGCGACTGGCTCAGGCTGCTCAGCTTTGAGGTAGAGTCTGCACGTTTTGGCTGCTATCGCCCGGCGTTGACCAGTGAAAAATGGCTGACCCGGTTTGACTGGATGGACCCGACGGGCAAGCGCTGGTGGCCTATTTTCGGTGCGGTGTACTTTGTGGTGGCCGTCAAACGGGTACGTGGTGTGCGTTTGCTGGAGGCATCCTGGAAATCCCACCGGCCGGTAGCGGCTGCACCGGTTGCGGTGGCCAACAAAAAGCCTGCCATCACCACCAAACCCCGACCCTGACTTGAAGGCTGAACCCCGTTTGTCCGGTGTACTGACAGTGTCCACTTTTATTTTTGATGACATGACTGATTTGAAGATGGTTCCCCCTGTGGAAAAAAAAGTTGAAGCGACGTCGCAACACGTCGTCATCTACACCGACGGTGCCTGCAAAGGCAATCCTGGCCCCGGCGGCTGGGGCGCGATTCTGAGCACCCCAGGCTTTGAAAAAGAAATTTTTGGCGGCGAGCTGGGCACCACCAACAACCGCATGGAACTCTCAGCCGTGATTGAAGCACTGGCAGCCCTTAAACGCCCTTGCAGCATCACCCTGTATCTTGACAGTGAATATGTGCGTAAAGGCATCACGGAGTGGATTCATGGATGGAAAGCACGCGGCTGGAGCACGGCAGCCAAGGCACCGGTTAAAAACGTGGATTTGTGGCAACGGCTCGACACCCTGGTGGCCACCGCAGGCCACACCATCGACTGGCGCTGGGTCAAGGGCCATGCGGGCGATCCGGGCAACGAGCGTGCAGACGCGCTGGCCAATAAAGGCGTTGAGCGGGCGCTGGGCAGACTCTGAATTGAATTCAAAGTTTTTACGTAACTACTCAGCAGGGCTGACCAAACTGAACTTCCAACGCAAAGATGCAAAGCTCGCCAAGCCAGTCCATTGAATCTTTGACTTCGCATTCTTTGCGCTTTTGCGTCTTTGCGTTGGAAACTTCGCCCCGGTACCTGAACAGTTACGTTTTTACACGCGTTCCGATGAATTATCCAAGCCCATCAGGGTTGGTAGCAGTACTTGGAAATAGGTGCAGTCCACCATCTGCAAATGGTTGTTTAAAAAGCTTGTAAAGCCGTTGTAAAAGTATCGGGGTGACTTGCTCGGGCTGGCTGAAGGGCACAGCGCAGGTCGTGTCTTCCTGCTACATTGGAAGTTTGTGTTGTTGTCGTTCTTGACAATAAGCACATCCATTTCACCCGCTTCATGCGTTCGGCTCAGACATTTTCATCAGGCGCACATCCACATGGTTTCCAAAGCGATTTATATGGTGGTTGCCGTGACAGGCATTGCGGTGGCGTCTGGTGCGGCCTGGTGGGTCCAGCAACCCAAAGCCAAAAATAACGAAGCTGCGGCTTCCGCCACGGCAGCGGGGCCTGCACAAGGCGCTGCCAGTGGCGCTGGTGACGGCCGCAGTGCTGCAGGCGGCAGACCGCCATCGGTAGAGGTGGCGCGAGTGGAGGTTACCCGGCTGACAGACGATACCCAGGCCGTCGGCAGTTTGCGGTCACGCAGGGGTGTTGTACTCCGCCCAGAGGTCAGCGGGCGCATCACGCAGCTCAACTTCAATGACGGCCAGCGGGTGCGCAAAGGGCAATTGCTGGTGCAGTTCGATGACCAGTTGCCGCTGGCGCAGGTTCAGCAGAGTGTGGCGGAGCTCTCCATTGCCCAGGCCAACCAGAAGCGTAACCAGGAGCTGGTGGCGCAAAACTTCGTCAGCCAGCGTTCACTGGACGAAAGTGCAGCGAATTTGCAGGTGGCGCAGGCCAAACTGGCTTTGTCGCAGGCCACAGCAGCCCGCCTGAGAATCATCGCGCCTTTTGACGGCATTGTGGGTATTCGCCAGGTCAATGTGGGCGACTACCTCAAGGACGGCGCCGACATTGTCAATATCGAAGACATCGAAGCCATCTTTGTTGACTTCCGGTTGCCTGAGCGTTTTCAGAGCAAGGTCCGGCGGGGTCAAACGGCGATGCTGGATATCGACGCATTGCCCGGCCGCAAATACACGGCTCAGGTACAGGCCATTGACCCGCTGATTGATGCCAATGGCCGCTCGGTCGGGGTGCGCGGCTGCATTGACAACCGCCAGCTGCAACTGCGCCCCGGCATGTTTGCCCGGGTCAATGCCGTGTTTGGGGAGCGGGAAAATGCGCGTGTGATTCCCGAGGAAGCCATCGTGCCGCAGGGCGGCAAGCTGTTCGTGATCAAGTTGCTGCCAGGGGAAACCGCGCAAACCCGCCTCACCAAGCGTGTTGAAGTCAAGGCAGGGCTGCGTCGCCCGGGCAAGGTCGAGATTCTCGAAGGTCTGGAGGCCGGTGACACCGTGGTCACCACAGGGCAGCAGCGCGTGCAGCGCGACGGCACCACGGTGACGGTGGTGGACCTGTCCAGCCCGCGCCCGGCAGCAGGTGGGCCAGGCAAAGAGGGACCCAGTGCAGCGGCTCCAGCCATGCCAGCACCTTCATCTTCATCGCCAGCCGCGCCCTCGCAGCCCGCGTCGGCGGCTGTCACTGCATCAGCAACTGCTGCTGTAAAAACAGACAAGGGGCCAGCCAGGATCACACCCATGGCTGGCCCCAACCCTTGCGGCAACATGGCATCAGATACGCGTTCCGGTTCCCCGGCAGACGGCTCAAAATCCAGGCCATCGAGCGGAACTGCCAGACCTTCAACACCAAGTCCTGCCTGAAGGCGCTGCGGTTTACGTCCGGTACCCGTACTTTTAAACCAGTTTGACTGTCATTCAAACTCACTGAAGGCCCCTTGATGCAACTCGCTGAAATCTCGATCCGCCGACCGGTTTTTGCAACTGTGCTGTCGTTGCTGATTTTGCTGATCGGGGCGGTGAGTTTTAACCGGCTCGCTGTGCGGGAGTATCCAAAAATTGACGAGCCTGTGGTGACCGTGAGCGTGCGCTATGCCGGTGCGTCGGCTGAGGTCATTGAGTCCCAAGTCACCAAACCGCTGGAGGACTCGATTGCCGGCATTGACGGCGTGGATGTCATCACCTCCATCAGCCGTGCCGACCAGGGGCAGATCAGTGTGCGCTTCCGGCTTGAAAAAGACGCTGACTCTGCCGCTGCCGAAGTGCGGGACCGCACCTCGCGGGTACGTAACAAACTGCCCGTGGCCATTGAGGAGCCCGTCATAGCCAAGGTCGAAGCCGATGCATTCCCGGTGATTCAAATCGGCTTCTCAAGTGATTCTCTGAGCGCCTTGCAGCTCAATGATCTGGTCAATCGCATTGTCAAGCCACGTTTTCAAACCATCACGGGTGTGGCGGACGTGCGGATTTTTGGCGAGCGCAAATACGCCATGCGCGTCTGGCTCGACACCGACAGGCTGGCGGCCTACAAACTTACCACGCAAGACGTCGAAGACGCCATTCGCCGCAGCAACCTGGAGCTGCCCGCCGGGCGCATTGAGTCGCAGCAGCGCGAATTCAGTGTGACCTCACAAACTGATCTGCTCAAACCGTCGCAGTTTGGCGAGATTACGATTAAAAACGTCAATGGCTTTTCGGTCAAGCTGCGTGACGTTGCCAGAGTCGAGGAAGGTGCAGCCGATGAGCGCACAGCGGTTCGCCTCAATGGCCGGTCAGCTGTGGTGGTCGGGGCGATTCGCCAGGCCACGGCCAACCCGCTGGACTTGTCAAAAGGCGTGCGCGAGGCGATGGTCAAGCTCAAGGCCGATTTGCCACCGGACGTGGTGATCAACGTGGCCAACGACAACTCGGTCTTCATTGACCGCTCGGTCGCCAACGTGTACCGCACGATTGTCGAGGCGGTGATTTTGGTGGCGCTGGTGATTTTTGTATTTCTGCGTACCCTGCGCGCCTCCATCATTCCCATTGTCACCATCCCCGTCAGCCTGGTGGGCACGTTTGCGCTGATGGCGCTGGCGGGTTTTACCATCAACACCCTGACCCTGCTGGCCCTGGTGCTGGCCATTGGCCTGGTGGTGGACGATGCGATTGTGATGCTGGAGAACATTTACCGGCATATCGAGGAAGGCATGGACCCGTTTTCTGCGGGGATCAAGGGTGCGCGTGAAATTGGCTTTGCCGTTGTCACCATGACGGCGACGCTGGTGGCGGTGTACGCGCCGCTGGCATTCACACCGGGCCGTACCGGGCGGCTGTTTGTCGAGTTTGCATTGGCGCTGGCCGGTGCTGTGGTGGTGTCAGGCTTTGTGGCGCTGACCCTCACGCCGATGATGTGCACGCAGCTGCTCAAGCACAACCCCAAGCCCAACTGGTTTGACCGCAGCATGGAGCGCTGGCTGACCAATCTGTCCGACGGTTATGGCAGTGCGCTTCGCTGGATTGTCACGTCCCGCTATGCTGCCCCAAAAACCAATGCCAGCGCAGTGCAGCGCCTGCGCAGCTGGGTCTTTCAGGCGCGCTGGCTGGTGGTGGCCGTGATGCTGGTCAGTGCAGTGGCCATCGCGCTGGTCTTCCCGAGCATGAAGCAGGAGCTCTCGCCCATGGAAGACCGCGGCGTCATCCTGGCCAGCGTGACTGCCCCCGACGGTGCCACCCTTGACTACACCAACCGCTACGCGAGAGCCCTTGAGAAAATTGGCGAGCCGTACAAGGAATTTGACCGGATTTTTGCCAACGTCGGTAACCCCACGGTCGGCCAGGCGTCGATTGTTTACCGCGCGGTTGACTGGGATGACCGCAAGCGCTCCACCGTAGAGATGGCCCGTGAAATGCAGCCCAAGTTCAATGCCTTGCCAGGTGTGAACGCGTTCCCGATCACGCCGCCCTCACTGGGCCAGGGCTTTCGCGAAAGACCACTGAACTACGTTATCCAGACTTCGGACAGCTACCAGAACCTTAGCGCTGTGACGCGGCAAATACTCGACGAAATGGCTAAAAACCCCGGTATCGTTGCGCCAGATATCGACCTTCGTTTGAACAAGCCCGAACTGCGCATTGATGTCGAGCGTGACAAGGCCGCTGATCTGGGTGTCAGTGTGGAGTCTGTGGCCAAGGCCATCGAAACGCTGCTGGGCGGGCGCAATGTGACGCGCTACAAGCGCGATGCCGAGCAATACGACGTGATTGTGCAAACCCAGGTCAGTGGCCGCACCACGCCTGAAGACATCGACCGCATTTACGTGCGTGGCCGCAACGATGCGATGATCCCGCTGTCCAGTCTGGTCAAGGTCCGGGAATCGGTCTCGCCGCGCGAACTCAACCACTTCGGCCAGCGCCGGGCGGTCACCATCACCGCCAACCTCTCACCGGACTATTCGCTGGGCGAGGCCATCAAGTTCATGGACCAGACCTCGGCCAAAGTACTGAAAACCGGCTACAGCACCGACCTGAACGGCACGTCACGCGAGTTTAAAAACTCCCAGGGTGCGCTGGTAATTGTGTTCGGCCTGGCGCTGCTGTTTATCTTTTTGGTGCTGGCGGCACAGTTTGAAAGCTTTATCGACCCCTTCGTCATCATGCTCAGTGTGCCGCTGTCGATGATTGGCGCGCTGCTGGCGCTGAAATGGTCAGGCGGCTCCATCAATGTCTATTCACAAATCGGCCTGATCACACTGGTGGGGCTCATTACGAAGCACGGCATTTTGATTGTCGAATTTACCAATCAGTTGCGCGCCGAGGGCATGGACATGGTCGATGCGCTGGTCAAGGCTTCCGCCCAGCGCCTGCGCCCGATTTTGATGACCACCGGTGCCATGGTGCTGGGTGCTGTGCCGCTGGCGCTGGCCCATGGCGCAGGGGCCGAAAGCCGCACGCAAATTGGCTGGGTAATTGTGGGCGGCATGTCACTGGGCACGCTGCTGACGATTTTTGTGGTGCCCACCATGTACACGCTGTTTGCACGCAAGGCGATTCCCGGAGCGAACACAGCCATTGCCAAGGATGAAGCAGTCCCAGCAGCGATTCACCCCGAGTACGTTGCCAAGTAAACCCAAAGGCTTAGCTTTAGAAGCAGGGTCCGTAGGGGCGTATCTTTACAAGCAGGGGCCGCGGAACTGGCTTTGCCAGGCCGCAGGCGCAGCAGCCCCCTCGGGGGGGCATGGAGCTACACGAAGTGAGCAACTGTGGGGGTGTCTTATCAGCAGGGGCCGCAGAACCGGCTTTGCCGGGCCACAAGGCGCAGCTGCCCCCTCGGGGGGCAGGAAGCGACACGCAGTGCGCGACCGTGGGGGTCATATCCCCCCCTCGAACATCAGCACGTCCACTTCATCACCCACCGCAAAATTGCCTTGCGCATGGTGCAGCACCATCAGCCCATTGGCCTGAGCCATCGAGCTTAAAACGCCCGAGCCCTGGTTGCCCGTGGTTCTAACCTGCAGTGAGCCATCGGCAGCGGTGGATACCCAGCCGCGCTGGTATTCGGTACGCCCCGGTTTTTTGCGAATGGTCTCCAGACTGCGGGCCTTGAGCAGGGGCTGGGCGGGTGCCGTCGAGCCCATCATCTGCAGCAATGCAGGGCGCACAAAAGCCAAAAATGTGACCATCACCGCTACCGGATTACCGGGCAGTCCAAACAGGATCGCACTGTTTGAAATGCTATTATTTTCATAGCTGGAAGCCCCCGCATTTCCTGCTCCAGAAGCCATTTTTGTTTGTAAATCTGACGGGGTGTGACCCCACTGGATACGCCCCACAGCCATCGGACGTCCGGGCCGCATCGCAATGCGCCAGAAGGCCACGTCACCGAGTTGCTTCATCATGGTTTTGGTGTGGTCCGCTTCACCAACGCTCACTCCCCCCGACGTGATGATGGCGTCCGCCTGCGCTGCTGCCTGCAAGAAAGCAGCTTCAAGCAGAGCGGGCTCGTCGCGCACCACGCCCATGTCAATCACCTCGCAACCCATGCGGCGCAGCATGCCAAACACGGTGTAGCGGTTGCTGTCGTACACCGCACCTTCACGCGGTGCTTCCCCCAGCGACAGGATTTCGTCACCGGTTGAAAAATACGCCACGCGCAACGCCCGAAAACATTTCAGCGTTGTCAGGCCCAAAGATGCCGCCAGCCCAAGGCGGGCGGGCGTGACCTGCTCCCCTTTTAGTAGCGCAGGCTTGCCATGCGCCAGGTCTTCCCCACGCAGACGGCGGTTATCGCCCGGCTTGAGAAGCCCGGCGGGCAGGCTGATGGTGTCTGCATGGCGGGAGACAAACTCCTGCGGCACCACGGTGTCCAGCCCCGGCGGCATGATCGCGCCCGTCATGATTTTCACGCACTGGCCCGGTGCCACCGGGCCCTGCCAGGCTTTGCCCGCCAGCGCTGTGCCAACCACTTCCAGCTCAATTGCCGTGGGTGCCTGTCTTTCCAAGCCAGGGCCGCGGAACTGGCTTTGCCAGGCCGCGGGCGCAGCGGCCCCCTCGGGGCTGGCGCCTGCGGCTCCAAACCTGCTTGAGCTGGTTTGGACAGGCTCCAGAAGTGAAGCCTCTGGCGAGCGGCGGCCTGCAGGGTGCAGCGCAGTACGCGAAGCGACAAGCGTGGGGGCCAGTTCTTGCCCTGCAAACGCATAGCCGTCCATGGCCGAGTTGTCGTGCGGCGGCACGTCAAATGGCGAGACCACGTCTTCGGCCAGCACGCGCCCCAGGGCTTCAAACAGCGGCAGGTCCTGTGTGGCTTCAACCGGCTGGACCAGCTGGCTTAAAAATGTCAGAACGTCCCTGGCGGACAGCGCCTGTGGGTCGTAGCCTTGCAGTTCAGCGGCAATCTGGTCGATGGTTTTCATGAAAGTCATCCTGCCTGTCAGGAGGTTCGCGATTCAAGCTGGTGCAGCTCAGCCAGCGTGTTGGCATTGAAAAACGCATGTGGCTCATCACCCGGCAGATTGAAAGGCACATGCACCACCTTTTGTTGCGCCGTCCAGGCATCAATTTTTCTGCCACCGCTCTGGGTGAAGTGATTCAGGCTTTCAAGCATGTGCGTTCGCATGAGGCAAAACACCGGCTGGGGCCGACATTGCCCGTCTTCTTCCGGCGCGCTGGCCACGGCAAAGTCTGCGCCAGAATCGACCAAGGCATCGGCCAGCCTGCTGACCAGGTCATGCGGAAAAAGGGGCGTGTCGCAGGGCACCGTCAGCATACAGGGTGTTTCGCAGTGCACCAGAGCCGTCATGAAGCCCGCCAGTGGCCCTGCGTAGTCGCCGAGGGTGGTGGCGTCAGGCCAGACTGGCACGCCAAATGATTCATAGGCTGCAAGGTTGCGGTTGGCGTTGATCATGACCCTGCCCACCTGAGGCCCCAGGCGAAGCAGGGCGTGCAGGGCCAACGGCACACCATTGAAATTTTGCAGCCCTTTATCGACACCGCCCATGCGTGAGCCACGGCCCCCTGCCAGGATGACGGCGGTGATGGTTTTCATGTGCAGTGGGGTACGTGGTGTGAGGACCGTTTCATCTGACAAATCTAGCCTCCTATATAGCTCATTTCGACGCGTTTTGTAGCAGGGCCTTCCGCGCTGCGGTCAGGCGGCAGCGCGGCGCGCTGCTCGGAATAGCGGTCATCGCGCTTTTGCCAGACATGGGCTACAGCGCCTGCAATCTGGTCATCGGCGTAGCCGCCCCGCAGCAGCGCTCGTAAGTCATGCCCCTGGCTGGCAAACAGGCACAAAAACAGTTTGCCTTCGGTCGATAGCCTGGCCCGGTTGCAGTCACCGCAAAAAGCCTTTGTCACGCTGCTGATCACGCCAATCTCACCCGCGCCATCGGCGTACTGCCAGCGCTCTGCTGTCTCACCCATGTAGTTTGGGTGGATGGCGGCGACTGGAAATTCGGCATTGATGCGTTCAATCACCTGGGCAGAGGGCAGCACCTCGTCCATGCGCCAGCCGTTGGTGGCACCCACGTCCATGTACTCAATCAAGCGCAGCACATTGCCTGAATGGCGAAAGTGTCTGGCCATGGGCAAAATCTCGTGGTCATTGGTGCCACGCTTGACCACCATGTTGATTTTGACGGGATGCAGACCGACCTGGTTGGCCACTTCAATGCCGCGCAGCACATCGGCCACCGGAAAGTCCACATCGTTCATGCGCCTGAAGATCATGTCGTCCATTGCGTCCATGCTGACGGTAACGCGCTGCAGGCCAGCGTTTTTCAACGACTGGGCTTTTCTGGTCAGCAGTGATGCATTGGTGGTCAGCGTAATGTCCAGCGGCCTACCAGCGACCGTGGTCATTTTGGCCAGCATCTCGATGAGCACTTCCAGGTTTTTGCGCAGCAGTGGCTCACCGCCAGTGATGCGTATTTTCTCTACCCCATGCGCCACAAAAACGCGCGCCAGCCGCGTAATTTCTTCAAAACTGAGCAGCGATGTTTGCGGTAAAAACGCATAGTTTTTGTCAAACACATCGCTTGGCATGCAGTAGCTGCATCTGAAATTGCAACGGTCCGTCACGCTGATGCGCAAATCCCGCAAGGGGCGGGAATGGGTGTCTGTCAGCAATCCTGTGGCTGTGACGGCCTGTGTTGACAAGCTGGTTGCAAGACTGCGGTCCAGCTGATTGACGATGGGAATGATGCGCGCTGTCATGGATGTTTGAGCTTACGCCAAAGCTGAAGCAATATCGGTTTGCGCAAAGTCATTGCCCTTGTACAAAAGCGGTAAGTTCAGCGACTTTGCCAACGCGTAGGCGCAACAGTCGCCAAAGTTCAGCGCTGCGGGGTGACGGCCTTTGCCGTATTTTGTAAATGCCATGGTTGCCAGTTCGGCATGCGCCTGGGTAAAAGGCTCAACCAGAATCTGGTAGGCCTGCAGGGCTTCATCTACTCGCAGTTGAATCTTTCGGTTCAGTGAGACGATACCCAGTTCAAGGCGTGTTGGCGCACTCATCAACAACTGCCTGCGTCCAGTCAACAATTTTTCAAGCTCTTCATACCCGGTTTCTCCAAGGCAACAAGCCATTACTGCCGACGAATCCACCACAAGCCGACCAGGCGACACCATCAGTCGAAACAACCGTATTCGTTGTAGCCCATAATTTCGTCATCGGTACGCGGGTCATGCACCATTTCACGCTGAATATCCGCACGAATCCTGTTCATCGCTGTAATTTTTTCTTCAGGTGTCCTCACGCTTGGCGTTTGTGCCAGCTTTGCATCACGGTAGGACTGCAAGGCAACAATGACTTGCTTATTAACAGAACGCTGGTTGGCCGCAGCGTCAGCTTTTAAAAAGGCCTGAAGGTCTTCTGGCAGTTCCCTGACGGTCATGGTAGCCATGATGAACCCCTTTGTTTGCAAAATGATTTCATTATGCATTCATTGTGAGTTCAGTCAAACACAACGCGCCCCATCCACCTCGATACACACGCCGCTGATGAAGTCAGCCTCGTCGCTGGCCAGATACAGCGCCGCATTGGCCACGTCAAGCGCCGTCGAAAAACGTCCCAGCGGAATGCTGGCCCTGAATTTTGCCTTGCGCGCCTCGTCCAGCGGCCCACCCGCAAACTCAGCCGACAACCCGGTGTCCGGGTTGAATACCGGGTTAATGCAGTTCACTCTGATGTTGTCCGGCCCCAATTCGGCAGCCAGGGATTTTGAGGTGGTGATGACTGCACCCTTGGAGCCGTTGTACCAGGTCAGCCCAGGGCGCGGGCGCACGCCAGCTGTCGAGGCGATGTTGATGAAACTGCCGCCGCCATGGGCCTTGAAGTGCGGCACGGCGTGGATGGTGGCCAGGTAAATGCTTTTGACATTGATCGCGTAGCACTTGTCAAAGTCGTCTTCGCTGACATCCAGAGCGGGCTGGTTGCGGTGGGTCCAGCCAGCGTTGTTGACCATCACGTCGAGCTTGCCGTAGCGCGCAACCGCTGCCTCGACCAGTGCCTTGACCTCACCGGATTTTGTAACATCCGCCGCAAAAAACGAGGCAGTACTGCCCGCTTTGACGATGGCTGCGACGACTCTTTCACCCATCTCGACGTTGATGTCGTTGACGATGACTTGTGCGCCTTCGGCGGCCAGGCGCATGGCGATGCCCTCGCCGATGCCGCTGCCTGCGCCTGTGACAATGATGGATTTATTTTTGAGTCTCATGGTGGTTTCTGGTCTGCTATTGAATCAGGAGCTGCTGGTGCCGATGTTTGCTGGGCTGCGGGCCAATCTTACCCATAATTCGTCTGTAGCTGTATCTGTATCTGTATCTGCATGCACATCTGGTTCACGGTCCTGTGTCATGACACCGCAAGACCCGGTAACCGTACCGGATCAAGCCATCAATTCCAGCAAGCGGTCCAGCCCGCCGGTGTTGATGGCCACCATGGCCTGCTCACGCACTTTAGGTTTGGCATGAAAGGCCACTGACAGGCCCGCAATACCCATCATGGGCAGATCGTTTGCGCCGTCACCCATGGCAATCGCCTGGCTGGGTTCGATCCCCAGAAGCGCGCAGGTTTCAAGCAGCGTCTTGCGCTTTTCTTCACCATCGCAAATATCCCCCCAGCTCTGGTCAACCAGCAGGCCTGTCAGTCGCCCATCTTCCACACCCAGCACGTTGGAGCGCGTGTAGTCAATCCCCAGCTCGTTCCGGATACGGTCGGTAAAAAAGGTAAACCCGCCGCTGACCAGCAGCACTTTCAGCCCCGCTACCTTGCAGGCCTGCACAAGCTCCGCAGCGCCTGGGTTAAGTTTGAGTCGCTGGTGGTACACCTCGTCCATGCTGGCCACGCTCACGCCTTTGAGCAAGGCCACGCGCTGGCGCAGGCTTTCCTTGTAGTCAGCAATCTCGCCGCGCATAGCCGCTTCGGTAATGGCCGCGACTTCAGCCTTGCGACCAGCCGCATCGGCGATCTCGTCCACACACTCGATATTGATGAGGGTCGAATCCATGTCAAAGGCGATCAGTTTGAAGCTGTCAAGCGAAAGCGGTGGGGTGAAGCCCTGAATCACCAGGCCGGCTGAAGGTTCGATATTCTTATTCATGGACTTGGTTTGGAGTTGGCTTGACAGGTCAGAATTTCAATAAAAACGGCATACAAAATTATATTGAGACGCTGGGGTCAGGTCTCAATACTGTTCTCTTAAGACAGTTCTCCCTGAGCTTGTCGAAGGGTTGCCGATACGGGGTAAGGCTTCGACCCTTAGACGCTGGGGTCAGGTCTTGCATTCATGCACTTTCGACGCCGCAAAGGCCGAAGCGGTGTTTGCTTGCCTGAGGCCAGAGCGGGTCAGCGGGCATCCAAAACCGTACTCTGATCTGGATTTGGCGCTGATCACCGCGCAAGCTTTGACGCTCGCGCAACTGGCCGACATTACCCATGCGTTCAATTCGCCGGACATGACCATCCGTGTCGATGTGATGGACTGGGCCAAAAGCAGTGAGGCATTCAGGCAAATTGTCTCTGGCAACAAAGTGGTGGTGCAAGCAGCGCCCGTTAATGGCTCAACCCGCTTAACGCTGGCCTGATGCGAAGAAGGCGGCGGACCCATCAGCGTTGGTGGTGCCAATCAGAAAGACACTGCTAAGTGCCGGGGTCAAGGCGTGCCATAGTGCGATACCCTTGGTCGAGTTACCTGACAAAGAGCAAGTGCTTGCCTGTCCGTTGACCGCAGAATATGTCACTGTTGCATCAAAAATATTTTTACCTGATGCGCGCGGTGTCAACCTGCCCGTTACCTTGCAAGGCCCCGTTCCAATGATTGAATCAAACACAACTGCATTGGAGCCTGCAACAGACGTCCATTGCGTTGCTGTTGCGCCCAGACCAAGGTTAAAGCCGCTTGCAATACCACCGAATACGTTGGTGTTCACAGGGATGTCGTAGGTGTAACCAAATCGTCCTGAAGCAGGAACAACAGGCTTCGTTCCGCTGTAGGTGACATTTGCAGAGCCGGCTGCATAAACCTTTCCTGAAATGCTTGTATTGGCGACATACGTGGCGTCAAACTGAGCACTGCCGTCCAGCCCTGCTGAATACTTGCGGCCTGCAGAAACAAAGTAGTTCGGATTGCTCGATGCACCTTGTCCTTGAACAAAAACCTCGGCTCTTATTTCTCCCTTGCCTTGCGGTTGACTTGACGAGCTGGTTGTCGGCCCAGTGAATGCAAAGAACTGATCGTTTTCCAGGGCTACCCCAACAAACTCCTTGCCATCTGAAGTGGTTCCAAAGTAAACACCTTCCGCATTGGCTGTAGCAGGAGCTGGTGCTGGCACAGGAGCCGGTGCTGGTGCCGGTACGGGAGCTGGCGCTGGCACAGGAGCCGGTGCTGGCACGGGAGCTGGTGCCGGCACGGGAGCTGGCGCTGGTACGGGAGCCGGTACTGGTACAGGAGCCGGTGCTGGTACTGGTGCTGGCACGGGAGCTGGCGCTGGCACGGGAGTTGGTGCCGGCACGGGGGCCGGTGCTGGCACGGGGGCCGGTGCCGGTGCTGTGACTGAAGCAGATGAAGGCCCTGTCCCGTTGTACGCAGTGGAAAACAGGGCGGTGTTGGAGCCATCAGGTGCCGTGGTGGCTAACAACAGGTGATTGGGAAAAGCAAACCTTGCAGGGTCTAACCGATAGGCGATGGCTATGCCTCTGGACAGCTGGTTTGCAAATGGGCAGGGTGTGGCGGACGTTTTATTGACAAAGGTCAGGGACACATCAAATATGTTTTTGCCAGATGCGCGCGCCACGGCGGTACCCGAGACATTACAGAACGGAAAAGACCCGCTGACTGCACCTGCCGATGAAAACGTGAGGGTACTGGTGTCTTGAGCGTCTTTGACCACACCCATACCGGTGTAGGAGCCCTGCAGTAACCCGTAGTCAGCAGGGGTGTTGTAGTTGTAGCCCCAGCTGGTGCCAACCTGGGGCTTCGATCCGCTGTAGCTTATGTTCGGGTAACCGAAGGCAAAGACATTTCCTGAAATGCTGGCATTGGCGGTGTAGGTGCCTTCAAAGGACGCATTTCCAATCAATTCCCTGGAGTACCTGCGGCCACCCGCCATATCAAAATTCGCAGCGCTGGATGCTCCTTGCCCTTGAATCAAGGTGTTGGCGATGACATCGCCCGAGGCTGATGATCCGAACAAATCCAGCGATGACCCACCGGTGAATGCAAAAAATTGATCATCCTCCAGCACCACGCCTACAAAACCCTTGCCGTCTGAAGCGGTTCCAAAATAAACCCCTTCCGCTTTTGTAACAGCAGGCGTTGGCGCAGGTGCAGGAACCGGTGCAGGAACCGGCGCCGTGGCGGGTGCAGGGGTCGGGGTTGGGGTTGGGGTTGGGGTAGAACCTGGCGCAGAACCTGGCGCAGGTGCAGGAGCAGACCCTGGTGGTGCCGGTGCCGGTGCAGTCGATGGCGGGCTGGTGACTGAAACACCGCCGCCACATGCTCCGAGCAGTGCGCTGGTTGCAACTGCACCTGCCAAAGACAGTGTTTTTTTCATGTTCACCCTTGCAAACCGTTGTGGCAGCCGCTGCCGCTGAAAAAATTATGTAATTAAATGTACCGATTGCAGTGTAGCCCACCCGCCGCATCAACGGCGGTCACAACTCATTTTCAGTCGTGGGTTGGGGGAGTGTTTAAGTGCGCTTGTAGAGCGTGTGCGGTTCGGCCACGCGGGACCAAGTGGCTTGCCGTGCAGTCGGTTAAATCCATGAAACAGGCCATGACACAAGGTGTAAAAACAAGTAGCCAAATATGCATCAAACAACACTAAATTAGTGGTGCACAAATTTCGTGTACCATAGACCGAATGAAAAACGTCACCATCACCATGGAAGATGCTGTTGCCGACTGGGTGCGGGTAGAGGCGGCCAAACGCAATGCAAGTATTTCGCGGCTGGTGGGTGACTGGATTGCCGAAGAAATGCGCCGACAAGATGCCTATGAGCAGGCCAGGCGTGCCGCCTTGAAGTTTGAAACCTGGGGCAGCACTGCCGCAAGCCCTGCAAGAGACGAGCAATATGACCGCCCCGCTGGTATTCGTTGATTCCGGCGTGTTGTTGGCCACGGTAGATGGCCATGACCTTGTCTGCCAGAGAGCTGCGCGGGTATGGCTGACCTGGTGCTGGCAGCAGCGCACGGGCCGCATCAGCACCCAGGTGCTCAACGAGTTTTACAACGGCGCATTGCAGCGTTTTGTCACGTCGGGTGGTGCGTCGGGTGGTGCGTCGGGTGACAAGCCTGGTGGTGTGACAGCCGCGCATATCCGCACCCATGTGCGCCGCCTGCGCGAATGGCAGCCACCCCATCTGGATCGCTACGCTGTTGACGGTGCCTGGGATTTGCAAGACCGCTACAGCCTGAGTTACTGGACGGCACTGATCGTGTCTTCGGCCCAACAGCAGGGTTGCAGTCATTTGCTGAGTCTGGAGATCCCCGCTGGGCAATCATTTGAAGGCGTGCTCGTGATCAGCCCGCTAACGACCCAGCCCACTGACACCCCATTCACATGAGTATTTCAATGACCCAAACAAGTACCCCTGTTACCCCCGAGCTGGCAATGACCGGACGTATCCGCCCCGATGTACAGGCCATGCACGCCTACGTCGTGCAACCTGCCACCGGCATGGTCAAACTCGACGCGATGGAGAACCCCTACACGCTGAGCCCGTCGTTGCAAGCGGCGCTGGGTGCGCGCCTGGGGGCCGTGGCGGTGAACCGTTACCCTGGTGCGCGGGTCGATGACTTGAAAGCTGCCCTGGCGGCTTACGTGCAACTGCCAGCCGGCAGTGCCTTGATGCTGGGCAATGGCTCTGACGAGTTGATTGACCTGCTGCATGTGGCCTGCCACGTGCCCGGTGCCGTCGTGCTGGCCCCCGAGCCTGGCTTTGTGATGTACGCCATGAGCGCGCAGCTTACCGGCTTGCACTACGTAGGGGTGCCGCTGCTGGCTGACTTTGAACTGGACGAGCCCGCCATGCTGGCCGCTGTAGCGCAGCACCGCCCGGCCATCACGTATCTGGCTTACCCGAATAACCCTACGGCCAATTTGTGGGATGCAGCGGCCATCGTCCGCATCATTGCGGCTTGCGCTGCCGTCGGTGGGCTGGTGGTACTGGACGAGGCTTACCAGCCGTTTTCAAGCAGCAGCTGGCTGGACCAGATCAAGGCGCACCCAGCGCAAAATGCCAATGTGTTGCTGATGCGCACGCTGTCCAAGTTTGGCCTGGCCGGGGTGCGGCTGGGTTACATGGTGGGGCCGCAAGCCTTGATTGCCGAGGTGGACAAGGTGCGGCCGCCGTATAACGTAAGTGCGCTCAACGCCGAATGCGCCCTGTTTGCGCTTGAACATTCAGAGGTGTTTGCAGCGCAAGCGCAGGAGATACGTGGACAGCGCGCTATCCTTTTTGAAGCGCTTGAAAAAATGCCGGGCGTCACGCCTTACCGCAGCGACGCCAATATGATGCTGGTGCGCCTTGAAGGTGATGACCAGCGCGCCGCTGCCGTGTTCAACGCCATGAAGGCGCGCGGCGTGCTGATTAAAAACGTTTCTAAAATGCATCCCCTGCTTGCCAACTGTTTGCGCCTGACCGTCGGCACCGCCGAAGAAAATCTGCAAATGCTGGCCGCACTTGAAAGCTCCCTATGACTACTCCAAACCTGCCCCGCATCGCCGAAGTCTCGCGCAACACCGCAGAGACCAAAATAGTCGTCAAGCTCAACCTGGACGGCACCGGCGTATCCAGCCTGTCCACCGGCATCGGTTTTTTTGACCACATGCTGGACCAGATCGCCCGGCATGGCCTGATTGATCTGGACATCCAGTGCCAGGGCGACCTGCACATTGACGGCCACCACACGGTCGAAGACGTGGGCATCACGCTCGGGCAGGCTGTAGCGCAGGCTGTGGGTGACAAAAAAGGCCTGCGCCGCTATGGCCACGCTTATGTGCCGCTGGACGAGGCCCTGAGCCGGGTCGTGGTGGACTTTTCAGGCCGTCCGGGCCTGGTGATGCATGTGCCGTTCAAGAGCGGCATGATCGGCACGTTTGACAGCCAGCTTGCGTTCGAGTTTTTTCAGGGTTTTGCGAACCACGCGTTTGTGACGCTGCACATCGACAACCTGCGCGGTGAGAACTCCCACCACCAGGCAGAGACCGTGTTCAAGGCGTTTGCCCGGGCGCTGCGCATGGCGCTTGAGATTGACCCACGTTCGGTGGGTGTGATTCCATCGACCAAGGGTTCGCTTTAAGCCCTTGTCGATGTAGCCCGACCCTCAGCCCTTTTCCACGGGGCGGGCAGGGTCGCTGCACCAGTCGCTCCAGCTGCCTGCATACAGGCCCGTGCT
>JBBRMH010000057.1:0-20288 GCA_038230935.1 Burkholderiales bacterium | reverse complement strand
TCTGCACCGTCCACCACTATGAAGTCGGGCGTGATGCCGGTTTCCTGCATAGCCTTGACGATGGCAAACCACTCCCATGGGTGGCCAATGCACAACTTGAAGCCCGTCGGCTTGCCGCCTGAGAGCCGGCGCAGGCGGGCAATGAAGTGCATCATCTCGACCGGGGTTGAGAACACGCTGTGGCTGGATGGCGAGATGCAGTCCTTGCCCACCGGCACACCGCGTGCAGCAGCGATTTCTTCCGTCACTTTTGGCCCCGGCAAAATGCCGCCGTGGCCGGGTTTGGCCCCCTGACTCATCTTGAGTTCAATCAGCTTGACCTGTGGGTCACGGGCGTTGGCTGCAAAGCGCTCGTCGCTGAAGGCGCCATCGTCATGGCGGCAGCCAAAGTAGCCTGAATCAATCTCCCAGATCAGGTCACCGCCGTGCGTGCGGTGGTGCGCAGAGATCGAGCCTTCGCCGGTGTCATGCGCAAAGCCGCCGAGTTGGGCGCCTTTGTTCAGCGCCAGAATCGCATTCGCAGACAGCGAGCCAAAGCTCAGCGCCGAGATGTTGAAAACGCTGGCGTTATAAGGCTGGGTGCAAGGCTCTGCCGATTGCGAAGGTGCCCCGGGCTGTCCGCCAATCCAGATACGGAAGTCATGTGTGGGCAGTCTGGTCGGGGCCATCGAGTGGTTGACCCATTCATAGCCTTGCGCGCCCACGTCGAGGTGTGTGCCAAAAGGCTGGTTGTCAGGCTCACCCTTGGCGCGCTGATAGACCAGCGAACGCTGGGCGCGTGAAAACGGCGTGGCTTAGGTGTCGCTTTCAATGAAGTACTGCCGCATCTCCGGCCGGATGTATTCAAGCAAAAAGCGCATGTGGCCAATCACCGGGTAGTTGCGCAGCACGGCGTGCCGGGTTTGCCGCAGGTCATGAATGCCGACACCGACCAGCGCCGCAAACACGATAAAAGGCAGCCAGCCTACGCTAAAAACGACCAGGCTGTACAGCGACAGCAGCATGCCAAAAGCGCACAGCACCATAAAGCTGTAGCGCACGGGGAGTTGGGCATCGAGTCGCTTGAGCATGTTGGCGCTTTCAGGGTGAAAAAATGGGTGGGTCGCACAGATACACTTTGCATCATAAGAGCGCCCCGTGACGCTCAGGACGTATTTCCAATGAACCCCACCACGCCAGGCATTCAAGCCATTCCAGCCACGCCTGCAGATATTTCTGCAGGCTCTTTTCTTGAAGTCGAAGCCTTTGACGAGCTCGACGCCATTCTTGACGAGATGCGTACCCGCTACGACGAAACACCCCAGTGGGAATTTTGCGAAGGCTTCATGGCCGCTGTGATCTGCTCGCGCCGCGTCATACCTGCTGCTGAATACCTGTCTGCCTTGCTAGGAACACCCGGCGAAGGCGAAGCGCCCGACCTTGACGGCGGCTCGTTTATCGATACAGCGCAGCAGGCGCGATTTATGACGCTCTGGGACCAGCGCTGGGCCGAGGTGGCCACCGCACTCGACTCTGCCGTGGACTCGCTTGAAGACGAGCGTTGCTACCACCCGGAAGTCATGGACATCCGGGGTGCGGTGGCAGACATGCCACCCGAAGAGCAGGCAAGCTTCAAAGGCGAAGACCTGCCCGCCTTTGCGCAGGTTTGGGCGCTGGGCTTCATGTTTGCCGTCGAGTACTGGCCCGAAGAGTGGACTGCCCCGCGCGACAAAGACGCCGCCAGGTGGCTCGACGATGCCCTGCAGGCGGTTGTGGCCATGACCGAAGACGATAGCGCACTGCCCGAAGTCTCCCCCTTGAACGAAGAGGGTGCACCCAGCGCCAGCATTGCCCGGCTCAATGCCTTTGGCGAGGCCATCTGGGCGGTGTATGACCTGCGCGAGTTGTGGAAAACCATGGGCCCGAAAATCGAAACCGTGCGGGTGGCAGCGACGCCCGGACGCAACGACTTGTGCCCTTGCGGCAGCGGCAAGAAGTACAAGAAGTGCCACGGGGCAATTTGATGCCTGGCTGCTGGCGTTTGGTTTAGCCCCAAGGTCTGATGCTTTTTAGGGCTTCAGGGCAGTAAATACGTGCGCTAGCAGCTATCAATTAAGTAGCAAATAGCTCACACAGCGACATATACCGGCTCGCAGCGCACGTCTGTCTTGACCGAGCTGGCGATAAAGCAGGCCTCGTGTGCCGCATGGTGCAGCTCGGCCTGCTGCGCACAAGTTGGCTGGCGTTCCCCCGAAAACGTCACCTCAGGTCTCAGAGTCACCCCCGTCATGGCTATTTTCCCTTCGGTATTTTTGGCCATCACGCCAACGGCGGCATCAAAGTAGCGATCTACGCAAAACTTGTGCTTGCCAGCCATCGATAAAAACCACAGCATGTGGCAGCTCGACAGCGGCGCTACAAAAGCCTCTTCAGGGTCCAGTGCAGACGCATCAGACATCGGCACGGGCACGACGTGGGGCGACGATGAGCCAGGCACTTGCAGCCCACCATCAAAGCGCAGCAGGTGACGGCGGCTGTAACGGTTGCTTAAAAAGTCATCGCTGCCGCGCTCCCATAAAACCTCGGCGCTGTATTCAGCGGTGTGAACAGTCATGAGTGGGGCGCTCCGTTCAGATGAAAAACTGCTGCAGTGCTTGAGCAGTCGCTTCGGGAAGCTCTTCAGGAATGAAATGGCCGGCTGCCATGGCACGGCAGGTGAGCTGTGCGCTGCATTGCGCCTGCCACAGCAGTTCTGGCTTGAAGAGCCGGTTGACCACGCCGCGCTCGCCTACCAGTACCAGTGTGTCGCAAATGAGTTTATCCCCTCGGGCGCGGCTTTCACGGTCATGCGTCAAGTCAACGCCAGCGCTGGCGCGGTAGTCTTCGCAGGCGGCGTGAAGGGCTTCGGGGTTGCAAAAGCAGCGCTCGTAGTCCGCCAGGGCGGGCGCTTCGATATAGCTCAGGCCTGCGCTGCCCCAGCCGCCGAGCTTGGCGTGCAGGTAGGCTCTGGCGGTTTCCAGGTGGTTGGCCCCCATCATGATTTCGGGCAGCGGCGCGGGCTGCAGCATGGCAAACCAGTGGTAGTAGGCCCTGGCAAAGTCCATGTAGGGTTGCGTCATGCTGGTGCCTTCATACATGTCCAGCGTGGGCGCAATGTCGATCACGCAGAGCTTCTTGACGCGCGCGCTGTAGTCCAGCGCCAGCCGGTGCGCCACGCGAGCGCCGCGGTCATGGCCACACAGGTAAAAATTGCCAATCCCAAGCGCATCCATCACGGCCACCATGTCGTGCGCCATGTTGCGTTTGCTGTAGTTGCTGTGGTCTGGCAAGCCCGGCGTTTTGGACGAATCGCCATAGCCACGCAGGTCGGGCAGAACCAGAAAAAAGTCTTTCTCAAGCAGCTTCGCCACGCGGTGCCACATCACATGCGATTGCGGGAACCCGTGCAACAGCAACAGCGCCGGGCGTATCGCATCGCCGGGTATGACCCTGGAAAACCGCGCGTTGATGGACGCACCGTTGACTTCAAAACTGCGCTGCTCAAAGTTGTCAAACCAGGTCATGGTGTTGCCTTTAGAGATGTGGTCGAGGTCAAACAGGCAGGTGCACGGCTTTCAAGGCGAACGCAGATGCCAGGCTTTGGGTCGGGTAAATGTCTGAATGCCGTAAGTGGACAGCGTCAGGCCCACACCTGAATCACCGTAGCCGCTCCACGGCAGGCGCGGGCTGACGCGGTCGCAGCAGTTCCAGTACACGCTGCCTGCGTTGACTTGGGCCAGTACGGCTTTGGCACGCGCTTCATCGGGTGTGAAAATGCCCGCTGTCAGGCCGTAGCGGGTGTCGTTCATGAGCTTGACGGCTTCTTCGTCGCTTGCCACCTTCTGGATGCCGATGATCGGGCCAAAGCTTTCTTCCTGCATCAGGTCCATGGTGTGGTTGACGTTTGAAAAAACTGTGGGTGCATACCAGTTGCCGGGGCCAGCCAGCCTGTGGCCGCCCAGCAGCAGTGTTGCACCCTTGGCTTTGGCGTCCAGCACCTGTGCATCCAGTACATCGAGTTGAGGTGCGCGGGTAATGGCCCCGATATAGGTGTCGTCAGCCATCGGGTGGCCGACCTTGAAGGTTTTGACGGTTTCTACGAATGCCGCTACAAACGCGTCATGGATTTTTTCGTGCACATAAATGCGTTCGACTGAACAGCAGCTTTGTCCGGTGTTGTACATCGCGCCGTCAGCCAGGGACTCGGCAGCGGTTTGCGGGTTGGCATCATCAGCGACATAGGTCGGGTCTTTGCCGCCCAGTTCCAGTTGCAGTTTGACCATGCGGGTACTGAGCGCCGCAGCGATTTTTGCCCCGGTGGCGTAAGAGCCTGTAAAAAACAGGCCGTCGATTTTTTGCGCCAGCAGGGCCTCACCGACGGCGCCGCCGCCTGTCAACAGTACAAATACATCCGCCGGTACACCCGCAGCGTGCAGCAGCCGGGCAATCGCCACACCTGTCATGGCGGCGTACTCAGACGGTTTGTAGAGCACAGCGTTGCCGGTCAGCAGCGCAGGTATAAACACGTTGCCACCGACAAACCAGGGGTAATTCCAGGCGGAAATATTGGCCACCACGCCCAGCGGCGTGTGCTCGATTTGCTCCGTCATGCCGCCGTTGTTGAACACGGTTTGCGTGTCGGTGCTGGCATCGACTTCAGCCAGAAAAAAGTCAATGCGCCCCAGCAGGCCATTGAGTTCATTGCGCGACATCTTGATAGGCTTGCCAGTCTCGTTGGTCATGGTGGTGGCCAGCGACTCCAGCTCGGCCACGATGGCTTCACGAAAGCGCACGATACAGGCCTTGCGCTCTGCCAGAGGCACTTGTGCCCAGGCGGCTTGCGCTACACGGGCCTGCACCGCCTTGGCTGAAACCGATGTGGCGTCATCAGCGGGCAGCTCGGTGATCAGGGCTTCGGTTGCGGGGTTGTAAACCGGTAAGGTGTGCATGTTGCGATACGCTTAATTTTGTGTTTTGGCTGCGGCGACGGCGGCCAGAAAATCTTCGAGCAATGCACCATCGTCAATGGTGTCAGAGCCACTCTGGTGAAACTCGGGGTGCCACTGGGTGGCGGCGATGTAGCTTTTGGTGCGGTCCTTGCGGCGGATGGCCTCAACGATGCCGTCCGTCACGCTGAAGGCCTCCGCCTCAAACTCGGGCGACAGGTCTTTGATGGCCTGGTGGTGAATGCTGTTGACACGCACCCGCTCAACGCCGGGATACAAGGACGACAGCTGCGAGCCGGGCACGATATTGACACTGTGAAAGTTCAGGTCATAGCTTTCAGCATCACGGTGCACAAAAGACTCCGGTAGCTGCGTGCCAATGTCCTGATAAAGCGTGCCACCAAACGCGACATTGAGCAGCTGCAAACCCCGGCAAACGCCAAAAATAGGCTTACCCACGGCACCAAATGCAGCGACCAGGGCTTTGTCATAGTCGTCACGCACACGGTCGCCTGACCACTTTTCATCGAGAGGAGTTTCACCATAACTGCCGGGCCACACATCAGCCCCGCCATGCAGCACGAGGCCATCGAGCCACTGAGCGTAGTGTTCATAGGTGACATCGCCGCGCTGGGTGCTGCCCGTGGGGCAAGGCACCATCACCACCATGGCACCAGACGACATGACCCAGTGCGCAATCGACTGCTCAACGTATTGCAGCGTCTTGCCCGTGAAATACGAGCGTGTCGGATCAGCGTATGAGAAGCACGCTGACAAGCCTATCTTCAGGCGTCTTGCGGAAGTCATAAAGTGTGCAGCGCAGGGCCGCCCCAAACAAACACAGCCCCCTCGGGGAGGAGCGTATGACACAAAGTGAAAAGCGTGGGGGTCATAAAGCCGCCTCAAAAAGTTTTTTGAAGTCGTCTGCATTGCAGGGACGCGGGTTGGTCTGGTGGCATATATCTGCTGTGGCAATCTCGACCAGACGTGGAATGTGTGCGGCGGTCACACCGTGTGCCGACAGCGGGCCCACAATGCCGACGCTGGCCTTGAGGTGCTTGAGCCAGCCTGTAAAAGCCCGGCCACCGCCCGGCACACCGCAGACATGCGCCAGCTCGTCAAACTTGGCGGGCGCAGCTTCGTAGTTCCAGGCCAGCACGGTGTCAATCATGAGTGCGTTGGCCAGACCGTGGTGCAGGTCACACACAGCGCCCAGCGCATGCGCGCAGGAATGCACGGCGCCCAGGTCTTTCTGAAAGGCAATCGCACCCATCATGGACGCCATCATCATGTCGCTGCGTGCTTTGAGGTTACCGGGCTCTTTGTAGGCTGTGAGCAGGGCAGCGGCGGCAATGCGCGTACCTTCGAGGGCGATGCCGTCGCACAGCGGGTGGTAGGCGGGCGAGAGGTAGCTTTCAATGTTGTGGGTCAGTGCGTCCATGCCGGTAGCGGCAGTGACTGCAGGCGGCAGGCTAAGCGTGAGTTCCGGGTCGGCAAACACCATCTGGGCCAGAATTTTGGCGCTGAAGACCACGCGCTTGAGGTGCGTGTTGTTCTCACTGACCACACTGGAGCGGCCCACTTCAGAGCCGGTGCCTGAGGTGGTCGGCAAGGCTACAAAATAGGGCAATGGGTTGACGATGGCGCGCACTTGCGGATGGTCCCAGACGTATTCCAGAATGTCACCCTCGTGCGTTGCGGCGACGCCCACCACCTTGGCTACATCGAGTGCTGCACCGCCACCAAAACCAATCACGCAGTCGGCCTGGTGTGCCTTGTACGCAGATGCGCCGTCCATCACCTGGCTGCAAGTCGGGTTGCCAAACACGCCAGAAAAAACTGCAACATCCAGGCCCGCCAGATGGGTTTGAAATTCAGCCAGCACGGGCAATGCACCCAGTGCCCGGTCGGTGACGATCAGCGGGCGCTTGTAGCCTGCCTCCAACAGATGCGCCGCAACGAGTTTGCGCGCACCTGCACCGAACTTGATGGGTGTGGGAAATGAAAAACTGGAGATGCTCATGGTGGTTGAAGTCCGCTGTTTTTGAGTGAGAGATACATGTGAATTTTGCCAAAACTTGCGCCATTGACACGAATGGCATCGGGCTCTGTGCCAAAGGCTGTAAAGCCACACTTCTGGTACAGGGCAATGGCTGCCTGATTGCTGTCAGTCACAGTCAACAAAACACTTTCAAGGCCGCAAGCTACTGCATCTTGCAGAACTGTATCGACAAGCGACCAGCCCAGTCCCCGACCTGCATATTCGGGTGCCACATACATGCTGACCAGCAAGCCCTTGTGGCGGTTTTTAAGGCGCAATTCCAGGCTCAGGCCCACCATACCCGCAAATTGGCCAGAAACAAATGCGCCCCAGAGTTTGCCGGCTTCAACGGCGCGCAGGCGTTTTTCGGTATCCAGCAGTGGTTTGACGTTTTCTTCTTCAAAACTGGAGGTAAACGCCTCCGCATGCTCACGCAGGGCGCGCAGCCGGAAGGCGCGATAGACAGGCGCATCGCTGACGTCCAGTCGCCGAATCTGTGGTGTCTCAGGCAGGGTGTGGCGCATCGACTATTGGACTTGGGCGTGCCTGAGCACATGGACATCCAGCTCTGGCACGTCGTCAAAATCTTTCCGGTTATAGGTCAAAAGCCGTAATTTGTGCTGTATGGCCTGCGCTGCAAGCCAGATATCCTGCACACGGTGTGTGGGTGAGCCACGGCCTTTGCTTGTCAAAGCGAAGGCCAGCTTGCCAAAAATCTCGCCTGTGCCACCATCAATGGGCAAAATAACTTTTTCACGTAGCCGCTGAAGAGTGGCCCGGCGACGCTGGCGAACATGTTCTTCAGGCGGCATCTCTACAGCTTGCGCCAGTTCGGCAATGGACACCGGGGAGGCGTAAACGGCTGCGTTGCCAATAATGGATGCGAGGTCTGCACTGGACAGCCTGCCGCGCTCGACTTCGACCCATATGCCGGTATCTATCAAATACCCTTCTGGCACTTTTTTGGGTGCTTTTCTGGGCGCTTTTTCAGCAGCTTTCACAGCCATGGGTCGTGTGCCTTTTCAAGCAAGCTGCCTTTGAGTGTC
Organism: Burkholderiales bacterium; assembly: GCA_038230935.1. Taxonomy (GTDB): domain Bacteria; phylum Pseudomonadota; class Gammaproteobacteria; order Burkholderiales; family Burkholderiaceae_C; genus Polaromonas. Next base: position 12,237 of record JBBRMH010000057.1, on the reverse strand, counting down.
TTGTTGACGCGCTTGATATCAAGCAGCCAGTCGTCCTTGACGGCACCGTCCAGAGGACGATACAAGTCCCCAAACGCCTCCGTGGCAGTTTGACTGCGCAGCGACGGCACCAGGGAAGCGATTGGCCGCTGGTTTCGGACAATCGAGATCGTGAGGCCTTGAAGCTCGACCTGGTCCAGCATCTGGCTGAAGTTGCGCGCAAACTCGGTAGCGGATACGGCGTGCATCATTTATTCCTGATCAGTTCAAAATACGATTTTATCTGACCTTATCTGATGCCATCAGATTATTTCAAAATAACGCTTGAGTTCCCAGTCGGTCACGCCGTCCAGAAACTGCCGCCACTCCCAGTCGCGCGTCGCTGCAAAGTGGTCCACAAAGGCATCACCCAGCCAGTCGCGGGCAATGTCCGACTGTTGAAAAATACGCGTGGTTTCAATCAGCGTGCGCGGCGCGCGTGCAATGTGTTCAGCACCGCCATTGGTACCGGTAATCGGCGGAGTCGTGAGCTTGAGGCCTTTTTCAACGCCGTCCAGCCCGGCGGCAATCACCGCTGCCATCGCCAGGTAGGGGTTGACATCTGCGCCAGGGCAGCGGGTTTCCAGCCGGGTGGCTTTGGGGCTGCCAGCAATCACGCGAAAGCTGGCCGTGCGGTTGTCGATGCCCCAGGTGGGTTTGACGGGTGCCCAGAAGCCATCGACCAGACGCTTGTAGCTGTTGATGGTGGGCCAGATCATCGGGCCAAAGTCCATCATGCAGGCGACTTGCCCGGCAACATAGCTTTCAAACAGAGCACTCATTTTTCGGGGATTTTTGGCATCGAAAAACAGGTTATTTCCTCCACCTTTGTGACCGTCTGACAGACTCTGGTGAATATGGCCGCTGCAGCCTGGCAGCTGCTGGTTGGGCTTGGCCATAAAGCTGGGCATGATGCCAAAGCGCGAGGCGATTTCCTTGCAGCCCGTCTTGAACAAAATGGCGCGGTCGGCCTGCGCCAGTGCTTCACTGAAACCAATCGCAACTTCATAAACGCCGGGGCCGGTCTCCGTGTGCAAGCCCTCTATCGGCACGCCAAAGGCCAGCATCTCGTCCATGATGGCGGTAAAAAAATCCCGGTTCTGGTTCATGCGCAGCAGGGAGTAGCCGAACATGCCCGGTGTCAGTGGCGTCGGTCCCACGCCTTTCTTGGCAGCCCAGCTTTGCGGCGTTTCAAGAAAATTGAACCACTCAAACTCCATGCCGGTCATGGGCATAAAACCCATTTTTTCAGCGCGCTTGAGCACGCGTTTGAGCGTCTGGCGCGGGCACACGGCATGCGGTGTGCCGTCCGCGTTGACAAATTCGCCGAGGAAAAAAGGCACACCATCGTCCCAGGGCACATGGCGGGCTGTATTGAGGTCAAGCCGCGCCAAGGCATCCGGAAAGCCGTGCTGCCAGCCTGTCACCGAGGTGTTGTCATAGCAGGTGTCCATCATGTCCCAGCCCAGCACCACATCGCAAAAGCCAAAGCCGCCTGCGGGGTACGGCTCGGCGGCACCAAAAAACTTGTCTTTGTGCAAATATTTGCCGCGCAGTACGCCGTCGATGTCACTGACGGCGACCTTGACTTTGTCTGCACCGGATTTTTTGATCGCTGCAAGTGCAGGGTGGAGTTTGCCGGGTGCTTTTGTAGCCATGTGTTGCGTTCCTTGGATTTTCTCTAGCACTGCGCAGGTGTGGCAGATGCGATGCCCATGTCTTGCAGTGCCCTGGCAATAGCGTACACCGCCTGCGCCATGTCGTGCGGTCCAATTGCACCGATGCAACCGACCCTGAAGGTTTCTACCTGGGTAAGCTTGCCGGGGTACAGGACGAAGCCGCGTTCCCGCGCCGCCATGTAAAAAGCCTTGAAGTCATAACGGCTATCGACAGGTGCATGAAACGTGACGATGATGGGTGCCTGAATGGCAGGGTCAAGAAACGGTTTGAAGCCGAGTTGGGTCATGCCTTCAACCAGCGTGGTGTAGTTGCTGGTGTAACGTGCCAGACGTGCGGGTTGCCCGCCTTCTTCTTCAAACTGCGCAATCGCCTCGGCCAGTGCCACCACCACATGGGTTGGCGGCGTGAAGCGCCACTGTGTGGTTTTTTCCATGTAGGCGTACTGGTCATACAGGTCCATCGCCAGCGACTGGCTGCGACCCGCACAGCTTTCAACAATCGCTTTGCGGATAAACACAAAGCCCATGCCGGGCACGCCCTCCAGGCATTTACCGCTGGCCGCCACCAGTGCATCAAACCTGACTTTGCGCGCATCAATTTCAAGCGCGGCAAACGAGCTCATGGCATCCACAATCAGGCCCTTGCCATGACTGGCGCAGACATCGGCAATCTCCTGCAAGGGATTCAGCACCCCTGCACCCGTTTCACAGTGAATCAGCACGACATGCGTGATGCTGCTGTCCTGAGCAAGTTTGTCTGCCAGTGCAGTCGGTGACACCTGTGCTGCTTCGTCAAAAGGCATCAGCGTGCATTGTCGGCCCATGAGCGTGGCCAGCTTTGCCGCCCGTTTGCAGTAGGCGCCGTTGTCAAGCACCAGAATATGGCCATTTTGCGGCACCACGGTTGCCACGGCGGCTTCAACGCTGAAGGTGCCACTGCCCTGAAGCGGCACCACCACATGCGAGTCGTGACCGTGGATGATGCTGAGCAGGCTGCTGCGTACGCTGGCTGTGACGGCGTTGAAGTCAGCGTCCCAGGAGCCCCAGTCCTTGAGCATGGCCAGCTTGGTGCGCAGTGTCGTGGTGAGTGGGCCGGGGGTGAGGAGTATTTTGTCTCTGTCCATTGTGATTTCGTGGTCAGTATTATGAGAATGTTGACGAGTACGTGTTCAATTGCAAGCAGGGGCCGCGGGACTGGCTTTGCCAGACCGCAGGCGCAGCGGCCCCCTCGGGGGGCAGGGAGCTACACGCAGTGAGCGACCGTGGGGGTTCATGCTTTCCATGCCTGGGTACGGCGGTTGACCCACCATGCAAGGGCCATGAATAAAAGTGTTGCAATCGTCGATGCGATACCAATCAACACGGCCATGGCAGCTGCAGCACCCATTTCGCCAGCTTCGTCCAGGTTCAAAATCGCAATTGAAGCGACCTTGGTCTCGGGTGAATATAAAAACACCACCGCCGATATGGTGGTCATGGCATTGATGAAAAAGTAGCGCGCAATATCGACCAGTGCAGGCGTGCAGATGGGCAGGGTAACGCGCCAGAAAGTCTTGAAAAACGGCACCTTCAGCGAGGCACTGACCGACTCGAACTCGCCGTCCAGACTCTTGAGCGCCGTGACTGCAGTCAGGTGGCCTGTGGTGTAGAAATGAACGATGGTGCAGAGTGTGAGCAATGTGAGGGAGTGGTACAGGCCGTTCAACGGGTTCTCACGCGCATTGAAAAAGAAGATATAGCCCAGTCCGAGCACCAGCCCAGGCACCGCCATGGGCAGCATGGCCAGCATGCGCACCAGACCACGCAGGCCATTCATGCCCTTGGTTTTTTCAAGCAGGTAAGCACCGCAAAAAACCAGTGCGGTGCCAAACACTGCCGTGCCTGCGGCCATCTTCAGGCTGTTGAGAAAGCCCACACCCACTTCTGCATCCACCAAGCCCAGAGTGTAGTGGCGCAAACTGGGCGTGAGGTTGTACGGCCACAAACTGGCGAACGATGCAAAGACGGCCATACCCAGCATGGCCAGCACCAGAAAGGCAATGGCGCAGCAGTACAGCGTCATGACCATGTCGTAGCCTCGCACGGGCGTAGGCCGGTACGGTATCGCGCGGGCTGTCAGCATGGCCGTCTGGCGCTTGCTGAGGTAGCTGTCCACAGAAAAGGTGAGCACAGCAGGCAGCAAAAGCATAATAGCCACCACGGCACCTTTGGCAAAATCCTGCTGGCCGATAACGAGCTTGAAAACATCCGTGGCCAGCACGTTGAAGTTGCCGCCAATCACCTTGGGTATGCCAAAGTCGGTCATCACCAGCGTGAACGTGACCAGCGCGGCAGAAATCAATCCATATTTGGCACCAGGCAACGTGATGGTGAAAAATTTGCGCGAGGCACTGGTGCCCATGGCGCTGGCGGCTTCATACAGGCGTGCATCCGACAGGCTCAAAGCCGTGACCAGAATCATCAATGCATGCGGAAACACCGCAAAGCACTCGGCCACCACAATGCCGGGCGCGCCGTAAATCTGGTCAATCCCCATGCCCTGCATCCAGCCCTTGAGCACGCCCTGGTTGCCAAACCAGTAAATCAGTGAAATCGCCGACAACAGCGACGGAGCCAAAAGCGGGATCAGCGTGATGCCGCGAAACAGTGCCTTGAACGGCATGCACGAGCGCGTCAGTGCGTAGGCAAAGCCAAATGCCAGCGGCACAGCTATCAACGTGACCAGGCTTGACACCCAAACGCTGTTCCATAAACTTTCAAGCAAAGCCGGGGTTTTGGCGTACGCAAAAAAATTGTCAAACCAGATCAGCTGACCGGTTTTGTCTTGCAGGGCCTGCTGCAAAATTGCCAGCAGCGGCGCTGCCAGAAATGCTATCAAAAACAGAGCTATCAGCCCAAGCGCTGCATAGGCCAGAAGGTCAATCCAGTGTTTTTTCTGAGTCACTGGCGGTGCGCGCCAGGAAGGCGAAGTGGCAGATATGGAAGACCGGGCCATCAAAACACCTTGATGCGTTCGGGCAGCAACTTGAGCTTGACGGCTGAGCCTATGCCCAGAGCCTGCTCAGACAGAAAATTGAGCGACAAATAAACTGTCAACTTGTGCTGGCCGAGTGCAGGCGAGCTGACGTGTACATGGCAAAAAGAGCCAAGAAATTCGATTTTTTCCAGCGTCGCATCAAACACATGGGCATCGCCCTCGGCAATCGGGCGTGCCAGCACGTCTTCCGGGCGCAGGTACACCTTGACATCGCGGTCAGCGCCATCGCACGGCAGGCACAGTGCGCCAAAACGCAGCGCACCTGCAGCGACACGTGCGGGCAGCACATTGACCTTGCCGACAAAGTCGGCCACAAACGGTGAGGCGGGCTCGCGGTAAATCTCCATCGGTGTGCCGACCTGCTCAATCGCGCCGTGGTTCATGACCACGATGCGGTCCGCCACGCTCAGCGCCTCTTCCTGGTCGTGCGTGACCATGATGGTGGTGACACCCAGCTTTTGCTGCAGCGTGCGGATTTCCTGCCGCAGGCGCACCCGCTCCAGCGCATCAAGGGCCGATAACGGCTCGTCCAGCAGCAGCAACCCCGGCGATGTGGCCAGTGCACGGGCCAGTGCAATGCGTTGCTGCTGACCACCCGAGAGTTGGCTGGGGTACTTCTTTTCACTGCCCGGAAGGCCGACCAGTTTGACCAGTTCGGTCACGCGCCTGGCGGCTTCGGCTTTGGGTATCTTGCGGTTAACCAGGCCATAGGCGACGTTGTCCGCCACACTCAAATTGGGGAACAGCGCATAGCTTTGAAAAACAATGCCGTAATCCCGCAAGGCAGGCGGAAAGCGGGAAATATCCTTGCCGTTCTGATGCACTTCGCCGGAAGTTTGCACATCCAGCCCGGCAATGATGCGCAGCAGCGTGGTCTTGCCGCAGCCCGAAGGCCCCAGAAAGCACACAAACTCGCCTTTGCGGATATCCAGATTGATGTCTTGCAGCGCCGTGAAAGCGCCAAACTCCTTGCGGATATGGCGCAGTGCGAGGAACGAATTTTGATTCATCAGTGAGAGCGCCACATCAAGGTCAACCTTCAAGTAACAGCGCGGAACCAGCTTTGCCGGGTCGCAGGTGTGGCCCCCTGAGGGGCGAACTGGCTACACGCAGTGAGCCGGGACAGTGGGGGCTACTTCTTTTCGGTCTTGCTGTTGTAGCGTTTTGTCCATTCAGCAAGTACGCGCTCCCTGTTTTCAGCCGCTACGTTGAAATCCATTTTCACCAGGCGGCTTTCGTAGTCTTTTGGCACGTTGGCCAGTGGCGGTGCCAGGCCAGGCTGCGCTGTGATGGCAAAGTTTTTACCGTAAAGCAGCATCGCGTCTTTGCTGGAGGCCCAGTCAGCCAGCTTCTTCGCCGCGTCGAGCTTTTTGGTACCCTTGTGAATCGCAAAGGCTTCCAGATCCCAGCCCAGCCCTTCTTTCGGGAAGATCAGATCAATCGGTGCGCCTTTGGCCTTGTTGGCATTGCCACGGTATTCAAACGAAATACCCATGATGAACTCGCCCGAAGCCGCCATATTGCAGGGCTTGGAGCCGGAGTGGGTGTACTGGGCGATGTTTTCGTGCAGGCCATCCATGAACTTCCAGCCGCCGCCCTTGCCGTTGTTGTCACCAAACAAGGTCAGCCAGGCGGTGACGTCAAAGTAACCGGTGCCACTCGATGCCGGGTTGGGCATGACGATCTGGCCTTTGTAAATCGGCTTGGTCATGTCTTGCCAGGACTCTGGCTTGGGGATGTTTTTCTTGGCGGCTTCTACGGTGTTGAAACAAACCGTGGCACCCCACACGTCCATGCCAAACCAGGCCGGGATTTTTTTGCTGTCCCGGTACTTCATCATGATGCCGTCCAGGTTCAGCGGTGCATACGGCTCCAGCATGCCCTGCTTGTCGAGCAGGGCCAGGCTGGATGCCGCCACGCCCATGACCACATCGGCTTGCGGGTTGGACTTTTCAGCCAGCAGCTTGGCGGTGATCACACCGGTCGAGTCACGCACCCATTTGATCTCAATGTCCGGATAGACCTTGTTAAAGCCTTCCTGGTAGGCCTTGATCTGGTCGGTCTCCAGTGCGGTGTACACCAGCAGCTGGGCTTTTTGCGCTGAGGCCAGCGTGCTGAAAACCAGCAGACCGGCGATGGAAAGTGCCTGCGCGAGAGATTTGAAAAGGGTGGCCTGTTGCATAAAAATCCTTTGTGGAGAAGCCTGCAATGTTGTAACCTGACCATGTCAGTGGCATGACACCGTGATGACACGACCTGTTTTGGGTTTTCTCAGGTCATGTCTGCCCAGCGCAATTTGATTTGATGCTGCCCCTCTGATCTTGTCAATTGTTTTTTGCAGATTGTTGACAATCTGATGGTTTGTGCTTCAATGCAGGGCATGAATGCTGCGCTGTACCCGACCATTGCACTGCTCCAGAGCAGCTCGCTTGCCAATGTGGTGCAGCAGGAAGTAGAGCGTGCCATTCTGGCGGGGGACTACCCGCCTGGCAGCAAGCTGATCGAAGCTGCGCTGGCCGACAAGCTGGGTGTGTCGCGCGGGCCGGTCCGTGAGGCCTTTCGCATGCTGGAAGAAGCCGGGCTGGTACGCAACGAGAAGAATCGGGGCGTTTTTGTGCGCGATATTCCAATCGATGAGGCCATTGAGATTTTTGATCTGCGTGCCGTGATGGACGAGCTGGTGGGCCGGCAACTGGCCAAAAACATCACGCCCGTGCAGGCCAAAGAAATCAAGGGGCTGGTTGATTCGATGGAAAAAGCGGTCAAGGCCCAGGACGCCCATAACTATCACCTGCTGAACCTGAAGTTTCATGATCGTCTGGTCGAGATGGCGGGCAACCGCAAACTCACCGATATTTACCGCAAGCTGATCAAGGAGCTGTCGCTGTTCAGGCGGCTGAACCTCGCCGATGGCTGGCTCATGCCGATTTCAAGCAGTGAGCACAGGCTGATCCTCAAGGCCATCGTGTCAGGTGATGCAGACACCGCTGGCAAGGCGATGTTTGACCATGTGATCCAGAGCAAACAGCGCACGATAGACAACGACCTGCGCAGGCAGGCGCAGCTGCAGGCCAGCTCTGTCGTCAACAGCCACCGCAACACCGCCCTCAACGACGCTGAGCAGGCTCGCCGTACTGGCGACTCACTCGACACAGCCCTTGAAAAAGAAAGGCCCAAACGTGGCAAGCACTGATCTGAAAACCGATATGACCGCCCCCGTAACCGTCAATGGCCGGCCCTACAGGCTGCCCTCTCATCCGACCGTCGTGGTGTGCATTGATGGCTGCGAGCCCGACTACCTGGCGCAAGCGGTAGCCGCTGGCCAGATGCCGTGGCTAAAACGCACGCTGGCGCTGGGCTCGGGCCTGACAGCTGATTGTGTGGTGCCCAGCTTTACCAACCCGAACAACCTGTCCATCGTGACCGGCGTGCCGCCCAGCGTCCACGGCATTTGTGGCAACTATCTGTTTGACACGGCGACCGGAACCGAGGTCATGATGAATGACCCGAAATGGCTGCGGGTGCCGACCTTGCTGGCAAAGCTGGCTGATGCGGGCCAATCCATCGCAGTCATCACAGCCAAAGACAAACTGCGCACGCTGCTGGGGCACCAGATGCAAGGCATCTGCTTTTCAGCTGAAAAGGCAGACCAGGCCAGCCTGAAGAACAACGGCATTGCGGACGTGCTGGCGCTGGTGGGCAAACCCCTGCCCAGCGTGTACAGCGCCGACCTGTCGGAGTTTGTGTTTGCTGCCGGCGTGAAGATCATGCAGACACGGCGGCCAGACGTGATGTACCTGTCCACCACCGACTACATACAGCACAAGCACGCGCCCGGCACCGGGGGGGCCAACGCTTTTTACCGCATGATGGACAGCTATCTGGACCAGCTCGAAGCACTGGGCTGCGTGATCGTGCTGACGGCTGACCACGGCATGAATGCCAAAGTCGGCCTGGATGGCACGCCCGACGTGATTTACCTGCAGGACTGGTTTGACAACTGGCTGGGCAAAGCTGTGGCCCGCGTGATTTTGCCGATCACCGACCCCTATGTGGTGCATCACGGCGCGCTGGGCTCTTTTGCGACGGTTTATCTGCCAGAGGGCACCGACCTGATCGAGGCCAGAGACCGGCTCGCCAGGCTCAAGGGCATGGAGGTGGTCTTGACGCGTGAGGCGGCGGCTGAGCGGTTTGAGCTGCCTGCCGACCGGATTGGTGACCTCGTGGCCGTGTCCGAGCGCTTCACGGTGATTGGCACCTCGGCTGCACGCCATGACCTGAGCGCCCTGGAGGTACCGCTGCGCTCCCACGGCGGCATCAGCGAGCAGCGGGTGCCGCTGATCGTGAACCGCAATATGCCGGGGCTGGACCTGACACGACGTTTTCGCAACTTTGACGCGTTTGACCTGGCCCTGAATTATGCGCAATGACATCGTCGCCTACATTCGTGACCATCAGCTGAACACCATGCGCCTTGCAGGCCGCAAGGTCGGCGCAGAGCGTACCGGTGACAGGGCCATTGAAGTTTTCAACCCGTACACCGGACAGTTGATAGGCACAGTACCCAAAGCCACGCTTGAAGAGGTGCGCAACACCTTTGCCAAGGCCCATGCGTACAAGCCCTCCTTGAGCCGCTACGAGCGCGCTGCCATCCTCAACCGTGCAGCGGCCATCATCAAAGACCGGCTGGATGAAGTGGCCCAGCTGATCACCGCTGAGGCGGGTCTGTGCCTGAAGGATTCAATGTACGAGGCAGGCCGCGTCAGCGATGTGCTGCTGTTTGGTGCAACAGAAGTTCTCAAGGATGACGGTCAGATCTTCAGCTGCGACCTGACACCCCACGGCAAAAAGCGTCGCGTGTACACACATCGCTCGCCGCTACTGGGTGTGATCACCGCCATCACACCGTTCAACCACCCCATGAACCAGGTCGCGCACAAGGTGGTGCCCAGCATTGCAACCAACAACCGCATGGTGCTCAAGCCTTCTGAAAAAGTGCCGTTCTCAGCGCTGCTGTTTGCCGACATTCTTTATGAGGCTGGCCTGCCGCCCGAGATGCTCAGCATCATCACCGGGGACCCGCGTGAAATAGCGGACGAGCTGATCACTCACCCGCTGGTTGATCTGGTCACGTTTACCGGCGGTGTGGCGATTGGCAAATACATTGCCAGCAAGGCGGGTTACCGCCGCGTGGTGCTGGAGCTGGGCGGCAACGACCCGATCATCGTGATGGAGGATGCCGACATTGACGAGGCGTCCACGCTGGCCGTGCAGGGCTCGTACAAAAACTCGGGCCAGCGCTGCACAGCCGTCAAGCGCCTGCTGGTGCATGAGGCCGTTGCCGGCGATTTTGTCGAGCAGGTGCTGGCCAAAACCCTGGCCTTCAGGCATGGCGACCCAGCAGACAAAGCCAACGACATGGGCACGGTGATTGACGAGGCCGCAGCCATGCTGTTTGAGTCGCGGGTCAATGAAGCCGTGGCGCAGGGCGCGAAGCTTCTGGCCGGTAACCAGCGCTGGGGTGCGCTGTATTCGCCGACACTGATCGACCATGTCTTGCCGCACATGACGGTCGCGATGGAAGAAACCTTTGGCCCGGTGTCGCCTGTCATCCGTTTCAAAAATATCGACGAAGCGATACAGATGTCAAACGGCACCGCCTACGGGCTTTCAAGTGCGGTGTGTACCAACCGGCTTGACTACATCAACCGTTTTATCAGCGAGCTGAACGTCGGCACGGTCAACGTGCGCGAGGTGCCCGGCTACCGGCTGGAGCTGACGCCATTTGGCGGCATCAAGGACTCAGGCCTGGGCTACAAGGAAGGTGTGCAGGAAGCCATCAAGAGTTTTACCAATCTCAAGACCTATTCCATGCCATGGCTTTGACCCTTCAGGACATCGAACGCCTGTTTGAAGAACGCGGTGGCGAGCAGTACAGCGGCGAGCCTGTGACGCAGCTCCAGCACGCCCTGCAAACTGCCGCACGCGCTGAAGCGGAAGGTGCAAGTGACGCGCTGGTGACCGCCGCCCTGCTGCACGACCTGGGTCACCTGCTGCATGAGCTGGGTGAAACACCGTCGATGCGCGGGGTGGACGATGCACACCAGTACCGTGCGCTGCCGTTTTTGCGCGGGCTGTTTGATTGTGACGTGCTGGACGCGATCAAACTGCATGTGGATGCCAAACGCTATTTATGTGCCTCCCGGCCTGCGTACCATGCCAGTCTGTCAGCTGATTCAAAGCGTAGCCTGCTGTTGCAGGGGGGTATTTTCAGCGATGAAGAAGCCGCTGCCTTTATCGCCCGGCCTGGCGCGCAGGGTGCAGTCAGCTTGCGTCTGTGGGACGATCTGGCCAAGGATGCGCACCAGGTCACTGCGCCCCTGAGCCACTTCATGCAGCGTGCGGCGCGCTGTACCAAACCCGGCAGCACGGTTGCTGCCTGATGAACGCTTGAGCTCATGGGGCTGACCTGGCCCGTCTTTGCCGCCGTTTTGTTGGGCGCACTGCTGCACGCGAGCTGGAACGCACTGGTCAAATCCAGCACCGACAAGTCACTCGATATGGCGGTGATTCACCTGATCGGCTCGGGCCTGGCCATTCCGCTGGTCGCCCTGGTCGGCTGGCCGCCTGCTGCAGCCTGGCCGTATATCGCCGCTTCAGTGGTCATTCACATCGGCTACTACATTGCCACCACGCAGGCTTACAAGCACGGCGACCTGGGCCTGACGTATCCGCTGATGCGCGGCGTTGCACCGCTGCTGGTGGCCTTGTCGGCGACTTTCACGGTTGGCGAGACCCTGACACCTCTGGCATGGGCAGGCATTCTGGGCATCAGTTGCGGTGTGCTGGTATTAGGCCTGAGCCGCCAGGCCCTGCACGCGCCCAAGGCGGTAGGCTTTGCATTGTGCAACGCCGTCATCATCGCCATTTATACCGTGGTCGATGCCTTGGGTGTGCGCGCCTCCGGCAACGCGCTGCAGTACATTGCCGCGCTGTTTTTACTGGACGGCTGGCCGTTTGCGCTGGTGATGCTGGCGCGGCGTGGCCGGGCCATGGGGGCGTATGCGCACCATCGCTGGCCAGTAGCGACGGTCGGTGCTGTGGCGTCGCTGGGCTCTTATGGCATCGCGCTGTGGGCCATGACACGCGCCCCGGTCGCCACAGTGGCCGCGCTGCGGGAAACCTCGGTGCTGTTTGCCATACTGATTGGCACCTGGATTTTGAAAGAAGCTTTTACCTTGCGCCGCATGCTGGGCACCTGCGCCATTGTTGGCGGGGTGATGGCGATACGGCTGGCCTGATTTGCGCGTTTCAATAACCCGTTTGACTCTGGAGATAAAAAATGACCCTCCCAACCCAGGCTGAAATCGTGATTGTGGGCGGCGGCATCGTCGGCTGCTCGGTGGCCTACCACCTGGCCAAACTCGGTAAAACCGATGTGCTGCTGCTGGAACAGGGCAAGCTCACCAGCGGCACGACCTGGCACGCCGCCGGGCTGGTCGG
>JBBRMH010000056.1:0-20404 GCA_038230935.1 Burkholderiales bacterium | reverse complement strand
TTTGCTGGCACCAAAGCCCATGTCGCCGGTGCACAGCAGCATGACGCGGTACGGCAGGCCGAGCTTTTGCAAAATCACTTCGGCATGGCCTGTCATGGCCTCTAACGCTTCATAGCTTGCGTCGGGGTGCACGACCTGGACCATTTCAACCTTGTCAAACTGGTGCTGGCGAATCATGCCGCGGGTGTCGCGACCGTAACTGCCTGCTTCTGACCGGAAGCATGGTGTGTGCGCGGTAAATTTGAGGGGCAAGTCAGACTCTGGCGTGATCATGTCGCGTACAAAGTTGGTCAGCGGCACTTCGGACGTGGGAATCAGATACAGCGCAGCGTTCTCAAGCGCGCCTTCCTGGCCGCCTTTTTTGGCGGCAAACAGGTCTTCTTCAAATTTGGGCAACTGACCGGTGCCACGCAGTGAATCCGAATTGACGATATAGGGCACGTAGCATTCGGTGTAGCCGTGCTCGGTGGTCTGCACGTCCAGCATGAACTGCGACAGCGCCCGGTGCAGGCGCGCCAGCGGGCCTTTCATGACGGTAAAGCGCGAGCCGGTGAGTTTGGTGCCCATCTCAAAGTCCAGCCCCAGCGGCTGGCCGATGTCAACATGGTCTTTGGCCTCAAAAGTCAGCGCTGCAGGGGCGCCGCCCAGGCCCGCTTCAGGGCTCCATTTGCGCACTTCGACATTGCCGGCTTCGCCTGCGCCCAGCGGCACGCTGTCATGCGGCAGATTGGGCACGGCCAGCAGCAGCGCCTGCATGTCGAGCTGAATCTGGTCCAGACGCGTGCTGGAGGCTTCCAGCTCGGCCTTGAACGCGCCCACCTGCGCCATGACCGCGCCGGTGTCTTCGCCCTTGGCCTTGAGCTGGCCGATTTGTTTGGACAGGGTATTGCGCTGGTTTTGCAGCTCTTCCGTCCGGGTCTGGATAGCCTTGCGCTCGGCCTCCAGCGACTGGAAGGCTTCTACATTGAGGAAAGCTTGCGGGTTTTTGCGGGTTTGCAGCCGGGCGATGGCCGAGGACAGGTCTTTACGGAGCAGGTTGATGTCAAGCATGGGACTTTGTATTTTTTGGAAGGAAGCGTTTTCAGGCCAGGGTGGCCGGGTCGAGGTTGGCACCACAAATAATCAGGCAGACTTTTTCATCAGCGCGTGGCTGCCAGGCTTTGGAGTGCAGCGCGGCCAGCGGCAATGCGGCGGCTGGTTCAACTGCGAGTTTGAGTTCTTTCCAGAGCCAGAGCTGCGCCGCACGAATCGACGCATCGGTTAGCAGCAGCGCGTCGCGCACATGGGCCTGGGTGACTTGCCAGGCGATGTCGCCAATGCGTTTGGCACCCAGCGAATCGGCAGCAACACCGCCCACACTCACGTCAACAGGCTGCCCGGCTTCACGCGCCTTGAACAGCGTAGGGGCCAGTTCGGGCTCCAGCGCTACAACCCGGCTGCGTTGCTCAAACCAGCTGGCAACACCGCCAATCAGACCGCCACCGCCCACACTGACCAGCACGCTGTCGGGCAGACCGCCCTGCGCTTCGATCTCGGCAGCCAGCGTGCCTGCGCCCACCACCACTTCAACTTGGTCATAAGCATGGGCCATCAGTGCGCCGGTTTGCTGCTGGCGCTCCAGACTGGCCTTGAATGCATCGGCATAGGCACTTCCCACCACCACGACATGGGCACCCAGCGCAGCCAGTTTGGCGCGCTTGGCCAGGCTGGAGACCTCGGGCAAAAACACCTCGCAGCGCACACCCAGCTCCTGCGCTGCTGCGGCTACCGCGATACCGGCATTGCCGCCTGAAGCAATCACCACGCCGCTGGCCGGAATCGGGTTGGAGAGCAGCCGGTTGAGCATGCCGCGCGCCTTGAAGCTGCCGCCAGTTTGCAGGTGCTCCAGCTTGAGCCAGACTTCGGCGCAATCCACACCGAGCGCCTTGCCGGGCAGCTTCCAAAGCGGTGTTTGATGGATAAAGTGGCTGTAGCCCAGAGAAAACCTGGACCGGCAGCTATCAATTGAGGAGCGGGTGATATCAGTTGTCATGAATTTTTCAGGAGCAGTGTGGCGTTGGACTGGCTCAGCTCGATTGGTGCAGCTGGCTCTCACCCACATCCATCACCTGGCCCTGTGCGTCGAGTTTCAGGCCCTTGGGCAGCGGGAACTTGATGGTCTCTTCAATGCCGTCCATTTTGCGGACCGAGACCGCCCCCAGCGCGCGAATGCGGTCAATCACCTGCTTGACCAATACCTCGGGGGCCGACGCGCCCGCTGTCAGGCCAACGGTGGCCATACCGTCAAACCAGCTTTCCTGCAGCTCACTGGCGTCATCGACCATGTAGGCGGTGGTGCCCAGCTTGACGGCCAGTTCGCGCAGGCGGTTGCTGTTGGAGCTGGTCGGGCTGCCGACCACAATCAAAATATCCACCTGACTGCTGAGCACCTTCACGGCATCCTGGCGGTTTTGCGTGGCGTAGCAGATGTCCTGCATTTTTGGGCTGCGCACCATTGGAAAGCGCGCTTTGACAGCAGCGGTGATCTCCGCTGCATCGTCAACGCTCAGGGTGGTTTGCGTGACAACGGCCAGAAGCTGCGTTTGCAGCGGCGAGATGCGGGCCACGTCTTGGACGTCTTCAACCAGATGAATGCCGCTGTCAAGCTGGCCCATGGTGCCTTCGACTTCCGGGTGGCCCTTGTGGCCGATCATGATGAATTCGTAGCCTTCTTTGTGCAGCTTGGCGACTTCAACATGGACCTTGGTCACCAGCGGGCAGGTGGCGTCAAAAATCTGGAAACCCCGGCGCTCGGCCTCCAGCTGGATCGCCCTGCTCACGCCATGTGCGCTGAAGATCAGCGTGGCACCCGGCGGTACGTCTGACAGCTCTTCAATAAAAATTGCGCCTTTTTCCTTGAGGTCATTGACCACATAGGTGTTGTGAACGATTTCATGGCGCACATAAATCGGCGCGCCGAATTTGGTCAGCGCACGCTCGACGATTTCAATGGCGCGGTCCACACCGGCACAAAAGCCGCGCGGTTCAGCCAGCAGGATTTCCTGGGGTTTTGTAGTCATAACACGCCTATTACCTGAACTTCAAAAGTGACCGCTTGACTTGCCAGTGGATGGTTGAAGTCAAACTGTACCGCGTCGCCGCTACCGCCTGCCTGCAATACGCTGCCAGCGTACTGGCCCGTGCCGTCCGGCGTTGGGAACTGCACCACATCGCCGACTTTATAAGCTTCGTCCGGGTCACCCAGTTCATTGAGCAGCTTGCGCGCTACCGTCTGCACCAGATCGGGGTTGCGCTCGCCAAAGGCCTCGCCAGCAGGCAGCTCAAAGGTGGCCCGTGTGCCTTCGGGCAAACCGATCAGACGCTGCTCAATCGCTGGCGACAGCTGCCCACCGCCCAGGCTGAGTGTGGCGGGTTTACCGTCAAAGGTATTGATGATGTTGACCCCATCAGGCCCGGCCATGCGGTAGTGCAGCGTGAGAAACGAGCCTGCCTGAATGACAGGTGTTGTGATGGATTCAGAAATGGACATAAGACTCTCTGGCAAGAACTCAAGGTTAAAAACATTTGTCATTGCCTGTATTGTAGAAAGTTAGCTGTTTAACTGATGTTACGCAGTGAAGCTGTATCACTCTGGATTTCTTTGGCAGAGGAGGTCGTACAAAAAGTCACCGTACAACATCATCTGGTAAGCGCCAAGACAGAAGTTTCCAACGCAAAGGCGCAAAAGCGCAAAGAACGCGAAGTCAAAGTTTCAAAGACTCTCCTTTGCGATCTTTGCATCTTTGCGTCTTTGCGTTGGAAGCTCAATCGGCTCGCCTTGGCTGAAGTCGCTGCGTAACATCAGCTGTTTAATGCCATTTTCAGACCGATGGGAGGTCAGGCACCAAGCTGTATTCAGTCAGGCCACCGGACACCAGCGTTGCACCGCCTCGGCCGTGTCGAATGGTCCGGTGTTAAAACAAATGCGCGCTTGCGGGGCATGTTCATGGACCCCATTGAGCACTTTTTCAAACAGCAGAAAGTTCTTGTCGATCGTGCGTACGCCAGCACCAATCACCGCGCAGTCATAGCGGTGTTGCTGCAGCGTGGCGCGAATCACGGCCTCTGCCGTTTCGCCAAAATCGGTCAGGCACAGTTTGGCGTCGTAGCCTAATGCGTTCAGTGCGGCGATGTCCTTGTCGAGTCCGCCTTGCACTTTTTCAGCCGTCATGCCGGGGTATGCCGCATACGCCGGATCGGCAAAATTGATGAGCTGGGGTTGCAAGCCGACAGATAAGACGGATTTTTTGGAAGTCATGGGTTTCCTGGAATGGTGGATGAAGGTTTTTGACGAATTTAACTGACGCGAAGAATCACTTTCCCGCGAGAGCAGCCGCCCTCGCCCAGTCGGTGGGCCGCTGCCGCATCGGCCAGCGCAAACTCCTGGCCCACCAGCACGCGCAGCTGACCTTCGTCCACTAATGCCGCCAATTGGGTCAGCACGTCGCCGCGCGGCATCGAAAAATACCTCGTCACCGGGCGAAAAGGCCATCACTGCGCTCACCACGCCGGCCGCGTCTGACCCCAAAGTCAACGGGAATGATTTCGGGATCGCTTGAACCATGGCGCCGCTGCGTATTTTCCAGTCAACCGGATTGATACCCGCCGCGACCACGCGCACCAGCACATCGCCAGAGCCGCAGGCGGTACGGGCACTTCTTCCAGCTGCATTTGGCTGGCATCGCCGTAGGCGTGGATGCGGATGGCTTTCATTTTGGTATCTTTCTGATGGATGGCTGGGGCGGGCTGGGCAGCTTGGGCAGCTTGGGCAGCTTGGGCCGTTGACAGGTCAAATATTAGTCTTCTTCAAAAATAAATGAAACAGCACTTTATGGAAACGATTTATCCATCAATGGAATAATGCCGCGATGCAAAATCTCTCTGCCCTGCACGATATGGCCTTGTTTGTAGAGGTGGCCCGCACCGGCAGTTTCAGCCGTGCAAGCACCAGGCTCGCCATGCCCGGCGCAACGCTGTCACGGCGCATTGCGGCCATGGAGCGCCAGTTTGGCGTGCGCCTGCTGGACCGCACCACCCGCAAGGTGGCGCTCAGCGAGGCCGGGCAACGCTATTTTGAGCGCTGTGCCCATCTGGTCGATGAAGCACGGCTGGCGCAAGAGGCATTGTCTGAGACCGTCAACCGCCCGGTCGGCCATGTGCGCATGTCCATGCCCGTGGACCTGGGTGTGACGCATATCGGCCCCTTGTTGCCCGACTTTGCCCGCCAGTACCCCGGCATCAGTCTGGACCTGGACCTGTCACCCCGCTTCAGCGATCTGGTCACCGAGCATGTGGATGTGGCCATTCGCCTGGGAGAGGTGGCGGGCGACCAGCTCGTGGTGCGCCGCCTTGGGTCGATTGAACAGTTTCTTTTCGCGGCCCCTGGCTACCTGGCGCTGCATGGCCACCCCCGGCAGCCCGCCGACCTGGTGGCGCATGCCTGCATCACGACGGGAAGCGCGCAACAGGCCAATCACTGGCGCCTTCAATGTGGTGGGCGCACGCTGGCAGTACAGGTTCGTGGCCGTTTCGGTATCAACAACCCTGGACTGATTCGCCTGCTGGCGGAGCGGGGCATGGGCATTGCGGCCTTGTCGCACAAACTGGCGCGTGAAGCCGTCAGCGCCGAGCGCCTGGTCCGCGTGCTGCCGGATTGGTCGTTCAAACCGGTCCCGGTGAACGCCGTGATGGCCACACGCATGCAGGCGGCCAGTGTGCGGGTGCTGGTGGCGTTTTTGGCGGCGCGACTGTCGCTGGAGTGAGCTGACCAGCGTCGGAGCCCCATGGTCACAGTGACTCAAGCAGCCACTTCAAACGCTATGGGCCAGAAAAGTCTGGATAAACTCGTATCGAACACCAAACATCCAGATGCAGACGTCGCTTCTGACCCTCACCATGCTCATCAAAGACCTTCCTCCCGATGCCCGTCCGCGTGAAAAACTGCTGGCCCGTGGCCCCGGCGCGCTCAGTGACGCCGAGCTGCTGGCGCTGCTGCTGCGCACGGGGCTGCCTGGCAAGAACGCGCTGCAGATGGGACAGGAACTGCTTGAGAAATTCGGTGGTGTTGGCGGCTTGCTGCACACCCGCGCCGATGACCTGAAAAGCATCAAAGGCCTGGGCCCGGCCAAGCGCGCTGAAATCGTGGCTGTGCTGGAGCTGGCCCGGCGCGCCCTGAGCGAGCAGCTGAAAGAAAAAACACTGTTTGACACCCCCCAGACTGTGCGCGACTACCTGCAGCTGCAACTGGGCAGCCGCCCGCACGAGATTTTTGCGGTGCTTTTTCTGGACAGCCAGCACCGGCTGATTGCCCTTGAAGAGCTGTTCAGGGGCACCTTGACCCAGACCAGCGTGTACCCGCGTGAAGTCGTCGTGCGCGCGCTGGCCCTGCATGCGGCCAGCGTGGTGCTGGCGCACAACCACCCCAGTGGCACCGCCCAGCCCTCACGCGCCGATGAGGCGCTGACCCAGACCCTCAAAGCCGCGCTGAGCCTGGTCGATGTGCGGGTGCTGGACCATTTTGTGGTCACCAGTACCCAGGCGGTTTCCATGGCAGAGCTGGGGCTGCTCTAATAAGCCACTATTGAGCAGCCCTACGGCAAGCTATACGGCAGCTATTCGGCAGCCACCCGGCGGCAGTTCACCTGACACCTTCCTCACCATGCCCCCCGCCAAAGACCCCATCCCCAAGCCAGACCTGGCCTCCGCGCTGCGGCAGGCACTTGAAGCGATGCTCAAGCGCGCATCGCCAGCCACCACAGCGTCCGGGCCGTCCACGCCCGCCCTGACGCGCGCGCAGAAGCGGCCGATCCGTCAACCCGACCTGCGCGCTGCGCAGCCACGCGCTACGCCCAGGGCACCGGTTGTCAAAACTGCAAAAAGCAGCGTCACAAACAAACCCGTAGAAACGAAAAAAACAGCGAAAAAAACGGCAAACCCCGCCAAACCGACGACATCAGCCAAGCCAGCCGCACCAGCCAGGCCAGTCAAACCGGCCAGCACCAGGGCATCGCAACGCCAACGCCAGGCACCCGTCAAAACACTGCAGGACCTGCTGGCCATCAAGCTTGAAATAGACACCCGCGCCCGGCTGGCAGCCGAGCGCGAAAGGGCCAGAGCCGCCCTGGAAGCCAAAATCCGCGCCGACAAAGAGCTGTTCAGCCGCGCCGTTGGTCCTGTCAGGGCACTGCCGCCCAGGCACCGCCCAGGGCACCGGGCAGAGCTGGCACCAGCACAAGTACCACCGATTGCCATGCAGCACCAGCTCGACGAGCTGGCCGTGATGCGCGAGGCGATCTCTGACGGCTTTGATGCTGAAACCCTGCTCGATACCGACGACGCACTGAGCTATCGGCGCACGGGCATCGGCACGGACGTGACCCGCAAACTGCGCAAGGGCGGCTGGAGCATTCAGGGGCAGGTGGATTTGCACGGCCTGCGCCGGGAAGACGCCCGTGAAGCGCTGGTGGACTTCATCAAGGATGCCGCCCGCATGGGCTGGCGTTGCGTGCGCGTGGTGCACGGCAAAGGCCTGGGCTCACCCGGCAAAACGCCTGTGCTTAAAGCCAAGGTGCAAAGCTGGCTGATTCAGAAGCAGGAGGTGCTGGCCTTTGTGCAGGCCCGGCCTGCACATGGGGGTGCGGGGGCGCTGGTGGTGCTGTTGGCGCAAAGTTAGGGTTGCTATTTTTTCAGGAGCTGCTCGGGCAGTCTTTTCGTGGGCTGGCGGCGTATTTGACAAGATAACCCGTCACAGCTTGGGCGCCAGGGCAGAAGTTTCCAACGCAAAGACGCTAAAGCGCAAAGAACACGAAGTAAAAGGCCCCCATGCACTGGCTTTGCGAGCTTTGCAGCTTTGCGACTTTGCATTGGAAGTTCTGTTGGGTCGTCTTGCTGCGTGATCGCGACCACCAGCCTGCCTGCCTGCGTGCGTGGCACAACATGAGGAAGTTGTGGTGCACCCCAGCTTCACACTCCGCCAAACGCCGGATAATCAGGACCAAACCCGGTACAACGCTGCAAGCGATTGCTGTGCTTAACCCACAAAACAACAAAAACTCCTGGAGATAATTTCACCGTGAGTGCTTCCACATCCGCAGGCGAGCCCGCCCGCATCGCCCTGATCCACGCCACTGCACTGGCCATGGCCCCCGTGCAGCAGGCTTTTGCCCGCCACTGGCCCGAGGCGCGGTGCATGAATTTGCTGGACGACAGCCTCTCGGCCGACCATGCCAGGGCAGGCGGCGTGCTGAGCCCGGCCATGACCCAGCGCTTTGACGACCTGGCGCACTACAGCAAGCGCACAGGCTGCGCGGGCATTTTGTTCACCTGTTCGGCCTTTGGCGCGGCCATTGAGTTGGCGGGCACGTCGGTCGGCATTCCGACGCTCAAACCCAACGAAGCGATGTTTGAAGAGGCGCTGGCACTCGCAGCGAGCCAAGAGGGAAAAGCCAGAATGGGCCTGATCGCCACCTTTGAAGCATCTTTGCCTTCCATGGCTGCAGAGCTGCACGCCCTGGCTGCGTCGCGTGGTCGCAGCATCGACCTGCACACCGCTTTCGTTCCTGAAGCCATGCAAGACCTGGCCGAAGGCCGCGCCGACATGCACCACCGCAAGATTGCAGCGGCTGCAGAAAAAGCCCTGCAAGGCTGCAGCGTCGTCATGCTGGCCCAGTTCTCCATGGCTGCCGCGCTGCCGCTCGTGCAGGCGTGCGTCGCTGGCACCGTGCTCAGCAGTCCTGATTGCGCTGTGCTGGCGCTTAAAAAGATAATTTCCAAAAGCAGTTCTCAAAGGTAATTTTTAATGGCAAACAGCCCAATAGCCCGCGCAGAGCCTGCCCAAGCAGCTATCAAAAACAAAGCAATCTCAAGCCGGGTCCACTTTGCTGATTTGCAGCGTTTCATCACCCGAGCGCTGCAGCAACTGGGCCTGCCTGACGCTGACGCTGCCACCACAGGCCGCCTGATGGCCGAGGCCGAGCTGCAAGGCTCGGACGGCCACGGTGTGATCCGCCTCGCACCCTACGCCAGACGCATCCGTGCAGGCGGCCTGAACCTCAACCCGAACATCACCGTGGTGCAAGAGCGCCCCGGCATGGCCCTGCTGGACGGCGACAACGGCATGGGCCACCTGGTCATGGCACGCGCCGCCGAGATGGCCATTGAAAAGGCCAGGGTCTGCGGCATTGGCTGGGTCGGCGCACGCATGAGCAACCACGCCGGCCCGGCCTCGCTGTACGCCCGCATGCCGCTTGAGCACAACATGATCGGCCTGTACTTTGCCGTGGGCAATGCCAACCACCTGCCGCCCTGGGGTGGGCTGGACATGCTGCTGTCCACCAACCCGATCGCCGTGGCCGTGCCTGCCCTGCACGAGTCGCCCGTGGTGCTGGACATGGCCACCACCGTGGCCGCCTACGGCAAGGTCAAAGCCAAAGCCCAAAAGGGCGAGCAAATGCCCGAGGGCTGGATGATGGACCGCCAGGGCCAGCCCCTGCTCGACCCCAAACGCGCGGACGAGGGCTTTTTAATGCCGATTGGCGGCTACAAGGGCTACGGCCTGGCCCTGATCGTCGGCTTGCTGGCAGGCACGCTCAACGGCGCCGCCATGGGCAAGGCCGTGATTGACTTCAACAAAGACCAGGTCAGCACCACCAACACCGGCCAGGCCATCATGGCCATTGACCTGTCTGCCTGGGGTGATGTGGACGCGTTCAAGGCGCGGGTGGACACACTGGTGCAAGAGCTGCGCGCCAGCGAGCGCATGCCCGGCGTCGAGCGCATCTGGCTGCCGGGCGAGCAAAGCCAGGCCCGGCGCGAAGCCAACATGCGAGACGGTATTGCGCTGCCGCCTGCGCTGGTCGAGCAGCTGGCCGCCTATGCGCAAGACGCTGGCATCACGCCTTTGGCCATTTTTTAAACGTTTTACCCCGTTAGCCCTTATGAAATATACCTCTCTTGCTATTGTTTTTGCGTCGTTGCTGACCGTGGGTACGACCTACGCGCAAACGCCAGGCACCGCGCAGGCACCCTACCCCAGCAAGCCGATCCGGATGATCGTGCCCCTGGCCGCTGGCAGCGCAGTGGACAACGCAGCGCGCATCATCGCGATCAAGATGGGGCAAAACATGGGCCAGTCCATCGTGATTGAAAACATGCCGGGCGCGTCGGGCCTGATTGGTGCCGACCGCGTGGCCAAGGCGGCTCCCGACGGCTACACGATTGGCGGCTTCAACGACTCCATCATGACCATGCTGCCCAACTTGCAGCCCAAAATGCCGTGGGATATTCTGAAAGATTTTGAGCCTGTCTCACTGGTGGCAACCGTCGAGTGGGGTTTGGTAGCCGCCATTGACGCGCCCGAAAAATCAGCAGCCGACCTGATCGCCAGCGCCCGCAAAGCGCCCGGCAAGGTGAACTACGGCTCCGGTGGCAATGGCAGCCCGCAGCACATCGCCATGGCGCTTTTTGCCTCGCAGGCGGGCGTGCAGATGACCCATGTGCCCTACAAGGGCGCGACGCAAGCGGCCATGGGCGTGGCGGGCAACGAGGTACAGGTCGCGTTTCAGGGCATTGCCACTGTGAACTCGCTGATCAAGGCAGGCAAACTCAAGCTGCTGGGCGTGACCACACCCAGGCGCATGCCGCAGTTCCCTGACGTGCCCACCGTGGCAGAAACCGGTCTGCCCGGCTTTGAATTCAATTCCTGGTTTGCAGTGATGGCCCCGGCAGGCACACCCAAGGCCATTGTGCAAACCCTGTCGAGCGAGCTGGCCAAGGCCCTGGCCGACCCGGACACGCGTGAAAAACTCACCGCCCAGGGCTTGAGCCCACGCGGCACCACGCCTGAAGAGCTGGGCCGCGCCACCCGCGCGCAACTCACGCGCTACGGCGAGCTGATCCGCAAGGCCGGTATCACGGCGGAATAGATCAATCGGGGCAATTCCGTACTGTTGCAACCGCCTCAAAACCAGTTCCGCAATTTGCTGATAATTTTGAAGAGCAAAACGACTCCAGGCCCAACAGATGCTGCCGGGCCAGTGTCGCGTCACGATCATGACCTGACGCGTTCGAGCTTTTTGCTGCATGGGCTCAAGCGCCAGTGACCAGCTGAGCGTTCGCACAATATCAAGTGCTATGTTTCCGATATCACTCATCCAGCGCAACCAGGAGAAACCGGATGACACCGGCACTTAAAGCAGCAAGCTATTGCCATACACCCTTGACGCACAGGCACTGGAAAAATAGCCTGGCAGTTTCAGTTCTGTGGGCCAGCTTGTTGGCGCCTGGCGTTTTTGCAGCGCAGGCAGCGGGCACGGGCAATGTCTGCTTTTACGAGCACACCAACTACCAGGGGCGCGAATTGTGTGTCAACACTGGCAGCGCCAATTTGATGTCGGGTCTGTGGAATGACTTGATATCGTCGATCAGGGTTCAGCCAGGGTTCAGGGTCGATTTATTTGAACACGCTGACGCTGCAGGTAAAGCACTCACACTTCAAACCAGCGCCCCTGACTTGATCAGGCTGAATTTCAACGACATGGCTTCGTCGTACAAAGTCACGACCAGCACCCCCATTGCCACCACAGGTCCAAGCTTCACAATCAATGGTATGCGCTTCAGCGCCAACGCCTGTGCCATAGAGGGCGGGCGCTGCAACTTCACGGGGAGCAGCAGCGTTGCATACGGTGCCAGTGGCCAGTTTGCCGTCAAGACGCTGGCCGGTGGTGCATCCTGTACCAGCGAGGTGTTTGGTGACCCGCTTTTTGGCATCGGCAAAGCCTGCTATTTGCAGGCTGGCACGCCTTCTTCGGCTCCAACGCCAGCACCGACACCAGCTCCAACGCCTGCGCCTGCACCCGCACCCGCGTCTGCTCCAGCGCCTGCGCCAATCCCCGCAGTTCCAGCTGCAAAAACCGACGCTGCACGCCTGCTGATCCAGGCCACTTACGGCCCCAATCTGGCCGAAATCAACCGTGCCGCCGCCATGGGGCCTGCAGCGTGGATCAGTGACCAGTTCATCACACCTTCGCGCGATACCCACTGGAACTACGTGGTGGTGCGCAAGGACCCGATGGGCTGCACCGTGTGCGACTCCAATTTCATCAATGCCACCATACAAAGCTTCTGGGACCAAGCGGTGCGCGGCCCGGACCAGTTGCGCCAGCGCACCGTGCTGGCCCTGAGCGAGATATTCGTGGTCAGCACCGTCAACAGCGCAGTAGAAATTCAGGAAGATGCCCATGCCAGCTACCTTGACATGCTGGCCCGCAACGCTTTTGGCAACTTTCGCACACTGCTCGAACAGGTCTCCACACACCCCACCATGGGCAAGTACCTGTCGCACCTGAAAAACGAAAAGGAAGACCCGGCGACTGGCCGTATCCCAGATGAGAACTATGCCCGTGAAGTGATGCAGCTCTTTGCCATCGGCTTGTGGCAACTCAACCCCGATGGCAGCCGCAAAAAAGATGGCAGTGGGCGTGACATTCCCACTTTCAGCCAGGCCGATGTGATGGGCATGGCCAAAGTGTTCACCGGCTGGACCTTCAACAATGGCAGCCTCAGTGACGACAAATGGTATTGGGGCGGTGCCGCGTACAAAGAGCAGATGATCAACTTCCCCAGGTTTCACTCCAGCAGTGAAAAACGCTTTCTGGGTGCGGTGGTGCCTGCCAACACCAGCGGTGAGCAAAGCCTGAAGGTGGCGATTGACACGCTCTTCAACCATCCCAATGTGGGCCCCTTCATTGGCAGCCAGCTGATCAAGCGCTTTGTCACCAGCAACCCCAGCCCAGCGTACATCACACGGGTGAGCGCAGCTTTCAACAGCAGCAATGGCATTCGCGGCGACATGAAAGCGGTGCTGATCGCCGTGTTGATGGACCCGGAAGCCCGCGACAGCGCCAAGGCCAATGACCCGCAGTGGGGCAAGCTGCGCGAACCACTGGTGCGCTTTGGCACCTGGATGCGTGCTTTTGATGCCAAATCGGCGCGTGGTATCTACGGCATCTGGAATCTGGAAGACCCGGTATCGAGCATCGGCTAGAACCCGTTGCGCGCACCCAGCGTGTTCAACTGGTTTCGCCCCGGCTATGCGCCGCCTGGCGACATCATGAGGCGTGGCCTGGTAGCCCCAGAGTTCCAGATCACCCATGAGACCACGGTGACCGGCTATGCCAACTTCATCAGCAACACCGTCGAGCGTGGCTACGGCTGGAACGACACCAACGTCAAGAGCAGCTACACCACCGAGCTGGCACTGGCCTCTCACCCGGCGGCACTGCTGGACCACCTGAACCTGCTGCTGCTGGCCGGGCACATGTCCGCCACAACACGCCAGACCATTCTGGACGCGGTGAACGCGTGGCCAGCCAGCGACCCCAAAAACCGGGTTTACACCGCCATCACGCTGGTGATGGTGTCGCCTGAATTTATCGTTCAAAAATAAGGCCCACTACATGGCACACCAACTGGCACACGCACTGGCACCCATTGACCACGCCCTGGGCCGCCGCAATTTTCTGCGCCGTGCCGCCTGGATGACTGCGGCTACAGGCTCGCCCCTGGCCATGAATCTGCTGGCGATGGGCGCGGCCAGCGCCCAGACCGCCACCGACCACAAAGCCCTGGTCTGCATTTATCTCGGTGGTGGCAATGACCAGTCCAACACCGTGGTGCCTGCCAGCGGCGCGGGCTATGCCAGCTACCAGCAGGCACGCCCCAGCCTGGCATTGCCCGCGTCGCAGTTGCTGGCCATCAGCCCTCTGGGCTACAGCGGTCAGCCGCTGGGCCTGCACCCGGCCATGACCGGGCTCAAGGCATTGTTTGACCAGCAGCGCGTGGCACTGCTGGCCAATGTAGGGCCTCTATCCGTGCCCATAACCAAAGCCCAGTGGAACAACGGCGCGCCAAACGTCCAGGTGCCCTCCCAACTCACTTCACACTCTGACCAGCAAGGCGCCTGGCAAACCGGACTGCCCAATACATCCTCTGAGACCGGCTGGCTAGGCCGCATGGGCGACTTGACTGCCAGCGCCTTCAACCCCGGCAGTGGTGTGTCAATTGCCATGTCGATGGCGGGCAACAACATCATGCAGGCAGGTGACAGCACGGTTCAATACCAGCTCACCACGCAGGGTGCAGTCAAGGTACAGCCTCTTAACGGGCTTTACGGCTCAGCCGCCGGAGGGCTGGCCATGCGCCGCCTGATGACCGACTCACGTTCAATGCTTTTGGAAAATGAGCTCAACAAGGTATCGGCCAGGGCGATCAACACCGAGGCGCTGGTGACCAACGCGCTGTCCGGCTCAGGGCAAGCGGGTGGCAGCTTTCCCGCGACCAGCATTGGTCAGCAATTGCAAATGGTGGCACGCATGATCGCGGCGCGCAGCGCTCTCGGGCAGCGGCGTCAAATCTTCTACGTCATGCACGGCGGCCATGACTTTCATGACAACCTCCTGGCTGACCATGGCAGCCGGATGCAACAACTCTCGGACGCCATAGCCGCCTTCTACCAGGCCACAGCATCACAGGGTGTCGCTAACAACGTGACCACCTTTACCGCGTCCGAGTTTGGCCGTGCGCTGCAGTCCAATGGGCGCGGCTCTGACCACGGCTGGGGCGGGCACCACTTCATCATGGGCGGTGCCGTAGCGGGCAACCGGGTGTATGGGCAGTTCCCCACCGTCGCTGTGGGTGGCCCGGAAGACTCTGGTCAGGGGCGGCTCATTCCCACGACATCGGTTGACGAATACGCCGCCACGCTGGCCCGCTGGTTTGGCGTGTCAGACAGCAATATGGGCATCATCATGCCGAACATCGGGCGTTTTGCGAGCCGTAACCTGGGCTTTATGGGGTAAGCAGTTCAGGCCGATCAAGCCGCTACTTTTGGGGCACGCACCACCAGGCTCACCCCCAGCGCAGTCAGCGCAGTGCCCACAATGGTGGCGGTTGTGATCAGCTCGCCAAACAGTACCCAGGCCATCAGCGCGGTGGTGGGCGGCACCAGATACAGCAGGCTGGTCACAGCGGTGGCCGCACCACGCTGTATCAACAGGTACAGCAGCGAGCTGCCGCCCAGCGTCAGGGCCAGCACCGACCAGGCCATGGCGCCGACAAACGAGGGGTTCCAGGTGATGGCTTCAGGCTCCAGCATGGCCAGGGGCAGCGTCACCAGCAGTGCTGCACATAACTGGATGGCGTTGGCGCAGCGCACGTCCGTGGGTTTGACAAACCGTTTCTGATACAGCGTGCCGGCCGTGATGCTGAGCAGCGCCACTACCGTCGCGCCCAGTGTTAACGCGGTCACCTCATGGCCGCTGCCAAACTTGCGCGAGACCACCAGCAGCAAGCCCCCAAAGCCCAGCCCCAGTCCCAGCCACTGGCGGGCTGTGACTTTGGGGCCATTCTGATCAGCACTGTTTGACGCCACCAGCGACACCCACAGCGCCGTCAGCACCGGCTGCAGGCCCACAATCAACGCCGCCAGACCCGAACCCATGCCCGCTTTCACAGCTACCCAGACGCCGCCCAGATAACCCGCATGCATCAACACGCCTGTCACCGCCAGATGCAGCCACTGCTGGCGGCCACGCGGCCAGACAGCGCGTGCCAGCGCTATCCAGACGCCAAAGCAGATGATGGACAACAAGTAGCGCATCGCCAGAAAAGTGAGGGGGGGTGCAAACGGCAGGCCAAACTTGGCGACGATAAAGCCCGTGCTCCAGATCAGCACAAACACGGCGGGCATGGCCCGGATCACAGCACTTTCAGGGGCAGAAGAACTCACGAACAACCGATCAATGGCAACGCAACTGTCACCTGTTATTTTTGTCTTTTATCGTAACTACTCAGGTACGAGGGCGAAGTTTCCAACGCAAAGCCGCAAAAGCGCAAAGAACGCGACGTAGAAGCTTCAATGGACTGGCTTGGCGAGCTTTGCATCTTTGCGGCTTTGCGTTGGAAGTTCAGCTGGGTCGGCCTTGTTGGGTAGTCACCTGTTATTTTTTATTTAGCCCGCGCACGGATTTCAGGAATTGCTTTTTTCAGGTAATACACCATGGACCACACCGTCAAAATAGCTGAAATCCAGATCAGCCAGGTGCCCCAGACGTGGGTGTTGATGATGCCAAACAGCCTGCCGTCGTAGAGCAAAAACGGAATCGCTGTCATCTGCACCGTAGTTTTGATTTTGCCCAGCATGTGCACTGCCACGCTCTTGGTGGCACCGATCATGGCCATCCACTCGCGCAGGGCTGAAATGGCGATTTCACGGCCAATGATGATGAGCGCCACAAACACATCGGCACGCTGCAGGTGCACCAGCACCAGCAGCGCCGCACAAACCAGAAACTTGTCAGCCACCGGGTCGAGAAAAGCCCCAAACGACGAGGTCTGGTTGAGTTTTCGGGCCAGATAACCGTCCAGCCAGTCGGTCGCGGCAAACACCACAAACATCACGGTGGCGATCAGGTTGCGGTCAATGACAGGGATATCAATGTAGAAAACCCCCACGATCAACGGAATCGCAATGATGCGCGTCCAGGTCATGATGGTGGGGATGGTCCAGAACTTCATGCGGTATTTTGGCACGAGCGCACGGCCGGGACGCGCGCTTGCCCCAACTCAGTGCAACGCGCGGTAAATCTCTTCAGCGAGTTCTCTGGAAATGCCGTCCACCGTGGCGATGTCTTCCACGCTGGCCGATGCGATGGCACGTATGCCGCCAAAGCGTTGCAGCAGGCTGGCGCGCTTTTTGGGGCCAATGCCGTCGATGTCTTCAAGTTTGCTGCCACCGGTGCGCACACTGGCGCGTTTGGCGCGCATGCCGGTGATCGCAAAGCGGTGCGCCTCGTCGCGAATTTGCGCAATCAGCATCAGCGCAGCAGAGTCACGGCCCAGATAAATTTTCTCGCGGCCATCGGCAAACACCAGCTCTTCAAGACCGACCTTGCGGCCCTCGCCTTTTTCGACACCCGCGATCAGGCCCAGGTCCAGGCCCAGCTCGGTAAAGACCTCACGCGCCATTGAAACTTGGCCTTTGCCGCCATCGACCAGCACCAGGTCAGGCAGCCTGCCGTCGTTGTTTTTGACCGCCTCGGCCAGCTTGCTGTAGCGCCGCATGAGCACCTGGCGCATGGCGGCGTAGTCGTCGCCCGGCGTGATGCCTTCGATGTTGTAGCGGCGGTATTGCGCGCTTTGCATCTTGTGCTCGGCAAACACCACACACGATGCCTGGGTCGCCTCGCCAGCGGTGTGCGAGATGTCAAAACACTCGATGCGCAGCGCCGCGAGGTCTTCCATCTTCAGGTCCATTGCCTCGGCCAGTGCCCGGGTGCGGGCCTGTTGCGAGCCTTGTTCTGCCAGCAGGCGGGCCAGTTGCAGTTCGGCATTTTTAAGCGCCATGTCGAGCCAGATGCGACGCTGCTCGCGTGGCTGGTGAATCGCCGCAAACTTCACGCCGCTCTGGGCGATCAGCGCGGCAATCAAGGGCTTGTCCACCGGCTCGCTGCACACCAGCACCGGCGGCACGGGCACATCGATGTAATGCTGGGCAATAAAGGCTTCCAGCACCAGCGCTTCAAGCGATTTGGCCTGGATGGCGAGGGTTTCTTCAGCGTCGAGCTCGGCATCAAGTTGAGCCACATCCACCGCGTTTTCAATGTGCGTCGGAAAGTACGGCCGGTCGCCCAGATGCCGCCCGCCGCGCACCATGGCCAGGTTGACGCAGGCCTTGCCGCCCTGCACCTTGACGGCCAGAATATCGACGTCCACATCGCCATTTTTGCCACCGACTTCCATCGACTGCTGGTGCAGCACCTTGGACAGCGCCGACATCTGGTTGCGCAGCTCGGCGGCCTGTTCAAACTCCAGCTTTTCAGCATGCGCCAGCATCTGCTGCTCCAGACCCTGCAGGATGTCCTGCGTCTGGCCCTGCAAAAACTTCTCGGCATTCGCCACGTCCTGCGCATAAGCCTCGGGCGTGATGTGGCCCACGCACGGCGCGGAGCAGCGCTTGATCTGGTAGAGCAGGCACGGCCGTGTGCGGTTGTTGAACACCGTGTCTTCACAGGTACGCAGCTTGAAAACTTTTTGCAGCAGCAAAATACTTTCCTTGACCGCCCAGGCACTCGGGTAAGGGCCAAAGTAGCGATGCTTTTTCTCAACCGCACCGCGGTAGTACGCCACGCGCGCAAAGGGGTGGCTGGCGAGCTTTAAATACGGGTAGCTTTTGTCGTCCCGAAAGAGGATGTTAAAGCGCGGGTTCAGCGTCTTGATGAGGTTGTTTTCAAGCAGCAGTGCTTCTGCCTCGGAGCGCACCACCGTGGTCTCCATGCGCACGATTTTGGTGACCATGTGGCCAATGCGGCTGCCGCCATGGTTTTTCTGGAAGTAATTCGCCACCCGTTTTTTCAGGTTGCGCGCCTTGCCAACGTACAGCACGCCGCCCTCGGCATCAAAGTAGCGGTACACGCCGGGCAACGCAGGCAGGGCTGCGACTTCAATTAAAAGCTGTTCGGAAAACACGGTCACACGGCACTCCACTGATTGAATTTTTTCACTGTTTATTCACCACCATACAGCACTGGCAAGCCACTGAAACGGGAAAAGTCCCTGTCATGCGTGACCAACGCCTGCGCGCCGATTTCCAGCGCAGTTGCGGCTTGCAGGGCATCCATCAGTTTGAGCCTGCATGAGATACGTAGCCGTGATGCACTGACTGCGATGTCCTGACTCACAGTGACCACTTCAAAGCTTGACAGCGCTTTTTCATACCGCTTGGCCAAGACCTCTTGACCATTTTTGAACGGCCCTGCCAGCACTTCGGCCACGGTGATGGTGGAAATCGCAATGCGCAATTGCCCCGCCTCAAAAGCCATAAACAAACCTTCAAACAGGCTTGAGAACTGTGGGTGCCCGTCGAGCAGATAGATCAATGGCGCGCTGTCCACCAGCACCAGATCATTGGCCTTTAACTGGCCCCAGATTCGCACATCTTTTGATGATTTTCTGGCTACGGTGGAGACCGTACGGCCTTGTACGTCTGGCATGAACGACTCTCAAGCTTCGTCACGCATCTGGGCGATCATTTGTGCGGGCGCATCACCCCACAAACCTTTACCTGTACCACGCAAGGCTAAAAAACTGCTGTTTCCTGCGGGTGCGTGCCTGACCATGTCCAGCGGCACAATCGCAGCATAGGGTTTGCCATGTTTGGTCAATACGCTGGGCTCACCCCCAAATGCGCGCAAAGCCAATTGCGGTAAGGTGTTTCGGCCCTGTTCAATACCAATAGTGTTCATGAATAACGGCCTTGATTTTTTGACTATGAAATCTGTACGGACCGTACATTTTATACCGACCACTGATTTTCCGGATTCCGTACCCATGCCCGTACCCAGCCCCGTCCCACAAGCCCTTCTCCAATGGGATATTTTCTGCAAGGTCATCGACAACTTCGGGGACATCGGCATCTGCTGGCGGCTGGCAGCTGACCTGGCGGCGCGTGGGCACCGGGTGCGTTTGTGGGCAGATGATGCAAGCGCGCTGGCCTGGATGGCACCTGACGGCTGCAAGGGCATTCAGGTTTTGCACTGGACGGCACCGCTGGCAGCCATCGACCTGGATGCACTGAATGGTGCACCGTGCGATGTGCTGATAGAGGCTTTCGGCTGCGACATTGCTCCTGAATTCATAGCTGCCAGCGCACGTATTTACTGCACAAACGGTATAAATAGCGGGCTAAAACCTGTATGGATCAACCTCGAATACCTGTCTGCTGAACCTTACGTGGAACGTAACCACGGCCTGCCTTCGACCCTGAGCGTCGCGCAAGGTGGCCCGGCGGCGGGCTGGACCAAGTGGTTTTTCTACCCTGGCTTTACGCCGCTTGTCGGCGGGCTGCTGCGCGAGCCTGGTCTGGCGCAGCGTCAGGCTGCGTTTGACCGCGCCGCCTGGCTGGGCAAGCAGGGCATTGCTTGGGCAGGCGAGAAGCTGGTGTCGCTGTTTTGCTACGAGCCGACGGCGCTGACCGGACTGCTGCGTGAGCTGGCGGACAGCGGCATCAACGGCCAGCCGGTGCGTCTGCTGGTGGCTGCCGGACGGGCGCAGGCGGCTGTCCGCAGCGCTGTATCGACCGTGGGCAATGCCACACCGCAAAAAATTGATGAAAAAGGCCTTAGGGCCAAGCATTGCTTGGGCCAGATGCTATCAATTTCATACCTTCCCCTGCTCACGCAAGCCGATTTTGACCACCTGCTATGGACCTGTGACCTGAACTTTGTGCGCGGTGAAGATTCGCTGGTGCGGGCGCTGTGGGCGGGCAAGCCAGTGGTCTGGCAGATTTACCCGCAGGATGACGGCGCGCACC
>JBBRMH010000055.1:0-20516 GCA_038230935.1 Burkholderiales bacterium | reverse complement strand
TGGCAACGCCGCCCATTCAGTGATCGCGTTCATCTTGATGGTTTGGGCCTGCTCGTCGGACAATCTGGACGCATCAAAACTGGCCCAGGGAATGTCTTTGTCCATGTTCCAGCGGACGGCTTCGAGTTGTTTGAACAGTTCCGGGTAAAGCATAAAAACTCCTTTGCGATCATGGGTGCATTTGTCAACGTGTAGCCTGGTACGCGTAAAAGCCGACATCGGATGCACGCCTGCCGCATCTTGATTGATTCATAATTTTAGGCCGCGAATGGAATGCGTTGGCGTTTCAAGGCTTTTTCAGGCATTTTCAACGGCTATTGCGCTGAATTGGTGTTTTTAAAATCGCGCATACGCGCTTGCCGGTACACAAACCACCTCTGCCTTTATTCTGCCTTTTCCCTGCTTGAATCCGGTATTCGCTAAAAAGCGTATAAATACTGTCGGCTGCGTTTCAAGGGGTGTCGATGGATTGCTGTATTTTGGTCCCCTTCAAGCGCCTGTCCAAGCGGCATTCTCCGCAAGCTTGTGCTTCATCCAGGCACCATCCTCCATAACCAAGTGAGCTCTCCATGTATTTCCTGAAATTCAAAGCCTTGTCTATCAGAACCGGCCTGACCGGTCTGGCCAGTGCTGTTGCGTTGGCCAGCCTGGGCTTGTACGCCCCCACACTGCGGGCGGCAACCCCGGCGCCAGCGCCGGCTGCTTGTACAGGCTTGCTGCAACAAAGCTTTCTGCGCCTTCAGGATGAAAAGCCGCAGTCGTTGTGCCAGTACAGCGGCAAGGTGGTGGTGGTGGTTAATACCGCCAGTTTTTGCGGTTTCACGCCTCAGTATGAAGGCCTGGAAGCGCTCTACTCCAAATACAAAGACAAGGGCCTGGTCGTGCTGGGCTTTCCGTCAAACGATTTTTCACAGGAAAGCGGCAGCAACAAAGACATTGCTGCTTTTTGCGAGAACACGTTTGGTGTGAAATTCCCGATGTTCACCAAATCCAGCGTGGCCGGCAAAGACGCCAACCCGTTGTTCAAGCAGCTGTCAGCCAAAACCGGCACCGCACCCAAGTGGAATTTCTACAAGTACGTCATTGCGCGTGATGGCCAGAGCGTGGTCAGCTTCAACTCCATGGCCGACCCGACCAGCCGCCAGTTTCTCAAAGAGATCGACAAGCAACTGGCCAGTCCTTGACAAGCGCATCAGTTTTTCAGTGAATTACCGTACGGTCATTATTTGACCATGCGGTAACTCTTCACTTATGATGTGTTTGATCTTTTGAACACTGTCACAACACCCCGAGCCGCCGTACGCGTGAAGCGAGGCTGCTTTCAAACTTCTGTCGCCAACCCTGCAAACCGACCATGCGTTTTTTTCTGTTACAAAATCTTTACTACGCCGGGTCTGTAAATACAGGGAACTGCCTGCAGTTGTATCGACTCAGACAATCGTTCGCACCGTCTGCAACTGCACACAGCACGGACAAAAAAACAGTTTCATTGTTGCGAAGCCGACTGCGCCTTTTGCGCCCAGTTGAAATCCCGGGGCGGTTCTCCTCCTCCCTCCCTCCCTTGTTCGCACCGGGGCGCTTCGCAACATTTTTATCTTCGGGCGGCTGACCATGCGCGGCCACCCACCCTCTTCAGCCAGTGCGCCCTGGCGTCCCCGCATCGCCATCGTTGGCTCCGGCATCTCCGGACTGGCAGTGGCGCACAAACTCTCTGGTTTGGCTGACATCACCCTGTTTGAAGCGGGCGACTACTTTGGTGGTCACACTCACACAGTAGATGTCACGCTGCCTGGCGCACACGGGCCCGTCACGCACGGCGTCGATACCGGGTTCCTGGTGTTCAACGAGCGCACTTATCCCAACCTGATTGCACTGTTTGCAGAGCTGAATGTCGCCACAGCCAAATCGGACATGTCGTTTTCAGTCAAGGTGCCGGGCGCATTCAAGGGCGGTGACAGGCACTCCGGGCAAGCATTGGAATGGAGCGGCTCCAGCCTGAACAGCGTGTTTGTCCAGCGCAGCAACCTGGTGCGCTGGCGGTTTTTGCGCATGTTGCGGGACATCATGCGGTTTAACCGCATCACCACCGAGCTGGCCAATGCCAACGCGGAGACTGCTATGGCACAGCCGCTGGGCGACTTCTTGCGTACCCAAAAATTCTCGGATGAGTTCCGCGACTGGTATTTTCTGCCCATGATGGGCTGCATCTGGTCGTGCCCGACCGAGCAGATGCTGCAGTTTCCTGTGGCCACCATGATTCGCTTTTGCTACAACCACGGCCTGATTCAGGTCGCGAACCGGCCCCAGTGGTGGACGGTCACGGGCGGTGCCCGGCACTATGTTGACAAGATCATTGCAGGCATTGCAGACAAGCGCCTGAACACCCCGGTCAGGCGCATCGAGCGCGATGCGCAGGGCGTAAGCGTCATCACCGATGGCCACACCGAACGCTTTGACAAGGTGGTGCTGGCCGCGCACTCTGACCAGTCGCTGGCCATGCTGCAAGCCCCTACGGCTGACGAACAAGGGTTACTGGGTGCGATCCGCTACCAGCCCAACCGCGCCATATTGCACCTCGATGCCTCAGTGCTGCCGACCAAAAAACTCGCCTGGGCGGCCTGGAATTACGAGCGTGCGCAGCATGCAGACCGCGAGTCAGCGCAGGTCTGTCTGCACTACCTGCTCAACATGCTGCAACCCTTGCCGTTTACCCAGCCGGTGGTGGTCTCGCTGAATCCTGTGCGCGAGATTGCGCCGCATCTGGTGCTGGGTGAGTTTGATTATGCGCATCCGGTGTTTGACCTCGCTGCCATTCGCGCGCAGGGCGAGCTGGTGCATCTGCAAGGGAAGCACCACACCTACTATTGCGGTGCCTGGACGGGGTATGGCTTTCATGAGGATGGCCTCAAATCAGGCCTGAAGGTCGCGCAGCAGTTGTTGCTTGAAACTGCTGGAAGTGCTGCGTGAGTGAGCTGGCCTTTACCGACGTGCCCCTGCTGGGGTTTGGCCAGGTGCGCCATGCGCGGCTCAAGCCTGCCCGAAACACTTTTGCCTACCCGACTTACTTTTTAATGCTGCCGCTGCGCGCGATGCAGCAACACGGCAGCGGTGAGCTGGCCCACAACCGCCGCGCCCTGCTGAGCTTTTTTGACCGCGACCACGGCGACGGCCGTGACAACGCGCTGAGCTGGCTGGACGAGCTGTTAAAACGCGAAGGCGTTGAAGACGCAGGGGGCGAGGTCTGGCTGCACACCTACCCGCGCGTGCTCGGCTACACCTTCAAACCGGTCAGCTTCTGGCACTGCCACACCACCAGCGGCAACCTGCGCGCCATTGTGGTGGAGGTCAACAACACCTTTGGCGAGCGCCACTGCTATCTGCTGGACCAGCCCCGCTACGGGCAGGAACTGACCGCCGACAAGGTGTTTCATGTGTCGCCGTTTTGCACCCTTGAAGGCGGCTACCGCTTTCGCTTCATGCGCACAACGCACGCAGGCATCGCCAAAACCGTGGCCCGCATTGACTACGATGACGCCACTGGCCCGTTGCTTCAGACCAGTGTCAGCGGCTCGCTGGAGCCGGTGTCTGCGGCTGCCTTGCGCAAGGCCTTGTGGGGCTACCCGGCCATGACCTTTGGCGTGGTGGCCCGCATCCACTGGCAAGCCTTCAAGCTGTGGCGCAAACATGTGCCGTTTATCACCAAGCCCAAACCTCCTGAAATATTTGTGACGCGCTGAACCCACGATGACCTCTCCCAACTCTCCTTCAAATACGTCTCCTTCCCGCGCCACGCTGACGCTGCCGACAGATGCACCTTCGGCGGCGCGGGCAGTGCTCAAACTGCTGCTTCGGCTCAAGCACGGCACCCTCACGCTCAAGCTGCCTGACGGCTCGGTACAGCGCTTTGGCAATGGCGAAAGCCCCATGGCCAGCCTGCACCTGCTGAACTGGAATGTGTGCAGTGTCGCGCTTAAATCAGGCGACATCGGCTTTGCCGAGAGCTTTATTGCAGGCGACTGGACCACACCGCATCTGACCGAGCTGCTGCGCGTGCTCATCATCAATCGCAAAGAAGTCGATGACATGATTTACGGCACCTGGCTGGGCCGTTTTGCGTACCGCATCAAACACTTGCTGAACCGAAACACCAAGGCCAACAGCCAGAAAAATATCCACGCCCACTACGACCTGGGCAATGCGTTTTATGCGTTGTGGCTCGACGGCACGATGAACTATTCGTCGGCCATTTTTGAAACGCCTGAAACGTCGATGAAAGACGCCCAGCACGCCAAGGTACGGCGCGCCTTGCGCATGGCGCGCGTCCAGCCCGGTGACCGCGTGCTGGAAATTGGCTGCGGCTGGGGTGCGCTGGCCGAAAAAGCGACCAAGGAATTTGACGCGTCTGTGGTCGGTGTGACGCTCAGTA
The DNA here is from genome assembly GCA_038230935.1 of Burkholderiales bacterium. Lineage (GTDB taxonomy): Bacteria > Pseudomonadota > Gammaproteobacteria > Burkholderiales > Burkholderiaceae_C > Polaromonas. The sequence continues at coordinate 16,090 of JBBRMH010000055.1, read as the reverse complement.
CCGAGCAGCTTGACTGGGCTCAAAAACGCATGCAGCGCGAAGGTGTGGCCGAACGGGCTGACCTGCGGCTGCAAGACTACCGCGACATCGGTAAAACCACCCAGGATGCGCCCTTTGACGCCATCTGCTCGATTGAAATGGTCGAAGCGGTGGGCCGCGCCTACTGGCCCGAGTATTTCCAGACGGTGGCGCGCCTGCTCAAGCCCGGTGGCTACGCCTGCATTCAAAGCATCGTGATTGCAGACGAGCTGTTCGAGCGGTATATCGGCTCGACCGACTTCATCCAGCAGTACATTTTCCCCGGCGGCTGCCTGCCCTGCCCGAAAGAATTCCGCGCCCAGGCACGGGCGGCAGGTTTTGAAGTGGTGGACGAATTCTCCTTTGGCCAGGACTATGCCCGCACGCTGCAGCTGTGGCGCGATGACTTCATGGCGCAAGAGTCGCACGTGCTGCAACTGGGCTTTGACAGGCGCTTCATCCGCATCTGGGAGTTCTACCTGTGCTACTGCGAGGCGGCTTTTACCGAGGCCAACACCGACGTCGTGCAGTACACATTGCGCAAAGCCTGAGAAAGCGCACCATGGAGCAACACCCCGGCATCGGCTTTTTTCGCAGCATCTGCACCCAGGTCGGACTGTGCGCGGCCTTGCTGCTGGCAGGTAACCTGGCCTCGGCCCAGACACAGGTGGCCAGCGTGAAAGCCACCGCAACAGGCAGTGCGGCCAGCGACACCCTGGCCGAATTGCGTGAGCTGCTGCCGCAGCACAAGTTGTCGGGCAAAAGCCGCCTGACGGTATGGGGTTTTGACGTGTACGACGCCAGCTTGTGGGTTGCGCCCGGCTTTCAGGCCGACAAGCTGACCGCCCAGCCCTTTGCGCTGGAGCTGGCTTACCTGCGCAACGTCACCAACATCGACATCGCGGAGCGCTCCCTTGCCGAGATGCGGCGACTGGCACCGCTGTCAGACGCGCAGTCCAGCAACTGGACCACCGCCATGCTACGCGTGTTTCCCAATATCAAAAAAGGTGACCGCATCACGGGCGTTTACCGGCCGGGCACGGGCGCGACTTTTCTGGTCAACGGTAAACCGGCAGGCGACATCATGGACGCTGAATTTGCCCGGCTGTTTTTCGCTATCTGGCTGTCGCCCAAAACGTCTGAGCCCAAACTGCGCAGCGCGCTGCTGGCAGGCTTGCAGTGAGCGTTTCGGCGCTTACGGCATTTGGCTGGCGAAACGGCCTCGCTTATGGCCTGCTGGGTCTGCCGCTGGCGTTTGTAGCGCTGCCGCTGTATGTGATCTTGCCCAACCACTACGCTCGTGAGTTTGGGGTGCCGCTGGCCACGCTGGGGGCGATTTTGCTGGGCGCGCGGCTGTTTGACGCTGTTATTGACCCCTTGCTGGGCCGTGTCAGTGACCGCCTGTTTGCCCGCTCGCCTGCCGACGTACTCAAGCTGGGCGCGCTGGCCGCCGTGGTGCTGGCGCTCGGCTTTGCACTTTTGTTTTTCCCGCTGGTTAAAACACCCGGTGCGCTGGTTGCCTGGGCCAGTGTGATGCTGGTGGTGACCTACGCCGCGTACAGTTTTTTAAGTGTGTCGCACCAGTCGTGGGGAGCCATGCTGGGCGGCAACGAGGCGCAGCGCAGCCGCATTGTGGCGTGGCGCGAGGGTTTGGGCCTGGTCGGTGTGGTTATGGCATCGATTACGCCTGTAGCCCTTGGTTTACCTGCCACGACAGCTCTGTTTTTTATAGCACTTGTGATGGGCTGGCTGGCCTGGACGCGGGCTGTGCAGCCGGTTGCCAAAAAAGATACAGCGGTGACACCCGGTGCGGTCTGGCTGCCGTTCAAGCACAGTAATTTCAAGCGGCTGCTGCTGGTGTTCATGCTCAACGGTACTGCCAGCGCGGTGCCTGCCACGCTGGTGCTGTTTTTTATTCAGGACCGCCTGCAAGCGCCTAGCAGCATGGAACCGCTGTTTTTAGGCAGTTATTTTTTGACCGCTGCGCTGTCGATTCCGCTGTGGCTGGCCGTGGTCAAGCGCATTGGCCTGGCCAAAGCTTGGCTGGCCGGCATGGCCCTGAGCATGGCGGTGTTTGTCTGGGCCACACAAATGGCGAGTGGCCAGACGACGGCTTTTTTAATCATTTGCGCACTCTCGGGCGTGGCACTGGGCACCGACCTGGCCTTGCCGGGTGCCATGCTGGCAGGCGTGATTCAAAGCAATGGCGACTCTGGCAAGGCTGAAGGCGCGTACTTTGGCTGGTGGAACTTTGCCACCAAGCTCAACCTGGCCTTAGCCGCCGGGCTGGCGCTGCCGCTGCTCGGTGTGTTTGGCTACGCGCCTGGCGTGCGCACCCCGGAGGCCTTGAATGCGCTGGTCATCGCCTACTGTGTGCTGCCTTGCATTTTGAAGCTGGCAGCCAGCGCCACCTTGTACTTTTTTATCATCCGCCCGTCTTCGGCAACGCTCACCCCAACTTTTTAAGGCGACAGCATGACTTTTATCAAAACCTCTGCGCGCAGCGTCATGTGCACCCTGGCCGTCAGCAGCGCCTTGCTGGCAGGCTGCGCTGGCCCGCAAATCACCGACTACGCGGCTGAAAAACCCGTACTGGACCTGCGCCAGTACTTCACAGGAACGATTGATGCTTATGGCATCTTCACGGACCGCTCAGGCAAGGTTGTCAAACGCTTCACGGTAGAGATGAAATGCTCCTGGTCCGGCGCGCCCGGTGCGGAAGTCGGCGTGCTCGATGAAGCCTTCACCTACTCGGACGGCACCAAAGACCGCCGGGTCTGGACTTTAAAGCGCGGTGCGGACGGCAAATACACGGGCACCGCCGGCGATGTGCTGGGTGAGGCGAACGGACAGGAAAAAGGCAATGCCTTTCGCTGGGGCTACACGCTCAAGCTGCCGGTGGACGGCAAAATCGTAGAAGTCCAGTTCGACGACTGGATGTATCTGATGACCGACAGGGTCATGCTCAACAAAGCTGCAATGAGCAAGTACGGCTTCAAGCTGGGCGAAGTCACGCTGTCGTTCGTCAAGCGCTGATAACCTGCTTAAAGCCCGAAACAATGTCATTGCCTGGCAGGGTGATCAAATTCCTACCCTGGCAACTGAGCAGCTCCAAAAAAATGACCAAAAGTGCCTCCAGGGCAGCAAACACGCTGGCAGTGCGCTATCAATTTGATAACAACTATTAAAACTCATGTCCTATAACCTTCCTTTCACCGATTGGCACGGCAAGACCGTCTGGCTGGTCGGTGCCTCCAGCGGCATTGGCCGGGCCACCGCGCACGCCCTGCACGCGCAGGGTGCCAAAGTGTTTGTCTCGGCGCGCAACCAGCAGGCCCTGGACGCGTTTGCAGCGGAGCATCCGGGCGCTGTGGCGCTGGCCCTGGATGCAGGTGATGCAGCCAGCGTCAAAGCTGCTTCAAAAACAGTGCTGGACGCTGGCCCGCTTGATCTGGTGCTGTACTGCGCGGGCTATTACAAGGAAATGCGGGCCACTGAGTTTGACCTGAAGATCATGCTGGAGCACCAGCGCATCAACTATGTGGGCGCGCTCTATGTGCTGGACGCCGTGCTGCCGTATTTCATCAAACGCCAGGCCGGTCACATCAGCCTGGTCAGCAGTGTGGCGGGCTACCGTGGCCTGCCCAAAAGCCTCGCTTACGGCCCGACCAAGGCGGCCCTGATCAATCTGGCGGAAACGCTGTATCTGGACCTGCAGGACAGCCATGTCGGCGTCAGCCTGATTTGCCCGGGTTTTGTGGAAACGCCGCTGACGGCTCAAAACAAGTTCACCATGCCGGGGCTGATCAAACCAGAGCAAGCGGCCCAGGAGATTTTGCGTGGCTGGGCCAGCGGCCAGTTCGAGATCCACTTTCCCAAACGCTTCACATGGTTCATGAAGGCGCTGGCGCTGCTGCCGCCCGTGTTGTTCTTTCCAGTGATCCGCAAATTCACGGGGCTGTGATGACGCCGCCTGCGAACGCTGAACGCACTGCGCCCGTGGGTGGCCTGTTGTTTCCACGGGCCAGAGTTGACAGCATGGTGGCATTTTTTGAAACCCTCTCGCCCGAAAGCCTCGGCCAGCTGGGCAGCTTCTACACGACCGATGCGTACTTCAAGGACCCTTTCAACGAAGTTCGCGGCCTGGCCAGCGTGCGTGCCATTTTTGAGCACATGTACGTGGCGCTGGACCAGCCCCGCTTTGTGGTTACCGGCCGTATCGTCGATGGACCGCAGTGTTTTTTAACCTGGAACTTCGAGTTTCGCTTCAAACGCTTTGACATCACAACCGTGCAAACCATGCGCGGCGGTTCCCATCTGAAGTTCACCGCCAATGGGCTGATTGATTACCACCGCGACTACTGGGACGCCGCCGAGGAGCTGTATGAAAAACTGCCCTGGGTGGGTTCCCTGATGCGCTGGCTGAAAAAACGCGCCAACCAGTAAGTCGCCAAGCCGTACAGCTGGCGGTTAGCGGTTAGCGTGGTCTGGTGTAATCCCGCATAAGGACTTGGGGCAGCACGCACTATGCTCAAGCCCATGCGACTCCTTTTGGTTGAAGACGATGTGATGGTGGCCAGCGGCATCAAGCTGGGGCTCAGTGACGCTGGTTATGCCGTGGACTGGGTTGGCAGTGCCGAGCGTGCCGAAGATGTCCTGCTGGGTGAAACCTTTGATGCCGCCATCATTGACATTGGCCTGCCCAAAGTCAACGGTCTGGAACTCACGCGGCGCATCCGGCGCAGTGGCCTGGCCATGCCGATCCTCATCCTCACCGCGCGGGATGCCCTGCAGGACCGCGTGCAGGGGCTGGACTGGGGCGCAGACGACTACATGATCAAACCGTTTGAGCTGCCCGAACTGCTGGCACGTCTGCGGGCACTGCTGCGCCGCTCGCAGGCAGCCACCAGCGCCACCTTAAGCTTTGGGCCGCTGGAGCTGGATTCTGCCAACCGGGAAGCGCGCGCCCATGGCCAGCTGATCGAGCTGGGACCGCGTGAATGGACCGTGATGGAATACCTGCTGATCAACGCCCCCAAACCGGCCAGCAAAGACAAGCTGCTGCAGGCACTGACGGGCTGGGACAAGGAAATCACACCCAACGCGATTGAGGTCTATATCTCGCGCCTGCGCGGCAAGCTGGAGCCGCACGGTATTGCCGTGCGCTCCATTCGCGGCTTTGGTTACCGGCTGGAGCTGCCTGCAGTAGTGCCTGTATTGCCTGTCATTTCAGTGATGCCAGAAACCAGACCGGGTACCGCTTCCTGAGCTTGGCGCATGACTTGCACCCGCCCACCATGTTGAAGCTGGGCAGCCGCCTGACCCCTGCAGCCATCAAATCCGGCTTGCAGCGCCGCCTGTTGTTGCTGTTGCTGCTGCCGCTCGGAATTTTTGCGATGACCAGCATCTGGTTTGACTACCAGACGGCGGGCAACGTGGCACTGCAAAAAGACCAGCAGCTGCTGCGCCTGGTGCCTTTGCTGGCAGACTCGGTCGTCGCTCCCGGTCCGGCAAGGGACGCGCCACCCGTGCTGTTGCTGGCCCCCGAAGTCGAGGTATTCATCAAAACCCGTGCAGGCTCTGCCGCGTTCCGGATGTCGGACTCTGAGGGGGGTTTTCTGGCCGGTGAAGCCTGGATTGCCGTGACGCTTCCCGCCACCGATGAGCCGGAATTTCACAGCATGGAGTCTGATGGCATCACTTACCGCATTGTTGCCCAGCGTGTGGAGACCGCAGCGGGCAAGCTGATCTTGCAGCTGGCCGACGGATCAGACGCGCGCCAGCAATGGATGCGCTCACTCTGGCTCAAGGTGCTGTTGCCCAATCTGGTGCTGCTGCTGGCCGTCGGGTTTGCCGTGAACTGGGCCGTGACCCGGGCGCTCAGACCGCTGATTGAGCTCAAGGAAGCCGTTGAAAGGCGCAGTCCGCGTGATTTGAGTGCGATTGACCCGCTGACCACGCCTGCAGAGGTTCAGCCTCTGGTCAGCGCACTGAACCGCTTGTTCGCGCTGGTCAATGACCAGGCCGAAGGGCAGCGCCGCTTTGTGGCCGACGCAGCGCACCAGCTGCGCACGCCACTGGCCGGGCTGCAGGCGCAGGTAGAAGCCTGGGCACAGGCGGTGCAGGCCCCTGGTGCAGACGGCTGTCTGCGGCTGCCTGCTGACAACATCATCAAGCTTCGCAGCGCAACGCGGCGCACGTCCCAGCTGGCCAACCAGCTGCTGGCCCTGTCGCGTGCTGACGCATCGGCGGTGGCAGCGCAGGCCATGGAGCCTGTGGACCTGAAAGACCTGTGCGAGTCGGTGCTGTCCGCACATCTGGACGCAGCCACCGACAAGGGGCTGGACTTGGGGCTGGAGGTGCAGGCAGCTGTGGCTTGTGGCCACGCCTGGCTGCTGCGCGAGCTGCTGGGCAACCTGGTTGACAACGCTGTCAAATACACACCGCCCGGCGGCGCGGTGACGATTCGATGCGGGCCTGTGGCAAGCTGCGAGAGCAGATCAGATGCGCTCGACAGCCCTGGGGCAGACAGGCCGGATTCAGCGGGTGTCAGCCCGGAGCTGAAGGTGTTTCTGGAGGTCGCCGACGATGGCCCTGGCATTGCGCCGGGCGAGCACATCAAGGCCCTGCAGCGTTTTTACCGGGTGCAGGGCACGCTGGGTGAAGGCAACGGGCTGGGGCTGGCGATTGCAGATGAAATTGCTGGCGTACACCACTCGCAGCTGCAATTGAGTGACGCCAGCGATGCCAGCGACGGTGATGCAGGCTGTCCGCGTGGCCTGCGGGTGCGGCTGACGTTGAAGGGCGGCCCTGCCTGCCCCGGTTTTGTGCAAACCGCTCTGACAGTTCACAACCACTTCACTGTGCCAGACCATTGAGCATGGCCACCCTTTATGGTGGTGGTGTGGTGGTGCAAGCGGTACTGGCATAACTTTTGCTTGCTACAAACGTTAATCAATTCCGATTACTTTACAACTTCCGGAGAATATTCAATGGATCGCCGCAACACCCTTAAATCCCTGAGCGCCGCTGCAGCACTGGCCATGGCAGGCACATCTGGCCGGGCTCTGGCGCAGGCTGGCAGCACCATCAAGGTTGGCATCTTGCACAGCCTGTCTGGCACGATGGCAATTTCTGAGACCGTCCTCAAAGACACCGTCCTGATGGCCATTGACGAGATCAATGCCAAAGGTGGCGTACTTGGTAAAAAGCTGGAGCCTGTGGTGGTTGACCCGGCCTCCAACTGGCCGTTGTTCGCTGAAAAAACCAAGCAGTTGCTGGGTCAGGACAAGGTAGCAGTGATTTTCGGCTGCTGGACATCGGTCTCACGCAAGTCAGTGCTGCCAGTGGTAGAAGAAATGAACGGCCTGCTGTTCTACCCGGTGCAATACGAGGGCGAAGAGCTGTCGAAAAACGTGTTCTACACCGGAGCAGCGCCCAACCAGCAGGCGATTCCCGCAGTTGATTATTTGATGAGCAAAGAAGGTGGTGGTGCCAAGCGCTGGGTGCTGCTGGGCACAGACTATGTGTATCCACGCACCACCAACAAAATTTTGCGCGCCTACCTTAAGTCCAAGGGCGTCAAAGACACCGACATCGACGAAAAATACACCCCGTTTGGCCATTCTGACTACCAGACCATCGTCGCGGACATCAAAAAGTTTTCAACCGGCGGCAAAACAGCGGTGGTCTCCACCATCAATGGCGACTCGAATGTACCTTTCTACAAAGAACTGGGCAATGCTGGCCTGAAAGCCAAAGACGTACCCGTGGTGGCTTTCTCGGTGGGTGAAGAAGAGTTGCGTGGCGTGGATACCAAGCCGCTGGTGGGTCATCTGGCCGCCTGGAATTACTTTCAGTCGATCAAGAGCCCGGCCAACACCGAGTTCATCAAGAAGTGGTCTGCATACGCCAAAGCCAAAAAGCTCCCCGGCGCAGACAAGCCCTTGACCAATGACCCGATGGAAGCCACTTACATTGGCATCAATATGTGGAAGCAGGCGGTTGAAAAGGCCAAGTCAGTCGATACCGACAAGGTGATTGCAGCCATGGCTGGCCAGACCTTCACCGCACCCAGCGGCATTGTCAGCAAAATGGATGAGAAAAACCACCACTTGCACAAGTCGGTGTTCATTGGTGAGATCAAAGCCGATGGCCAGTTCAATGTGGTGTGGAAAACACCCGGTCCTGTCAAGGCCAAGCCGTGGTCGCCGTACATTGAAGGCAACGACAAGAAGCCGGACGAGCCTGCGAAAAAGGCCTAAAGGCCTGACCAATAGCGGCGATTTGCCCATTATCTGTTCGGGTATGGGTACGTGAAAGGCAGTCCCGTCTGCCTTTCACGCAAATAAGATTTTCTGTGTGCATACGCACCGGCAGCATGGCCTGAAAATGGTCGGCGTGCGCACACAACAGGTCTTTTCATGATTCAAAAAATACTCTGCGCCACCTGGCTGTGTCTGGTCATATTCCAGCCCATTCCAGCCGCAGCACTGACGCTGCTGCAAGTCCAGGGCATGGCCACTGGCGAGTCCGACGCGCGTATCGAGGCGCTGAACCAAGCCATTGCTCAGGCTGACGACAAGACGGTAGCGTTCATTCAGGCGCTGGCAGATGACGCCGTCAAAGCTGCAGGTGACAAGGTTTTTGTGGTGCGTGACGGCAAGGCACTCGATCCGGTTTCTGGCGAAGCTGTAACTTTGCCCGATGCTGCTGAAGATGTGATCAGCAACAACCGCATGCGCGGTGAACTCGACAGTGCGCTGGCGGGGCTCAAACTGTTTTCAAAAGACAACCGGGTACGCGCACAAGCAGTTGCCGCTTTGCTCAAAGACCCGGACGAGTCCAAGCTTGGCCTGCTGGACAAGGCGCTGGCGGCAGAAACCAGCTTCGATCTGAAAGCCATGCTGGCCCTGGCACGCGCCGCCGCGCTTTTGGGCAGCAGTGACAAAGCCAGGCGCCTGGAAGCAGCCAGAGCGCTGGCGAAAAGCAAAGACCCTGCCACGCAATTGCTGCTGAACGACCGCGTCAAGCTGGAGCCAGATGTTGAAGTCAAAGCGCAATTGCAGGCTTCGCTGGCCGAAATCAGGTCATCTCTGGGTTTGGGTGAAACGCTGGGCGTGGTGTTCACGGGCATCAGCCTGGGTTCCATCTTGCTGCTGGCGGCTTTGGGCCTGGCCATCACCTATGGCCTGATGGGCGTGATCAACATGGCGCATGGTGAGCTGATCATGATTGGTGCGTACGCCACCTATTTGGTGCAGGGCCTGTTTCGCCACTATGCACCGGGCGCGTTTGACTGGTATTTGATTGCCGCGATTCCTGCGGCATTTCTGGCCTCGGCTCTGGTGGGTGCAGTCATGGAGCGCAGTGTGATCCGTTTTTTGTATGGCCGCCCTCTTGAAACACTGCTGGCGACCTGGGGCATCAGTTTGATTTTGATGCAGTCGGTTCGCACCGTGTTCGGCGCGCAAAACGTCGGGGTTGAAAACCCCTCCTGGATGAGCGGCAGCTTTGCGTTGCTGCCGAATTTGTCATTGCCGTACAACCGCCTGATGATTGTGGTGTTTGCAGTACTGGTGCTGGCGGGTGTGGCGCTGGTGATCAGCCAGACCCGTCTTGGCCTGTTTGTACGCGGCGTCACACAAAACCGCCCGATTGCGGCTTGTATGGGCGTCAACACCGCACGCATTGACACCTATGCCTTCTCGTTGGGCTCCGGCATTGCAGGGCTGGCTGGTTGCGCCTTGAGCCAAGTGGGTAATGTGGGGCCTGACCTGGGGCAGAACTACATCGTCGATTCATTCATGGTGGTGGTTCTGGGCGGTGTGGGGCAACTGGTGGGAACGGTCTATGCCGCGTTCGGTCTGGGAATTTTGAACAAATTTCTGGAGGGCTGGTCGGGCGCGGTACTGGCCAAAATTGCCGTACTGGTATTGATCATTGTGTTCATTCAAAAGCGCCCGCAAGGACTTTTTGCCCTCAAGGGCCGGAGTGCCGAAGCATGAGCGGCGCCGCGCCACCGCTGGAGCTTCCCAAACCAGCGCCGCTGATGAGTCGAAGCGGCTGGGCCGCGTTTTTAGTCGCCTTGACCATTGTCTGCATGTTAGCGCCTGTGCTCAATCTGGTAGTCCCCGAGGGGAGCGTGTTTCACCTGAGCGATTTCGCCATCAGCCTGATCGGCAAAATCATGTGCTACGCGATCTGCGCGCTGGCCATCGATCTGATCTGGGGCTACACCGGGATCCTGAGCCTGGGCCATGGCCTGTTTTTTGCGCTCGGTGGCTATGCCATGGGCATGTACCTGATGCGCCAGATCGGGCTGGACGGGAACTACAAAAGTGGCCTGCCCGACTTCATGGTGTTTCTGGACTGGAAGACATTGCCCTGGCATTGGCTGGGCAGTGCCTCGTTTGCGTTTCAGATGGCGATGGTGGTGATCGCACCAGGCTTGCTGGCGCTGGTGTTTGGTTTTTTTGCCTTTCGCTCGCGCATCAAGGGCGTGTATTTCTCCATCGTCACGCAGGCGCTAACCTTTGCTGCCATGCTGCTGTTTTTCCGCAATGAAACCGGCTTTGGCGGTAATAACGGCTTTACCGACTTCAAACGCATCCTGGACATTCCGATTGCGCAGCCCGGCACCCGCATGGTGCTGTTTGTGCTGACTGGCTTGAGCCTGCTGGGGTTTTATCTTTTTTCGCGCTGGCTGGTGCAAAGCAAGTTTGGCCGCGTGCTGCAGGCCATTCGTGATGCCGAAAGCCGGGTAATGTTCTCGGGCTACAACCCGGTCGCCTACAAGCTTACGGTCTGGGTCATTTCAGCCGTGATGTGCGGCGTTGCCGGTGCACTGTACGTGCCGCAAGTGGGCATCATTAACCCCAGTGAAATGAGCCCGGCCAACTCGATTGAGATGGCGATTTGGGCCGCTGTCGGTGGCCGCGCCACGCTGATCGGGCCGATCGTGGGCGCGTTTGCGGTCAATGGTGCCAAAAGCTGGTTCACCGTGGCTTTTCCCGAGTACTGGCTGTACTTTCTGGGTGCAATGTTTATTGCTGTGACGCTGTTTTTACCGCAAGGTATTGTGGGACTGGTACGCAAACTGCTGGACAAGTCAAACGGGAGCAAAAAATGACGCCCGATTTGATGGAGCAATGCGCCAGACGTCTGCAGGCATTGAACACGCCTGTGACTGCTGGCGCTACCGAATCAGGCGGGCGTCAGGCGGGCTTTTCGCGCATTGCGAAGGCGGGCGAGGTGGACACCGCCCACGGGCGCATTTTGTACCTGGAAGGCGTCAGTGTGAGCTTTGATGGTTTCAAGGCCATCAACAATTTGTCGCTGGACATTGCCCCTGGCGAGCTGCGCTGCATCATCGGGCCCAACGGTGCGGGCAAAACCACCATGATGGACATCATTACCGGCAAAACCCGGCCCAACAGCGGCACGGTTTTTTTTGGCTCGACGATTGACCTGTTGCGCTACAACGAGTTTGAAATTGCCCAGATGGGCATTGGCCGCAAGTTTCAAAAACCCACGGTGTTCGAGCAGCTCAGCGTGTTTGAAAACCTGGAGTTGGCTTTGAAAACCGGCAAAGCGGTCAAAAACACACTGTTCTTCAGGCTTGACTCCGCCCAGCAAGACCGCCTTGCACATGTGCTGCACACCATTCATCTGGCCAGCAGCGTGAACCGCATGGCAGGCAACCTGAGCCATGGCCAAAAGCAGTGGCTGGAAATTGGCATGCTGCTCATGCAGGACCCCAGGGTGCTGCTGCTCGACGAGCCTGTGGCGGGCATGACAGACGAGGAGACCGTACGCACAGCGGAGCTGTTTGTCTCGCTCAAAAAACACCACAGCCTGATCGTTGTGGAGCATGACATGAGTTTTATTGAGCGTATTTCTGAAAAGGTGACGGTGCTGCATGAAGGCGCAGTGCTGGCCGAGGGGACGCTGGCGCAGGTGCAAAACAATGAAAAAGTCATTGAGGTGTATCTTGGCAGATGAGATTTCTTTCCCCATGAAAAATCCGATCCTTCAGGTCATGGACATCAACCAGTACTACGGCGGCTCACACATCCTTCGTGGCGTCAGTCTGCAAGCGCGCCTGGGCAAGGTCACGGTGTTGCTGGGCCGCAATGGCGTCGGTAAAACAACGCTGCTCAAATCGCTCATGGGCCTGGTGCCTGTGCGTTCGGGCAGCATTGAATTTGACGGCCGGACAATAGAAAAAGCCACGTCTTATGAGCGCGCCCGGGCGGGTATTGGCTATGTACCGCAAGGCCGTGAAATTTTTGCGCGCTTGAGCGTTCAAGACAACCTGTTGATGGGTCTGGCGTACAAAAGCGCTTCCACGCCGATTCCAGCGGAATTGTTTGAGCTTTTTCCTGTGCTCAAACAGATGATTTCAAGGCGGGGTGGCGACTTGTCCGGCGGGCAGCAGCAGCAACTGGCCATTGCACGGGCACTGGCGGCCCAGCCCAGACTCTTGATTCTGGACGAGCCGACCGAGGGCATCCAGCCCAGCATCATCAAGGACATTGGCCGCGTCATCCGCATACTGGCTGACCGGGGTGACATGGCGATTTTGCTGTGTGAGCAATACTATGATTTTGCGCAGGAACTGGCCGACGACTACCTGGTGATGCAGCGCGGTGAAATAGTCGCACGCGGGCCGGGCAGCGAGATGCAAATCAAGGGCATCAGGCAACTGGTGGCGATCTGAAAATAAAATAAGCTGTATGCTATTGAATAAATAGCAGCCTGCGCCCGCGTTCCTTGCGCCAGGCTTCTTTTTAGCTCTACAGGAAAACTCCGAAGCGTTTCCTGTCCCTGGTCATTCGGCGATTTATCCCTGGCCGGGCACCGTCTCCATGAAACTCTGGCGCAAGGCCAGTTTGTCTTGCAGTCTGGCCAGATTAGGATAGCTCACGCGCCAGGCGATGTCGCTAAAGCGCAGGTCCAGATAACCCAGCGCACAGCCTACCGCCACATCCGACAGGCTCAAGTGAATGCCGCTGCAAAACGCTTTGTCGGCCAGCCCGGCGCTCATGGCTTTGAGGCTGGCGTGGATTTTGCCTATCTGCCGGTCTATCCAGGGCTGGCTGCGCTGGGCATCGGTGCGGCCACTCCAGGTGGCTTCCAGGCGTGCCAGCAGCGCGGCATCCATCAGGCCATCGGCCAGGGCCTCCCAGGTTTTGACTTCGGCACGCTCGCGGCCCTGGCTGGGAATCAGCTTGCCAACCGGCGACAGCGTGTCGAGGTACTCAACAATCACGCGTGAGTCAAACAGTGCCTCGCCACCTTCCATGACCAGGCAAGGCACCTTGCCCAGCGGGTTGGATACCCCAATCGTGGTGCCGGGTGCCCAGACGTCTTCCAGGACATGCTGGTAGTCGAGTTTTTTCTCGGACATCACGATCCGTACTTTTCGCGCATAGGGGCTGGTGTTGGATCCGATGAGTTTCATAAATAATGTTTGTTCGATAGGGACGGCTGAGTCCAGATGGGCAAGTCCAACATATTCTATCGAGTCAGCCCCCGCGCCAGACTGACACCTGTCAAATCGGCAAACTGGCCCGCCTACAATCGGGCGATGAGCCAGTCCACCCCGTCCCCCTCTGCCGTTTTCACCATCAATGCCCTGTCGCCGCTGGACGGCCGCTACGCTGCCAAACTCGCTGCTCTGCGGCCGCTGGTCTCGGAGCAAGGCTACATGCACCGCCGGGTACAGGTTGAAGTGGTCTGGTTCATTGCACTGTCGGATGCCGGTTTTGCCGAGTTCAAGCCGCTCAGCCCGGGTGCGCGCACTTACTTGCTGGGGCTGGTCAAAAATTTCTCTGAAACAGATGCGATTGCCATCAAGGAAATTGAAAAGAAAACCAACCACGATGTCAAGGCTGTGGAGTACTGGATCAAGTCGAAGTTTGAAGCGCGGCCAGAGCTGCAGCACGCCAGCGAATTTGTTCACTTTGCCTGCACCAGCGAGGACATCAACAACACCAGCCACGCGCTGCAACTCAAAAGCAGCCGTGACCTGGTCCTGCTGCCTGCGCTTGACAAGGTGATCACCAAAATGCGCGACATGGCCCATGCCTATGCCGACGAGCCCATGCTCAGCCGCACCCACGGCCAGACCGCCAGCCCGACCACTGTGGGCAAGGAAATTGCCAACGTGGTGGTGCGCCTGAGTGCTGCCCGCGCAAAAATTGCTGCTGTGCCATTGATGGCCAAAATGAACGGTGCCGTGGGCAACTTCAATGCGCACCTGGCAGCCTGGCCGGATTTTGACTGGGAGGCGTTCAGCCGCAAAGTCATTGAAACGCCCGAGCCGCTGGGCCTGGGGCTGATGTTTCAGCCTTACAGCATCCAGATTGAGCCGCACGACTACATGGCCGAGCTGTTTGACGCAGTGGCGCGTACCAACACCATCCTGATTGACTGGTCACGCGATGTGTGGGGTTATGTCAGCGTGGGTTATTTCAAGCAGCGCCTCAAAGAAGGCGAAATAGGCTCCTCGACCATGCCGCACAAGGTCAACCCGATTGACTTTGAAAACGCCGAGGGCAATCTGGGCCTGGCCAATGCACTGCTCAGGCACATGAGCGAAAAGCTGCCGATTTCCCGCTGGCAGCGCGACCTGACCGACTCCACTGTGCTGCGCAACATGGGCGTAGCGCTGGGTTACGCCGTACTGGCCTACAACTCGATGAATGTGGGCCTGGGCAAGCTTGAACTCAACAGCGAAGCGCTGCAGGACGATTTGAACGCCTCATGGGAAGTGCTTGCGGAGCCGATTCAAACCGTGATGCGCCGTTACGGTGTGCAGGGCGCGTATGAAAAGCTCAAGGAAGTCACGCGCGGCAAAACCGTCCAGGCAGAAGACCTGCATGCACTGATTCGCTCACTGGAGATTCCTGAGGCTGAAAAAACCCGCCTGCTGGCCATGACGCCTGCCAGCTATACCGGCATGGCAGCCGAGCTGGCCAGAAGAGTCTGAGCAGCGTGTCAGTGCGGGCCATCTGCACTGCAGTTCCAGCACTGCTCAAAGCCACCTTCAACAGTTTCACCGCAAGCACATAACCAACGCCGTTGGGGCATGTTTTGCAGGTGATGCAGCAGCGCCTTGGCACCGGCTTCTTCGGCATCATGGGTCAGCCAGACTTCGGGCTGGCACTGGTCAGGCGGCAACTCTCCCGCCACACTGCCCAGAAAATAGCGTTGCACACTGGCAGAAAAACCGGCCTGCTGCAACACATCCACCCACAGCGCGGCAATGGCAATATTGGGGGCACGGGCAACGCGAAGCATGTCTCAGTGTAACAAGTTACTATTAAATTGATAGCTGCAGGCCTATGATTTGCTTGCGGTAGAGGCTTGAAAGGCTTGTATATCGGTAGCTACTGGGAACAAGGAATGAAGAACTTTAACGCAGAGACGTTGAATGACTTGTCTGCCTCTAGACTTTGTACTTGCGCATTTCGCGTACCTCAAGCCTTCTCAAGCGCCCGGTCCGCATAGCGGCCAAAGCGCCATGACGTGGCGTCCAGCGTGATGCGTCGCCAGGTGTGGCGTTTTTCCGAGGGCGTCATCGACAGCCAGTGCTGCACCTCTTCAAACGTGCGGCCACAGCCCTTGCACATCGCGTCGCCCTGACTGGTCGAGCAAATCGCAATACACGGCGTGTCCGCTGTGGTGTCATACCAGGCCTGCCAGGCTGTCATGGCTTCAACGGGCAAGCTTTTATCGTCGGCTTCTTCCTCATGGTAGAAAACCAGCAGCGCATAGACCTCTGCCAGGGCGCGCAATTCAGGGGCCAGCGTGATGCCGTCGGGCGAGGGGCTAATGCCCCGCCAGTAGTTGATGGCGGCTTCAATATCGGTGATGTGGATGCCGGCCATTAAAGATGAATTCAGAGCGGGGTGGTAGCAGTCAATGTAGGAACAGGATTATCGGGCAGTTGCAAAAATGGGGAATGTCCGGCTTATATCGACCCCTGAATTTGCAAAAAACCTGTTTTTGTTGTCCAATATACATTCCGAAGGGGAGTAACTCCCTCGTTTTGTTGCAGCAGCTG
>JBBRMH010000054.1:0-20521 GCA_038230935.1 Burkholderiales bacterium | reverse complement strand
GACTGAGGTAATTGTTCGGGTGTCAACGCAAGAACATCCATCGCAAAGACGCAAAAGCGCAAAGAACGCGAAGGTAGAAAAATTTAATTGATCCGGCCCGGTGAAGTATTCATTTTCCGTTCGGGCTGAGTTTGGCCTGTCCTGAGCTTGTCGAAGGGTCGAAGCCGGTGTTGCACAAGGGGAACCCTTCGACAAGCTCAGGGCGAACGGTTCACAGCTCATTGGGCCGGATCAATAATTGCTTGCCTTGGCGAGCTTTGCGGCTTTACGCCTTTGCGTTGGAAACTGCATTTGGCTGCTTGGCTACATGGTCAATTGTTGAGCATTAAAACAGCCTCCAAGGCAGGAAATACGTGCGCTGGCAGCTATGAATTTGATAGTAATTTCAAGCAGCAAACCGCCGTGCGGCAATCTCCAGCAGGCCGTCAAAAATCAGGCTTTCGACCAGCTCGACCTGCACCGACATGCTGGGGGCCATCTTCCAGCCGGCACCGCCTGTCATGATGCATTCGGGGGCTTCGCCGCAATGGCGGGTGATGTTTTCGACCATGCGCTGCACTGCACCGGCAATCGCGAAGGTGCCGCCGCTGGTCAGGGCGTCGCTGGTGTTAGTCGGAAAATCGCACACCTCACCTGTGGGTACATGCAGGCCCGCCGTGCCGGACTCCAGCGCGCGCAGCATGATGCCGTGGCCAGGCAGGATGATGCCGCCCAAAAATTTTCCGCTGGCGTCAATGGCTTCAACTGTCACCGCAGTGCCCACCATGATCACGATGCACGGCTTGTGAATGCCGCGCGTTCGCAAACGGTGGTACGCGCCGATCATCGCCACCCAGCGGTCAGCGCCGAGCCGCGCCGGGTGGTCATAGCCGTTGGTTAAACCAGCTTCTTGCGGACTGGAAACAACCCAGCGCGGTGCCACTTCCCACAGGTCCATCTGCTCGGCCACGCGCCGCTTGATGGCGTCACTGGCCACGATGCAGCCGAGAATCCGGCTGGGCGCGGGCAAGTTGTTCCATTCTTCATCGGCCAGTTTGTCGATGTTTTCCAGAAATACAGCGCCCTGCCCGAGCAAGCTGGCACCCGCAGCTGGCGACGCATACTGGGCCCATTTGAGGCGGGTGTTGCCCACATCGAGTGCAAGAAAGGTCATGTGAGAGGATTATGAACAGGTTGACAGCCCGTTACAGGCATGATCGGCGCGTTGTACGTCAGGGTTTTCCGGTACGACAACTGCGTCGCCTGCCTTGGCGCAGATCAATACCTTGCTGTTTAACCTTGCCGCCACGGCAGCCCTGCCAGACGCCAGCCACCTTTTCTACCGCGCTGGCCCTGCTGGTCCGGGTCACCTTCAAAGCCTTCGACGATGTTGTAGGCCTCGATACCCATTTCAGCGGCACACTTGGCAGCGGCTATGGAGCGCACGCCGCTTCGGCACAGCAGAACGGCTTTTTTGCCAGCCGGTACAGCCGCGCGCAGGCCCGCTTCAAAGTCCGGGTTCAGCGCCATGCCTGGCCATTGTTTCCAGGCCAGCGGCACGGCACCCGGAATAAAGCCGACCCATTCGCGTTCAGCATCTGTGCGCACATCAATCAGCACTGCGTCCCCGGCTTGATACCACTGGCAGGCCAGTGGCCCGGACACATCACCGGCGTAGCCAACAGCTGCGCGCACCTGCATCAGGGCCATGGCATCGGCATCCTGGCGCAGGCCCGAGTTCAGATTGGCTGCAACCGCCTCATCCAGACGCCGGGGCGCAGGCAGGTTCAAGCCGTCCATGATGCCGACAAACTCTGCCAGCGTTTTGCCCGCCACGCGTGCATTGCCTGTTTTCTCAAAGCCAATGCTGGTGTGGCTGCGGCCCTGGTAGTCATGACACGGCCAGACCGTGGTGGCATCAGGCAGCGCAAACAGCACCTCGGTCAGGCTGCGGTAAAGCGCCCCGGCGCTGCCGGACTGAAAGTCAGTACGCCCGCAGCCATTGATCAGCAGAGTGTCGCCCGTGAAGACGTGGTTGCGCCACAGATAGCACATGCTGCCAGCCGTGTGGCCGGGCGTGTGCAGGGCCAACAGGCGCTCACCGCCAAAATGCAGCACATCGCCGTCCTGCAACTGAAGTGCTGCAGTGGCGATGCCGCAACCACCGGGTGCCGCAGTCTGGGCACCCGTGTGCTCGGCCAGTTGCCAGGCACTGGTGATGTGGTCGGCATGCGCGTGCGTCTCAATGGTGTAGGCCAGCCTCAGGCCGTGCGCTGCCAGCACCGCCAGGTCACGCTCGATTTGCGCGTCCACCGGGTCGATGATGACCGCCTCCCGGCTGGCCTCGTCAAACAGCACATAGGTGTAGGTGCTTGATGCAGTGTCAAAAAGTTGCAGTGGTTTCATAAAATTTGTGGCGCAGTGTGTAGATGCAGCCAAAATGTACGCTTGATTTCACCCTTTTAACTGAAAAAACCACCATGTCCAAACCTGATGCGCCTTCCCGGGCCGAACTTGCCGCGCTCTGGCAGCCTCCTTTGACAGGAGACCACGATGGGAAAAAGAAAAGCAAACCCTGCACCATGGCTGACTTTGACCCTGCCGCCAAGCCGTTTTCAAACGGCGACAAAGCGCATGACAAAGCGGAGGTGGAATCTCTGGCGGTCGAACTCGATGGCTTGCAAAACCTGTTTTATGCAGACAAGCGCTACAAGCTGCTGGTCGTGTTGCAGGGCACCGACACGTCGGGCAAAGACGGCACACTGCGCGGCGTGTTCAACCGCATGAGTCCCCTGGGCGTGCACACCGTGGGCTGGAAAGCACCGACTGAAGACGAGCGCGCACACGACTTTTTATGGCGCATCCACGCCAAAATGCCGGCCAATGGTGAAACCATGATTTTCAACCGTAGCCACTACGAAGACGTTTTGGTGCCCCCCGTCAGTGGCTGGATCACGCCAGAGCAAACCGCACAGCGCTACGCCCAGATCAATGACTTTGAGCGCATGCTGACTGAAAACGGCACCATCATCATGAAGTTCATGCTGCACATCGGTTTTGATGAGCAACGCGAGCGGCTGCAGGAGCGCATTGACGACGATGCCAAGCACTGGAAGTTTGCACTCGGTGACATCGAGGCACGCAAACTGTGGAAGCCGTATCAGAAGGCGTACGAAAACCTGCTCAACGCCACCTCGACGACCTGGGCACCGTGGACGGTGGTGCCCGCCAACTCAAAAACACACCGCAACCTGATGATTGCCACGCTGCTGCGCGATGCACTCCTGAAGCTGGACCTGCGCTTTCCTACGGGCGACCCGACCCTCAAGGGTATCAAGATCAGCTGAATCGGGTGCATAACGCGGGTTCATTCACCGCAGAGACACAGAGAACGCAGAGGGCCGCAGAGAAACCTTGATTTTTTCCGCTCCTCTTACTCTGCATTCTCTGCGTCCTCTGCGCCTCTGCGTTGAAGGTTTTGGGTACCCGGTTTAGGAATCGGCTTTTAGTGCCCGCCGCCCAAGTAGGCGGCCTTCACAGCCGGGTCATCACGCAGTTTTGAGGCCTCGCCATGCACTGAAATACGCCCGTTTTCCAGCACATAACCATAGTCAGCCACCTTCAGCGCAGCAGCTGCAAACTGCTCGACCAGCAGCATCGTCACGCCCCGCGACTTCAGGTCGGCAATGATGCGGAACACCTCTTCAACCAGAATCGGGGCCAGCCCCATGGAGGGCTCGTCCAGCAAGACGATTTCGGGGTTCAGCATCACGGCGCGGGCCATGGCCAGCATCTGCTGCTCGCCACCCGACAGCGTGCCCGCAAGTTGCATGCGGCGCTCTTTCAGGCGCGGAAACAAATCCATCGCTTTTTCAAGGTCGCCCTGCACATCCCCCTTGGGGCGGCTGCCGGTCAGACGGGGGAAAGCCCCGAGCGTCAGGTTGTCTGTCACGGTCATGGTGGCAAACACGCGGCGGCCCTCTGGCGAATGCGCCAGACCCTGCTTGGCAATGGCATAGGACTCCAGCCCGTCAATGCGTTTGCCGTGCAGGTTGATCTCGCCCGCTGTGGGTTTGATCATGCCTGAGACCGCACGCATGGTGGTGGTTTTGCCAGCGCCGTTGGAGCCAATCAGGGTGACCACTTTGCCTTTGGGTACTTCCATGGAAATACCATGCAGGACTTGCACTTTGCCGTAACCGGCTTCGAGATTTTTGATGCTTAACATGATGGATCCTGGTTACACCTGGTTATTTCAGGCAGCGGTGCCGCCAAGATAAGCTTCAATGACTTTTTCATCGGCTTGTACTTCAGCAGGCTTGCCCTCGGCAATTTTCTGGCCGAAGTCCAGCACGGAAACCGTATTGCACAACTGCATCACCACGTCCATGTGGTGTTCAATCAAAATCACCGTGATGCCGTGGTCGCGGATTTTGCGGATGATGGCAATCAGCTCCTTGATGTCCGGCGCGGTCAGTCCGGCAGCGGGCTCGTCGAGCAACAACAGCTGCGGGTCCAGTGCCAGGGCACGGGCGATCTCCAGCAGACGCTGCTTGCCATAGGGCAGGTTGCGGGCTTCTTCCAGCGCCAGGTCACCCAGGCCCACAAATTCAAGCAGATCCATGCCCCGCTCGGTGGCAGCGGTGTCTTCGCGCTTGTAGCGCGGCGTGTGCAGTGACACATCCAGAATGTTGCTGGCAAAAGTGTGGTGCAAACCGACCTGGATGTTCTGCAGTGCCGTCATCTCGCCAAACAGCTGCACGTTCTGAAATGTGCGCGCAATGCCCGACAAGGCGATATCGGACGACGTTCGACCCACCACCGATTGGCCTGCAAACTCAATGCTGCCGGCTGTGGGTACGTAGATACCTGTCAGCACATTCATCATGGTGCTCTTGCCGGAACCGTTTGGGCCGATCAGGCCGTGAATGGTGCCGCGCTTGACGCGCAAGTCCACGTTGTTGATGGCTTTGAGGCCGCCAAACTGCATCAGAACGCCTGTCGCTACCAGCAGGTCGCCACCCTTTTCGCTGGCTCCAGCGTGCGCTGCCACCATGACGGCATCCTTGCCACTGCCCGTTTTCAGTTGACCCGTACCAGCGGACGTCTTGCGGGTGAACAGGCTGCGGGCAAAACCCACGATACCGTCCTGCAGGTAATACACCACAAACAAAATCATCAAACCAAAAATACTCAGGCGCCAGTCCGTGATGGACTGCAGCCAGAAGGCAAAGCCTGCCAGGGCGATGGTGCCGATGACCGGAATGGCCATGGCCTTGGGCGTGGTCATTTTTTTGGCGATACCAATGACGGCACCGATCAGCATCAATACCGCCAACACCACGGCAACCGTGCGGAACATCGCCAGGTCATCGAGCAGCTTTGGCAAAATCACGATGATGGCTGCACCCAGCAGCGCACCAGAGCGGGTTTTACGGCCACCCATGATGACCGCCAGCAGGAAAAAAACCGTCAACTCAAAGTTATAGGTATTCGGTGAGATGTATTGCTCGGAATAAGCGTACAAACAACCCGACAAGCCCGCAAAGCCGGCGCTGATCACAAATGCATAGACCTTGTAGCGGTACACCGACACGCCCATGCAATCGGACGCCACCGGGCTGCCACGCAGCGCTTCAAACGCCCGGCCCAACTGGGACTTCAGAATGCGGTGAACCACCACAAGTGACAGCACCATCAGCGCAAATACCAGCCAGTAAAAGCCGTGCTCGCTCAGCTGCTGCCCGCCAATTGAGGGCTTGGGAATTTTGATGCCGAGCGGGCCTTCGGTCAGGAAGGTCATCTCATTGATCAGAATCTGGATGATGGTGCCAAACGCCAGCGTGACCATGGCCAGGTACGGGCCTGTCACGCGCAACGCGGGCAGTGCCAATATCGCACCAAAGGCGGCTGTCACGACAATGCTGGCAGGAATAATCGCCCACAGCGGCGCACCCAGCTTTAAAAACATCACACCTGCGGTGTATGAACCGACACCAAACAAACCGGCATGTCCCAGCGACACCTGGCCGGTGTAGCCGACCACAATGTCCAGCCCGTACAGCAGGATCGCGTAGATCATGATGGTGCCGAGCATGTGGATGTAATACGGGTTGCTGATGACGAGCGGCGCTGCAGCCAGCAGCGCCAGGCCAATCATGGCCGCGATCAGGGTCTTGCGGTTCATCGTCAGACTTTCTTGATCGCTGATTTACCGAACAGACCTGCAGGCTTGAACGCCAGCACCAGCAGCAGCAGCAGCAAGCCGGGCACGTCTTTGTAACCCGTAGAAATGTAAAACCCGGTTGTGGTCTCTGCGATACCCAAAATAATGCCGCCCACGATAATGCCCATACCGCTGGTCAGGCCGCCAATGATGGCGACTGCAAATGCCTTCAGGCCCAGCACCGCACCCATGGTGGCACCGGTCAGGGTCAGCGGTGCAATCAGCGCACCGGCAAAGCCCGCCGTGGCCGACGACAGCGCGTATGAAAAAGTAATGACCAGACCGGTGTTGATACCCATCAGTTTGGCAGCATCGCGGTCATTGAACGTGGCCACAACAGCTTTACCATAAATGGTTTTGCGGTTGAAAAACTCGACCGCCAGCATCATCAGCACGGCACCGACCACCACCAGGATTTCCATCGGCAACACATTGGCACCAAAGACCTTGATAGGCGACTCAGGCAGCGGCGACGGAAACCTCAGGTCATCACGGCCCCAGACGTTTTCTGCCACATTCTTGAAAATAATTCCCAGTGCAATGGTGGACATGATCCAGCCAAATTCACTTTTGATCTTGATGGCGGGGCGTACACCAATCCGCTCGACCAGACCACCCTGGAACAGGCCAAACACAATCACCAGCGGCAGCATCAGCCAGTAGTTCACACCCATGTTGACGAGGGTCAGACCGACCATGGCGCCCAGCATCAGCGCGTCGCCCTGGCCGAAGTTGAGCGTGTCCGAGGTTTGAAATGTCAGCTGGTAGCCAAACGCAATAACGGCATAGATCATGCCAAGCGCGACACCGCTGTAGATAAGTTGAAGCAGGATTTCCATAGGGCGAGTTTCCAGAAGATTAAAAAAACACCGCGCTGGCCGGGACGGCAAGCGCGGTGCTGCGGCTCAAAAAATTCAAGCGTTGAAAATGACGCGACGCTTATTTTTTAACTTGAACTTCCGAGGCTTTCTTCTGGTCGGCAGGGTAGGCGTACACCACTTTTTGGCCTTTGACTTCACCAAACACGGGAATGTTGGCGGTAATGGCTTCGTGGTCAGTGGCGGTAAATGGTTTGTTGTAGGTCGTCACAACACCTTCTACCGGAGTCTTCAGGTTCTCCAGCGCTTCACGGATTTTGGAGCCATCCGTTGAGTTGGCCTGCTTGATCGCCGCTGCCAGCAAATAGATGGAGTCATACCCTTGAGCAGCTGATACCGGCGAGTCAATGCGCGCATTCTTCGGGTTGAAGGTTTTCAGGTAGTTGATGATGAAGGACTGGCGCTTGGGCGTGGTCGGCTCCTGAATGAAGGTTTGCGGCATGCGCGCACCTTCACCACCGGGGCCGGCGTTGTCGATGTAGTTGGCCATCGACAGCGTCCAGCTGCCGACCATCGGCACTTTCCAGCCCAGCTTGGTCATGCCGTTGGCAATTTGTGCCAGCTCGGGGCCAATGCCGTAAGTCAGCACCACTTCAGCACCTGCCGATTTGGCTTTGAGCAACTGCGCGGTCATGTCCACGTCCTTGATGTTGAATTTTTCAACTGCAACGGCCGTGATGCCTTTGGCTTTCAGTGCGGTTTCGAGGTCAGCGCGACCGAGCTGACCGTAGTTGGTGGAGTCGGCCAGAATGGCGACCTTCTTGCAGCCGCGGCGGGTGATCGCTTCCTCAACAATCATCGGCGCCTGAATGCTGTCGTGCGCTGCATTGCGGAAAATGTAGTTTTCTTTTTGTTCCGGAAACTGCTTGGTCACGATAGAGCCCGTGGCCACGTTGTTCATCACCGGGATTTTGGCTTCCTGGAAAAAGCGCTGCGAGGCCAGCGCCACGCCAGTGTTGATGTAGCCGACGGCTGCCACCACTTTTTCCTTGCTGATGAGCTCTTGCGCAATTTGCACACCGCGCTCGTTTTTGGCTTCGTCATCACGCTCGACGATTTCGATCTTGCGCCCGATCACGCCGCCAGCTTTGTTGATTTCATCGACAGCCAGCTTGACACCGTCACGCATGCTGACACCCATCGACGAGGAGCCGCCCGTGAAAGGTCCGGTCACGCCAATCTTGATCGGGTCAGCGGCAGCGGCCATGCCGGCGAAGCTCAAAACGGCAGATGCCACCAGGGCCTGTGTGGCCAGTTTTACAAAGCGGGTTTTCATAAGTGTCTCCAGGTTAATAAGTCAATATCAATACACGATGCGATTTCGGGCAAAAAATATTGCCCTGAACACACAAGCCCGGCCATTTGTCCGGGTGCAGTCATGTAATCTATCCCACTTAACGATAAGTCGTCAGAGTGTTTTCAGCAAACAGACAGGATTGCACAGCTGAATTCGTTGAAGTTTTTTTTAGAAGCACGAAAAATTATTTCATCTGTCAGCTTGGCAGCGTACAAAACGCACACACACAGTGCATCACCACGCCAATTCCAAGGGTTTACCCGAAACTTTCACCTGAATAATGACTGCGGTGCCAATTCGGGTATGTCAGCTGAACCTGCTCAAAACATTTAAAAACTTTTAGGGCAGGTATGTCAATCTTGCATTGATAGCAGTCAGGCAAGCCCTAAAATTATCCAGAACCACCGATTCACACCAAAGCCTGGAGTATTTGTGAGCTTTCTTGAACAACTCAAATCACAGGCCAGTGCGCTGCAAGACCAGCAGCGCAGCCAGTCTCAAGACTTTGAAGCCCGCACAGCACAAACAGAGGCGGCCTGCCAGAAGGTCTGGCATTACCTGTCTGAGCTGTCGCGTCAGCTTAACGTGATTGAGCCAGCAGGTGCCCAATTCAGCCTTGACGGAAAAACGCCATGGCCCGTGATGAAGCTGACGGACTTCAGGGCCGATTGCCGAAAAAAGAGACTGCGCGACAAGGAGGTTTTTGACTATCTGGCTGTAGGCTGGCAGATCGTTCCCCAGTCAGGCCTGCCGGTAGGTGGCTCGGTCAGCGCCAACTTTCCGCCTGAGCTGCAACGCATCGAAAAGCGCCTGGCTGAAGGCGGCGTCAAGCATGAACGGGTAGAAGTTCGTCACCCTGAAAAAAACAGTCTGCTGGCATTGCGGTTTGACTACGTCACCAAAGCGCATGGCAGCGTGACCGTTACAGCTGACCACGACATCGCCCAACTCGTTTTTCGCGTGGCCAACGCCAGCGGCTTTGAAACCATCACCACCCGCTGGGCAGCTGGTCAGGTGCAGACCAGTACGCTCGATGAGCTGGCAAAAATGATTGTGGCGCAGCCGCACCGGTTTGCCTGAGACCGCCCTGGCTACCGCCTGGACGACGGCACTTTTCAGTTGACGTTGACGTAAACGTAATATCATGTCAGTCTCGAATCAATTTCGATGATGACGACTTTTGCTAGGAAACCTCATGACCGACCTGTCCGCAGAATACAAAGCCCTGGCCACCTACCGCCCAACCAACAAGGTGCGCTTCGTCACGGCTGCCAGCCTGTTCGACGGGCACGATGCGGCCATCAACATCATGCGGCGCATTTTGCAAAGCATGGGTGCGGAAGTGGTTCACCTGGGACACAACCGCAGCGTCGATGAGGTGGTCACTGCCGCCCTGCAGGAAGACGCGCAGGGCATCGCCATCAGCTCTTACCAGGGTGGCCATGTCGAGTATTTCAAGTACATGGTCGATTTGCTCAAAAGCCGGGGCGGTGAGCACATCCAGGTGTTTGGCGGCGGCGGCGGCGTGATTGTGCCGCCCGAGATTCGCGAGCTGCATGCCTATGGCGTCACGCGCATCTACAGCCCTGAAGATGGCCAGAAAATGGGCCTGGCCGGCATGATTGGCGAGATGGTGATGCGCTGCGACAAAGACTTGACCGGCTTTGCGCCCGCCAGCGTGGAGGCCGTTGAGGGCCACACCGAATCAGCCTGGCGTGCCTTGGCCCAGCTCATCACCGCGCTTGAAAATGACAAGACAAATGAGGCTTTCAGGCAGCAAATGCGCGGACTGGCCGCTATCAAAAAGATACCAGTGGTGGGCATTACCGGAACGGGCGGTGCAGGCAAGTCATCACTCACGGACGAGTTGATCCGCCGCCTGCGGCTGGACCAGAACGATGCGTTGCGCATTGCTGTGATTTCAATTGACCCGTCACGGCGTAAAAGCGGTGGCGCGTTGCTGGGCGACCGAATCCGCATGAATGCCATCAACCCGTGGTCTGCCGGGCCACGCGTGTTCATGCGCTCACTGGCCACACGCGAATTCGGCTCGGAAATCAGCAAGGCACTGCCCGATGTGATTGCCGCGTGCAAATGTGCAGGCTTTGATTTGATCGTGGTGGAAACGTCTGGCATTGGCCAGGGCGACGCCGCCATCGTGCCGCATGTCGATGTGCCGATGTACGTGATGACCCCCGAGTTCGGCGCTGCCAGCCAGCTTGAAAAAATCGACATGCTGGACTTTGCCGAGTTCATCGCGATTAACAAGTTTGACCGCAAGGGCTCACTCGACGCCCTGCGCGACGTGGCCAAACAGGTGCAACGCAACAAGGAAGCCTGGGGCACGCCAACCGAGCAGATGCCTGTGTTTGGCACCATGGCTGCGCGCTTTAATGACGATGGTGTCACGGCGCTGTACCAGGCGATGAAGCCCCGCTTGACTGCGCTGGGCTTGACGCTGACCGAAGGCACCCTTCCCAGGGCGGATGTGCGCCACAGCACCAACCAGACACCGGTAGTACCTGCAGCCCGTACGCGTTATCTGGCCGAAATTTCTGACACCGTGCGCAGCTACAAAAAGCGTGCAAAGGCACAGGCCCAGCTCGCCCGCGAGGTGCAGCAACTCAAGGCCGCCGCCATCATGCTCAAACTGGACAAGCCAGACCGTGCCCCCGCCGCCGAAGCCGCCCTGGACCTGGCGGGCCACCGCAAGGCCCGCATGGACGGTGATGCGCGGGCACTGCTGGCCCAATGGCCAGACATGCAGACAGCCTACGCTGGCGACGAATACGTGGTGAAAATCCGTAACAAGGAAATCCGTACCGCGCTGGTAACCAAGTCACTTTCAGGCACGCCGATTCGCAAAGTCAGCCTGCCCAAATACCAGGACGATGGCGAGGTGCTGCAGTGGCTGATGCTCGACAACGTGCCCGGCAGCTACCCCTACACCGCAGGCACGTTTGCCTTCAAGCGCGAGGGTGAAGACCCGACCCGCATGTTTGCTGGCGAGGGCGACCCGTTTCGCACCAACACCCGCTTCAAATTGCTCAGCGAGGGCATGGCCGCCAAGCGGCTGTCCACCGCGTTTGACTCGGTCACGCTGTACGGCAACGACCCCGGCCTGCGGCCCGACATTTACGGCAAGGTGGGCAACAGCGGCGTGAGTATTGCCACGCTGGACGACATGAAGGTGCTGTACGGTGGCTTTGACTTGTGCAGCCCGAGCACGTCGGTCAGCATGACCATCAACGGCCCGGCGCCGAGCATTCTGGCGATGTTCATGAACACCGCCATCGACCAGCACCTGGACAAGTTCAAAAAAGACAACCACCGCGACCCGACACCGACCGAGACCGCCAAAATCCGCGAGTGGGTACAGGAAAACGTGCGCGGCACGGTGCAGGCCGATATTCTGAAAGAAGACCAGGGCCAGAACACCTGCATCTTCAGCACTGAGTTCAGCCTGAAAGTCATGGGCGACATTGCGCAGTATTTTGTGCATAACCGGGTGCGTAATTTCTACAGTGTGTCGATCAGCGGCTACCACATTGCAGAAGCCGGGGCCAACCCGATTTCACAACTCGCCTTCACGCTGAGCAATGGTTTTACGTTTGTCGAAGCGTACCTGGCGCGCGGCATGCACATTGATGACTTTGCGCCGAATCTGTCCTTTTTCTTTTCCAACGGCATGGACCCTGAATACACCGTGATGGGCCGCGTTGCGCGTCGCATCTGGGCGGTGGCCATGAAAGAAAAATACGGTGCTAACGAGCGCAGCCAAAAGCTCAAGTACCACATTCAGACCAGCGGCCGCTCTTTGCACGCGCAAGAAATCCAGTTCAACGACATCCGTACCACGCTGCAGGCGCTGATTGCGATTTACGACAACTGCAACAGCCTGCACACCAATGCGTTTGACGAAGCCATCACCACGCCGACCGAAGAGTCTGTACGCCGTGCCATGGCGATCCAGCTCATCATCAACCGCGAATGGGGCCTGGCAAAAAATGAAAACCCGACGCAGGGCGCTTTCATCATTGAAGAGCTGACAGAGCTGCTTGAAGAAGCCGTGCTGCTGGAGTTTGAACGCATTGCCGAGCGTGGCGGCGTGCTGGGTGCCATGGAAACCGGCTACCAGCGCGGGCGGATTCAGGACGAGTCCATGCATTATGAAATGCTCAAACACACCGGCGAGCTGCCGATCATCGGCGTTAATACCTTCCGCAACCCGCACGGCGAGCAGGTCGCTGACAAGCTGGAACTGGCACGCTCGACTGAAGAAGAAAAGCAGAGCCAGCTCAGGCGACTGGACGAATTTCACGCCCTGCACGCGAGCGAATCCCCGGCCATGCTAAAACGCCTGCAAAAAGCGGTGATTGACAACGCCAACGTATTTGAAGTGCTGATGGATGCGGTGCGGGTCTGCTCGCTCGGGCAAATCACGAATGCGCTGTTTGAGGTGGGCGGGCAGTACCGGCGCAATATGTGATGGTATCTCTGGATGAATACGGTCAATACGGTCAATACGCTATGTTGTTGCTTCGCCTTGGCCGTCAAGGCACTGTCTGCAGCTTCGCGCCTGATCGCCTATCGATCTGACAATGGAATTACAGGTGCTCGACCATCAACGCACGCAGGCGACTGATAACCTGGCTATGCAATTGGCAAACGCGCGACTGGCTGACTTCCATCACCGCGCCAATTTCACGCAGATTGAGCTCCTGCTCATAGTAAAGACTGAGCAGCAAACGCTCTCGCTCCGGAATGGCTTCAATGGCCTGGATCAGCCGGTCCCGCAAGCCGCTCTCCAGTAATTGATCCAGTGGGCCGTTATTCGTGCCAGCAACATCGTCACCGCCACGGGCCTGCCGGTCCAGAAAACTGTTTTCCTGTTCGTTACGATCAAAATCTTCGTAGTACACAAGCTGACAACCGTGAATTTCCTGCAGCAATTGCTGGTAGGCCACAAGCGGCAGTTGCAGCTCTTGAGCGATCTCGCCTTCATTGGGCGCGCGCCCCAGCTTTTGTTCCTGGACATGTACCGCCCTGGCAACGCTGCGCGACGATTGCCGCAAACCACGCGACACCCAGTCATTGGCCCGCAGCTCGTCCAGCATGGCACCGCGTATGCGCTGGCTCGCATAAGTCTCGAATTTTGCCCCCTGGTCGTCCTGATAACGCGCAGCTGCGTCCAGCAAGCCCATCATGCCGGCCTGAATCAGATCGTCAATATCGACATTGGCTGGCAGCTTGGCAATCAGCTGCAAAGCAAGACGACGCACCAGGGGCGCATATTCCTTCAGCAGATCGGTTGAATCTGGTTTGGTCATCTTTCCCTGACATGTATACATACAAGGCAACTCCTGATTTCTTGATAGTCGGCGCTCTCATTTTTTGCAGCAGCCTCAGTGCACAGCGGACTCGCTGGCCCACTGCGGACGTGCAACAGAGTCTGAGCGCTGCGCGCCATGTAAATGATCGAATGGACGTTTTGGCCACTGAAGGAGATTTTTGGCCACTTGCTGGTAGTCCATGGCCGCCCGGCTGCTGCCAAACGCGTCAACCACCGCGACATTGAGTCGTTTTGAACGGGCCAGGTACGGGTCGGCCCTGACCCAGCCGGCAGGCTCCAGTGCAAGCGACAGATAACGCCTGCCGGCATCGGCAAGATTGCCGAGGATGCGCTCAGCCTCAGCAGCATCGGCAGCGCCATCCACCAACACGCGCACGCATTCCAGCACATGCGCACTGTTGAGTCCTTTGATGCAGGCATAAGACGCCTTGATGGCGTCTGCGTTGGCCTTGAGCACCACCACAAGGTGATCGGACTGAGCCGCTCGGGGTGTCAAGGCTCCGTGCATGTCCATCGCAGCATGAATCAGCTCCATCCTGCCAGCGCTGGGGGCCACCGGCATCTGAAGATGACTATGCTCATCGACCACCCGGACGTCCTTGCCCTCCTGCACCAGCGCGGCTGCAAGGTTTTGGATCACCATGGCGACATCCGCATAGTCACTGCCGACCAGGGCGACCCGCCTACCTGGGCTCAGTGCCATCAGGCGCCGCAAACCATCGGCCTGGTCATTGATGACTGACTTCACAGCGGGCTCCTTAAATATGGGCTGTTGCCCGCAGCGGCTTGAGTGATACCGCCGAACCATCGGTGTCAAGCGCTTCAAGCAGCAGCAAAAATTTATCCAGCCCTTCAAGCAGGATAGGCGCTGGAACGGCCCGTCCGGGCCGAACAGCACAACCTGCAAGTTGCGTGAGCATTTTTCGGGCGTCTTGTGCCCAGGGCTTGGAGATGTGCTGTAGCCGCAGCACCGTGGTGACCATTTGAGCGGCTACCCACACGCGTTGCAGGCTGGCCGACTCGTCATCAGATGCAAACCCTTGCGCAAGTTGTACGTAGGCTTGGCTTAGCAATTTGAAGTATGGCTCGGCATCCGCCCGCCAGTCCAGCCATTGCGCCAATTGTTGCGCTGTGGCGCTGATTCCGGTATTGGCGATCAGGTAGCTGTGCGCCAGGCGTCTGCCGCTGCCCGCGTCCACCACGCGCCGGACAACACAGCGAAGCAGCGGCTCATTGGCACAGGTGCGGCTCCGGGCAGTCGCGTGCAGCTTGAGCGTCAAATCGGCAAACGACACCAGTGCCACTTTTCCACGAAAACGCATGGTTTGCGATTCACCAAAGGGCAGCGTGTCTGTCAATTTGCCCAGCGTGCCCGAGAAAGTGCCATCAGCCGCAGTGACCCGAAGACTGGCCTTGACACCAGCGGCCCAACATTGGGCAGACGCTTGCCACTGGTCTCTTGAGGCCACTTCCGGCATGCCTGCCAGCAGATGAACAGCTGGCTTTGGCAAGTTGCGTTGCACAGTCGAATCGGCCGGGCTATCGTGCCAGCTGGCAACCGGCAAGCCAGTGCGGTCGGACAGCAGGATACAACTGCGCTGCGGTAGAACTTCTGCGCCTTGTTTACCTGAAAAGAAAACCTCGCCGTCCAGCAACAACACATGACGCTCGCAACCAGCGGCTACCTCCGCCAAGGCCACCGACTGTGCCTGCCCTGCTGGTGTGGCTGCATTGACCTGAAGCTTGAGCCAGAGTGAGCGGGTTTCGTCAAAACCAATATGACCACGGGACAGTGCAGCGGCACTGGTGGTCAACTCCTGAGCATTGTGCGTCAATACACGAATGAGCTGATGGCAGCGCGCGCGAAGGCGCTCGCTGACGGCCTCTGCGGCTTGCAGTTCCGGGTCATTGCGCAGTGCGGCAGGCCGCTCGTCCATGTCCGCCTCTCCGGGTACAAACAGCGCACTGGTGCTGCGGGCCTCAAACACACTGTCCACCAGAATCGGGCGGTTACCCAGCGCCAGATTCTCTGGCACCTTCTGGCCGTTGGAGACATAGTGCACTGGCAGTTTGTAGCGAATCGCCATGTCCAGCAACGCGCCCGGATGGGTCGCTTCATCGACCTTGGTAAAAATACAACCCACCAGGTTCTGGGTACCTGCACCCTGCCCGCCACGCTGGTAGGCCTGCACCACTTCATTGAGCGTGTCACCATGGCTGCAAGCGTTGAGCAGCAGCAGGCGTTTGACGGGACGGCTGGCACTGCACAGCATGGCGATCTGGTCCGTTACAGCCCGGTCGCGCTGGCTCATGCCGACGGTGTCAATCAGTACCATGTGTTTGTCGCGCAACTCTGCCAACACCAGCTCCAGGTCGGCGGCATCCTTGACCGCATGGACTGACACACCCAGTATCTGGCCATAGATGCGCAACTGCTCGTAAGCACCAATCCGGTAGCTGTCTGTGGTGACCAGCGCCAGTTTTTCCGGGCCAAACCGCATCACACAACGCGCAGCCAGTTTGGCGGTGGTGGTGGTCTTGCCCACACCGGTCGGTCCCATCAGCGCGTACACGCCGCCTTCATCCATCAGCGCATCCTCATTGTCCAGCACAGGCAACTGGCGCTCCAGCGCGGCCTTGACGTAGGCCAGGCCTTGGGCATAACTTTGTCCGGTCGCCAGATCAGCCAGGAGGTCTTTGGACAGACGGGCGCTAAAGCCGGCCCCCAGCAGCGTGCGCAGCAGATGACCACGCACGGGGTCACGCCTTTGGGCGCTGCTCCACGCAATGCCAGCCAACTGCTCTTCAATCATGCCGCGCATCGAATGGATTTCCCGCAGGACTGCACCACCGTCGCTGGCGATGTCCGGCAGCGTAGCTATCGGTGCAGGCACAACCTGAGTCACGGCTGACCGAATGGCAGTTAACCTGGATACAGCCGCAGGCTGTTCGACAGCCGCCATGATTTCGATGCCTTCAGCGATCACCCTGTTCGACAGAATAATCGCATCGGGACCCAGTTTTTCCCGTACCAGGCGAAGCGCTTCACGGCTCGAAGGTGCAACTACGCGGTAGTTGCCAGAATAGGTTGTTAAATGGGTGTTCAATTTTTACCTCCAATGGTGCTGGTGACTTTGATCGTTCGGGTGTCGGGTATCTCAGCTTGCGACAGCACCTTGAGCTGCGGCAAGCTGCGGCGCAGGAATCGGGACAGCAAAACCCGTAGCGGATGCTGAACCACCAGGACAGACGCCAGGCCCAGCCGGGTTTGACGCGCCATGGCTGACTGTGCTTCCCGCAGCAGGCTGTCGGCCAGTCCGGGCTCCAGTCCGTTGCTGCTGTTCATGGCCTGCTGCAACATGCGGTCCAGAGAACTGTCGAGCCCGATGATCTGCATTTCTTCGTTGCCCGGAAAGACCTGCTGGACAATGGCACGCCCCAGCGCCAGCCGGATCAGTGATGTCAAATCTGTCGTGTCTGCAACGGTGGGCGCGTTTTCTGCCAGCACATCAAGAATCGTGCGCATGTCCCGGATGGACACACCCTCGTCGAGCAGGTTTTGCAGCACTTTCTGCACGGTTGTGAGCGACAGCGTTTTGGGCACCAGGCCCTCAATCAGCATGGGCGACTCTTTGCCAATACGGTCCAGTAACTGCTGCACTTCCTGACGTCCCAGAAGTTCTGCTGCGTGGATGTGGATCAGGTGGTTCAAGTGGGTGGCTACCACTGTGCTTGCATCCACCACTGTATAGCCGTAGATTTGGGCTTCTTCGCGCCGGCTGGCATCTATCCAGATGGCTGGCAGGCCAAACGCTGGATCCTGGGTCGGGGTTCCGGGTAGCGTCGCACTGACCTGCCCGGGGTTGATGGCCATCCACTGGCCAGGCGAAGCCTCACCCTGCCCGATCTGCACGCCCTTGAGCTTGATGACATAAGCGTTGGGCTTGATTTCGAGGTTATCCCGGATATGCACGACGGGCGCAAGAAACCCGATGTCTTGTGCAAACTTCTTGCGGATACTTTTGATACGCCCCAACAATTCGCCGTTTTGTGCGTTGTCAACCAGAGAGATCAGACGGTAGCCCACCTCCAGTCCGAGCGGATCTACCAGAGTGACATCCTCCCAGCTCGCCTCTTGCGACTCTACTGCTGCAGTAGCCACTGGCAGTGCGGCAGCTGCAACTGCTGCAGGTGCTGTTTCACCTGTCATGACGCGCCTGCCCAGCCAGATCAGACCGCCTGCAATGATCAAAAACGCCAGGTTTGGCATACCTGGAATCATCCCCATCAGCCCAATCACACCCGCCGTCAGAAACAGGACTTGCGGATTGGCAAAAAGCTGCCCTGTCAGTTGCCCGCCGACATCCTCGTCTGTGGTGACGCGCGAGACGATCACACCAGCCGCCGTAGAGATCACCAGCGCGGGGATTTGCGCCACCAGGCCGTCGCCAATGGCCAGCAGGGTATAAGTCGTGGCTGCCTCTGAAAAACCCAGATCGTGCTGGGCCACACCAACGATCAGACCACCAATGATGTTGATCACCAAAATCAGCAGACCGGCCACGGCATCGCCACGCACAAACTTGCTCGCACCGTCCATGGAGCCATAGAAATCGGCTTCTTGCGCGACTTCTGTACGGCGCTTGCGGGCCACGTCCTCACCAATCAGACCGGCGTTGAGGTCGGCATCGATGGCCATCTGCTTGCCCGGCATCGCATCCAGTGTGAAACGGGCACCCACCTCTGCGATCCGTCCGGCACCTTTGGTAATAACCATGAAGTTAATCACCACCAGGATGATGAACACCATGACACCAACAGCAAAATTACCCCCGACCAGAAAATGCCCAAAAGCTTCAATCACCTTTCCCGCTGCATCCGGGCCGGTATGCCCTTCCATCAGCACCACACGGGTTGATGCAACGTTCAGTGAGAGCCGAAGCAAAGTGGTAAATAGCAACACAGCGGGAAAAGCTGCAAAGTCAAGCGCTTTCATGGTGTACATGCTGACCAGCAACACCATGATGGACAGGGCAATGTTGAAGGTAAAAAGCAAGTCCAGCAGGAAAGGTGGCAGCGGCAACACCATCATGCTGAGAATCAGGATGATCAAAATAGGGCCTACCAAGCCCTTGCCAGTTCCACCGACAAGCAGTGTTTTGCGCAAATTCAGGATGGAGTTGAGCGCTGTCATACGCTGCTCGCCAAGGGGTCAAGCGACGCGGGTACGGGAAGGTCTTGTGGTGCACGCGGCGCATCACCGCCTTCGTCGAGCTGGCGACGCAGCTGATAGGCCCAGGCCAGCACCTCTGCAACCGCTGCATAAAGGGTGAGCGGAATTTCCTGGCCCAGTTTGGTGTGGCGAAAGAGCGCACGCGTCAAAGGTGGTGCTTCTAAAATCGGAATGTTGTGCTCCTGCGCCAGGGCACGAATACGCAATGCCACCAGATCAGCCCCCTTGGCCACCACACGGGGCGCCCGCATCTCGCCGTCAGCGTACTTGAGGGCTACGGCGTAGTGCGTAGGGTTGGTCACAATGATGTCGGCTTTGGGAACTTCAGCCATCATGCGGCGTTTGGACATCTGCTGTTGCTGACGCCGGATCTGGGCCTTGAGAAGAGGGTCACCATCACTTTCCTTGTGCTCCTGTCGCAAGTCCTCTTTCGACATGCGCAATTTACGGGCATGGCTCCACAACTGGTAAGGCACATCTATGCCAGCCACCAGAAAAAGCGACGCAATGATCAGCGCGCAGGAAATAGTCACCAGGCGCAGCGTATGCGGCAGGGCAGAGTGCAGTGGCTCGCTCAGCAGGCCCATGATGACCGGCAATTTGCCAGAGATCACCCACCAGGCAATGCCGCCGATCAACAAGGACTTCACCAGAGTTTTGACCAGCTCTGCCAGCGATTCGACAGAAAACATGCGGGCCACACCAGCGACCGGGTTGAGCTTTGAGAACTTGGGCAGCAGCGCTTTGCCGGAGAGCAGCCAGCCACCTAACAAAATGGGTGCCACCAGCGCGGCCACCAGTAGCATCATGAGCAGCGGCAGCAACGCCTCCAACGCATGCAGCAACACAGTTCCGGCTTGCACCATCATGTGCGACGCATCGAATGCAGAGGCTCGTTCAAAGTGCAGGCCATTGCGCATGGCACTTCCCAGATGCCCGCCCATCATCTCGCCGGTGATCCAGAGCGCAGAAGCGCCGGTTGTCAACATGACAAAAGTCACCAGTTCGCGCGAACGCACTACCTGACCTTCTTCGTGCGCTTTTTCAAGTCGCCGCTCTGAAGCAGGTTCGGTTTTTTCGAGATCACTTTCTTCAGCCATGAATACTCCAGAACGCCGGGCGCAATAAGCGCCCTGTTATGAAAATTATCTGGCCAATATCAGTAAACTGATCGCTCAAACAAGCCGTAAATAGACCAGTTCCTTTGCCAATCAGGAGTGAAGGTACCTGGAATTTCTGAGTCCGGTTTAGCGGCCACGGCAAAGCAGCCGCGACGGTTTATATCTCACCTTGATTGGGTCTTGTCGCGCGCTGTCAGTTTGCAACTACAGCAAAAAACCTTGTCTGTCAGGACTCCTGTTCGCACAAGCCCCGGCAGCCGTCCAGACTCCTAAAAACCCAGACTGGCCAGAAGGTCGTCAACCTGGGCCTGGTTATCAACCGCATCGACTTGCCCGGAACGGGTTTGAGGTCCGTTGAGCAGGCCATTGGATACCTCGGTGCGCTTATCGGGCGGCGCGTTGTCAATCAGGAGCTGCAGCAGCTGCATTTCCAT